>CALWNQ010000013.1 GCA_944382875.1 uncultured Clostridia bacterium
GATGCGGCTGCCAACAGCATTTTGTTCAATTTCCAGTTTGAGCATGCGCAAGTATGCGCCATCGAGTGCCATAACGACTCCTTTCTTATGCTGGAAAATGCTGTCCAGCATTTTGTCCGATTTCGAGTTTGAGCATGCGGAGATATGCGCCGTCGAGTGCCATACAATCTCCTTTCCCGTATGAAAAAACGCCTTCCGGGGAAATCCCCGGAAGACGAGCAATCTCGTGTTACCACTTCCGTTTACTCTGGCCTCACAGTCAGAGCCTCTGCCGGTACATTCTATACCGTTCCGCTGTAACAGGCGGTCCTGTCGCAGTCTCAGACGCATTCTATGCGCTTCGGTGCGCCGTTCGGGGGCTACCTTCCTCTTTTGCCGCCTGTTTTCCTTCCAGCCCCGGGAAAAATCCCTTAGGAAAACTCTCTGAAAGCCCGGTCAAAAGGCTACTCTCCCCGTCATTACGTTTGTTTTTCTCATTTTATCACGTTTTTCCGGGAATGTCAATCATTTTCCGGCAAATCCGAAGCCGCGTTAGCTTGACAATTCTGTAACCTGGGATTATACTGCTTATATCTACAAAAAACTGATTTTTAGAGGAGGATTTTTATGCAGAAAAAGCCGAATATCCTTTTCATTCTCACAGATGACCAGCGTTTTGACACCATCCATGCTCTGGGAAATCCGGCGATACAGACGCCGAATCTGGACCGGCTGGCAGCGCGGGGGACTGCTTTCCGGCGCGCTCATATCCCGAGCGGTACCTGCGGCGCTGTCTGTATGCCCAGCCGTGCGATGCTCAACACTGGCCGGCATCTGTTCCATCTGGAGGATTTAGGGCAGGATATTCCGGAATCCCACACCACAATGGGGCAGGCATTCCGGCAAAATGACTGGCAGACCATCGGCATTGGGAAATGGCACAATGGCTGTCCCGCCTATGCCCGCAGCTTTGAAACAGGCGGCTCCATCTTCTTTGGCGGAATGTGGGATCATTGGAATGTCCCGGTCTGCCGTTACGATCCCTCCGGACAGTATGACAACACCATCAATTTTGTGGTGAATTTCTTTGACAACAATCATATCATCGAGCAGCACTGTGACGAGTTTGTACCTGGCAAACATTCCAGCGAACTGCTGACCGATACCGCCATTTCGATGCTGCGGGAGCATGCGGGCGGGGAGAAGCCGGTGTTCCTTTATCTTGCTTATCTGGCGCCGCATGATCCCCGGACGATGCCCGAAAAGTTCAAAAAGATGTATGATCCCGAAAAAATCGAGCTGCCTGCCAATTTTCAGGAAACCATCTCGATGGAATATCCGCTGATGCTTTTCCGGGATGAACACCTGGCGGCTTATCCGCGGAATCCGGACGAGATCCGCCGCCACATTGCGGAATATTACGGGATGATCTCCCACTTGGATTTCGAAATCGGCCGTTTACTGGATGCTCTGGAAGAATCGGGAGAAGCAGACAATACGATCATCGTCTTTACCGGGGACAATGGACTTTCGCTGGGACAGCACGGCTTCATGGGTAAGGAGGACATTTTTGACCACAGTGTCCGGGTGCCGCTGATAATGGCAGGTCCTGGAATCCCGAAAGGGGAACAGACCGACGCTTATGTTTACTTGTACGATATTTTCCCCACACTGTGCAGCCTCTGCGGCATCCCGGTGCCCGAATCGGTGGACGGAAAGAGCTTTGCTCATCTGTTTTCCGGCGGGGAAAAGCACCGCGACCGGCTCTATCTTGCCTTTGACAACCTGATCCGGGGAATCAAGGAAGAGCGATACAAGCTGATTGAATACGCGGTTGGACCGGAAGAAAAGGATTGTTCCACCTTTGTTTTTGATTTGGAGGAAGATCCCTTTGAAACCCACAACCTTGCCGGACTTCCGGAATATGCACCGATACTTGAACGGCTGCGTGGGGAGCTGCTGGAAGCAAGCGAGGAGTGGGAAGAAAGTAAGCATCCGATGGGGATAAAATTCTGGCAGAATTACCGGCATTCTCCCCGGAAACAGTAAAAATCTCTTGCTTTTTTCTGTTTTTTTCGTTACAATATAGCTGTAATAATTTAAACAGGAGGGGATATTGATGAGCAAATCCTTACCGCTCGAAGAACTGAATCCCGTGATTGAAGAAGTTTGTGACCGATTGAAAGACCGTCCCAAGCTGGCGCAACTTTTCCGCAACTGCTATCCGAATACCATGGCAACCACCACCAAATATCTGGAAGATGGTTCCGCTTTTGTCTTTACCGGAGATATTCCGGCAATGTGGCTGCGGGATTCCTCCGCGCAGGTCCGCCATTATATCGGCGCCGCAAAAAAATCCGCACCGGTTGCCGAACTGATAGAGGCACTGATTGCCCGGCAGATGATTTGCATTCAGATCGACCCTTATGCCAACGCGTTTAACGAGACCGACAATAACAAATGCTGGGAACGGGATGATCCGCCGCAGGGCCCCTGGGTATGGGAACGCAAATATGAAATCGATTCGCTCTGCTATCCGTTCCAGCTTTCCTGGCTGTTCTGGAAAGCGACCGGCCGCACCGGCTGCTTTACCGATTCTTTCCGCAAATCGGCGGAAATTGTGCTGGATCTGTGGAAAACCGAGCAGGATCACTGCAAAAATTCGCCTTATTACTTCATTCGGAAAAATTGCCCGGTAACTGACACCATCAGCCATGACGGCAAAGGTGCGCCGGTAGCTGTTACCGGCATGACCTGGTCCGGGTTCCGTCCCAGCGACGATACCTGTGTTTACGGATATCTGGTGCCGTCCAATATGTTTGCGTCCGTTGTTCTGGGCTATCTGGCGGAAATTTCCCGCGAAGTATGGAAGGATGAAGTGTTTGCGGAAAGAGCACTCGCCATGAAAGCGGAAATCGACGAGGGTATCCGGAAATACGGTGTGTATGAGCATGAAAAATTTGGCAAAATCTATGCCTATGAAACCGATGGTATGGGCAACTACACGCTGATGGACGATGCGAATGTTCCCAGCCTGCTCTCCATCCCGTATCTTGGTTGGTGCAGCGCTGACGACGAAATTTACCAGAATACTCGCCGCTATGTTCTGAGTAAGGAAAATCCCTTCTACTTTGAAGGAACCGCAATGAAGGGTGTAGGCAGTCCGCATACACCGCCTCGTTATGTGTGGCACATTGCGCTTTCGATGCAGGGGCTCACCTCCAACGACCGTGCGGAACAGGATGCGCTGATCGATATGTTGGAAAGCACCGACGCGGACACCGGTTATATGCACGAAGGCGTCTTTGTGGACGATCCTACACAGTTTACCCGTCCGTGGTTTGCCTGGTCCAACTCCATTTTCTCGGAGTTCGTGCTGCATTATCTGGGTATCGAAAACGAGTAATCGGTTTTGCGGAGGACCTGCTGAAAGAAAATATCAGACTTCTATGGAAAAAATGATTCCGATATGGTATAATAGAAAGAGAATTTGTTTTTTCCAAAGGAGAATGTGTATGAAGATAGAAGACGCGGAGAAGATGCTGGGTTGGAATGTGGAAGAAACCTTGAAGCGTTTTTCGGGGAATCGCGCGCTCTACCGGCGTTTTCTCCAGAAATTCCCACAGGATCCTACCTTTGAAAAACTTCAGAATGCTGTGAAATCTGATGACTTTTCTGCGGTGGAAACAGCGGCGCATACACTCAAGGGTGTAGCTGGGAATCTTGGTTTTTCTGTACTTTTTACAAAAAGCGCAGAGCTGGTCAATGTAGTACGCAGCGGCGAAACCAACCGCATTCATCCGCTGTTTGCGGAAGTGGAAACAGAGTATCGGCGTGTTATCAGCGGGATTTCCGCAATAGAATGGGAATAACAATGTCAAAGGGGGAGAGGTTTCTCCCCCTTTTTTATGGAAAGGGTGTTTTTCATGTCAATGCCAACCCGATACCGGATTTTGGAACGGCTGCGGGAAAATCCGGGCGCGGTGGTGTCAGGAGGGGAGCTGGCGGCGGAGCTGGGGGTTTCCCGTACTGCCGTCTGGAAGCAGATTGCAGCTTTGCAGCAGGAAGGGTATCAGATTGAGCCGGCAGCTAACAAAGGCTACTGCCTGTACGAACAGCCGGTTTTTTCGGCTTATGAGGTAGAACGCCGGCTGAAAACGGACATTTTGGGGAAAAATATCTGTTTTCTGGATACCGTAGACTCCACCAATCTGTATGCGAAAAAGATTGCTGCAGAGGGGGCGGAAAACGGGACAGTTGTGATCGCAAAGGAACAAACAAGCGGCCGCGGCCGGCTTTCCCGTCCGTTTGTGTCGCCGCCCGGGACCGGTGTCTATTTGACTATTCTGCTCCGGCCGGAGATTTCGGTTGCTGACCTCAATCTGGTGACATTGCTTTCCGCGCTTGCTGCGGCAGATGCAATCGAGGAGCTCTCTGGGGTGCGTCCCGGTATCAAATGGACCAATGACCTCTTCCTGGGCGGACGGAAAATCTGCGGAATTCTCACCGAATGTTCGGTGGAAGGGGAAAGCGGGCTCGTTTCCTATGCAGTGGTGGGAATCGGAATGAATCTGCTTCATAATCCGGAAGATTTCCCGCCCGAACTGCGGGAAATTGCGGCATCGGTAAAAATGCAAACCGGTGTTTCCGTCGACCCGGCCGACTATGCGGCGTCGCTGCTTGACCACTTTGAAAAGTACTTTTACCGTCAGCACTTCCCGGAAAATCGCGCTTCCTTTCTGGAACAGTATCGCCACGACCTCTTTTTCCTGGGACAGAAGGTGCAAGTCTGCGGCTTGCGGGAAAGTTACCCGGCAATTGCTCTGGATGTGGATGATTCCGGATGCTTGCTGGTCCGACGGGAAGACGGCAGCATCGCAGCGCTGAACAGCGGGGAAATCAGCATCCGTTTTTAATCTTTCTATCCAAAAATTTGCAAATCCCTTGAAAAATATTGCCAAAACGGTGTATAATGAAAGAAAAGGCAATTTTGGGGGTGATTGTATGGAACAGAATGCCAGAGTGCTGGTTGCGCCTGCTTCGGATGGAGATATCCCCTTTTTGCAGAATGTGGAGGTGCGGCTTGCTGGGTATTTTGACCGTGCAGCCGGACAGTATATGGAGCAGCCGGCCGGCGACAGCTGTCTGCTGCTTTTTTGTACGGCAGGACAGGGTTTTGCCGAGATCGACGGAAAGGTGATGCTGGTTTCCAGTGGGGAAGCGGTATTACTGATGCCTGGCTCTGTCCATGTGTATGGCGCTTCGGCGGAGCATCCCTGGTCCCTTTTGTGGATTAGTTTTGCAGGGAAAATGGTTGATTTTCTGCGGGAAAAACTGGAAATTGAAGGGAACGGCATGATCCTCCGCCAGAATATCCGGGAGAATTTGCCGCTGCTGGAACAGGTGCTGACCGTTCTGGCTGAGGGGCAGGACCTGATGCGTCTGTTGGAAGCTTCAGCCAGTCTGCAGCTTGCACTCTGCCGGATTGTGTCGGCAAATCTCTGTTATGGAGCGCAGCGGCAGCATGTGGAGCGTGCAAAGCGATATTTGCTGGAACACATCGAGCGGGAAACTTCGCTGGAAGAGCTTTCCGCTGCAATCGGTGTGTCAAAATTCTATCTGATCCGCATTTTCAAAGCGCATTTCGGGACCTCTCCGATGGAGTATCTCCGCGGGGTGCGGATGCAGCGCGCCTGTGATCTGCTGCTGGAAACAAACCTTCCGGTTAAAGAGATCGGCAAGCAGCTTTCCTATAGTTCTTCCTATCATTTTGCGCAGTGCTTCCGTCAGTATGCGGGCTGTAATCCGAGTGTTTTCCGGCGCTCGATGCGGGCGGGAAAAGATCAATCATAAAAGAAGGTTACACCATGAATCAACAAAAAGCGGGGCGGAATGGGACCGACCGTCCGCTGGGGAACTGGCTGCGGAAAGCCGCAGCCCAGTTTGTACCATTTGTTAAAAAAGAACCGGTTTTGGTCATTGCAGGCGTTTTGGCGGTGATATCCATGTTTTTTGTGCCGCCATCCGCCGAATACATCTCTTACATCGATTTCCGGACGCTCGGCATCCTGTTCTGCCTGATGGCGGCGGTTGCTGGCTTAAACGGCGCCGGGCTGTTCCATTCGCTTGCCCACACGCTGGCTCGCAAGGCAGGTACAATCCGACGGCTTTCTTTCTTGCTGGTGACAGCCTGTTTTGTGCTGTCCATGTTTATCACAAACGATGTGGCGCTGATTACTTTTGTGCCGCTGACGGTGCTGCTGCTTGAAACGGCGGGGGAACGGACGCTGATCCTCACGGTGGTGATGGAAACCATTGGCGCCAACCTGGGGAGTGCGCTCACGCCGTTTGGCAACCCACAGAATCTCTATCTGTATTACAGGTATGAAATGGGGGCTGCGGGATTTTTTGCGGTTACGGTTCCTATATGCCTGATGGGATTTGTTCTGATTGCGGCGGGGATGGCACTCTGCCGGATTCCGGCAAAAACTTCTAATTTTGCGGGAGAGCAGATTGTTTTTTCCAAAAAACAGGCGCTGTTTTTCGGCGGAATGTTCCTGTTTTGTTTGCTGGCAGTTTTTCATATTCTTTCCTGGCTGCTGGTGTTGGGAGTTGTTCTGCTTGCTCTGCTTCTTGCGGCGCGTCCGGTTTTCCGCCGGGTGGACTACAGCCTGCTTGTTACCTTTGTTTTCTTTTTCATTCTGGTGGGAAATTTGGGCAACATCCCGGCGATCCAGAGCTGGCTTTCCGGATTGATGGACGGGCGGGAGCTGGTGGTTTCCGCATTGGCAAGCCAGGTCATCAGCAATGTTCCGGCGGCGCTGATGCTTTCCGGTTTTACCGATGAGTGGCGTGGGCTGTTAGCCGGTGTGAATATCGGCGGTTTGGGGACGCTGATTGCCTCAATGGCAAGCCTGATCTCTTTCCGCCTGTATGCGCGGGCGAAAAATGCAAAACCGGGACGCTTTTTTGGATATTTTACCTTCTTTAATATTTTGTATCTCATCATAATGTTGGCGGTGGAACCGCTGATTCTGAAAGGAGTAACGATATGAGCAACATCTGGCATGACATGAACCCGAATCGGATCCATCCAAACGATTTTATCGCGGTGATTGAAATCAGCAAAGGCAGCAAGAAGAAATATGAGTTGGACAAGGAAACAGGCTTTATTATTCTGGACCGAATCCTTTACACTTCCACCCACTACCCGGCCAATTACGGCCTGATTCCGCGCACCTATGCCGACGATGGGGACCCGCTGGATGTTCTGGTGCTCTGTTCCGAGGAGCTGGAGCCGCTGACACTGGTGCGCTGCTATCCGATCGGGATGATTAAAATGATCGATAACGGCCGGGATGACGAAAAAATTATTGCTATCCCGTTCAACGATCCCACCTACAATGTCTACCATGACATCCGTGAGCTGCCGCCCCATATTTTTGACGAAATGACTCATTTCTTCAAGGTTTACAAGGCGTTGGAACACAAAGAAACCGCAGTGGACGAAGTAAAAAATGCGGAGGAAGCAGTCAAGGTGGTTTCCAAGTGCATTGACATGTATCTAAAAGGTTTTTGCGGTAAGAACCGCCCGGAGGATGATGAGAAATGAGAATGGCTGATTTTCGGGAAGCGCCTTCGATTGTGCGGGTGCAGACCGGTTCCGGATGGCAGACAATGGAGCTGCACGGGGAAAAATACCGGTATGCCGATATCGCAGTTTGGCTCCAGAATGATGCGCTCTATGTTTCAGCGGGGCAACCGGTGTTCCGGGTGGAACTGAGCTGGCCACAAGAACTGGACCGGCCGGTGAAAATTCTCGGCGACCACTGGGAACGCGGCTATGGCGATCTCGAATGGAGGGGGATTGTACCGGAACGAGTTCTGCCGTGGTACACCCTGGTATACGATGGCGAGTTGGTCTATGGCTACGGTGTAAAAACGGGGCCGAATGCTTTTGTCAGCTTCCGGGAGGAGCAGAAAAAATTGATCCTGAGTGCTGACCTTCGTGCTGGTACCGATGGTGTGGAGCTGGATGGAAAAACTCTCTGCGCCTGCGAGTTGGTACAGATGGTCAGTTCCGAGCGTCCGTTTGCGGCAGCGCGGGCTTTCTGCGCCCAAATGTGTGAGTATCCGGTGCTTCCTGCGCAGCCTGTATACGGCGGAAATGACTGGTACACTGCCTATGGGCACAATTCGGACGAGCTGATTATGGAACACGCCAAATGGGTGGCAGACTGGGCTGATGGCAATGAAAACCGCCCCTTTATGGTGGTGGACGACGGTTGGCAGGAATGCCGCTGGGGAAATAACGACTGCAATGGCGGTCCTTGGGATTCTTCCAACTATAAGTTCCCCGCCGGAATGGCCGATCTGACTAGTCGGATCAAGGCAGAAGGTGTCAAACCCGGCATTTGGTTCCGTCCGCTTCTGACCATGCGGGATGTGCCGATGGAGTGGAAGTTAAAAATTGCGGATGGCGGCACCGTGCTGGATCCCAGCCGCGACGATGTGCTGGAGATTGTCCGCGCCGATATCCACCGGCTGGCCGAATGGGGCTTTGAGCTGGTCAAGCACGATTTCTCCACCTATGACATCTTTGGCAGATGGGGCGCTTGGATGGAGGATGACCTGACCAATGGTGGCTGGCATTTTTCGCGTCGGGACTTGACTACTGCACAGGTGATTCGCCGGCTTTATACGGTTTTACGCGAGGGAGCGGGGAATATTTCCATCATTGGCTGCAACACGGTTGGTCATCTTGCTGCCGGAATCTTTGACATCCAGCGCTGCGGTGATGATACCAGTGGTCGTGACTGGCTCCGCACCCGCAAGATGGGCATCAACACGGTTGCGTTTCGGATGCCGCAGCAGGGGACTTTTTTTGCGGCGGACGGCGACTGTGTGGGGCTGACAACTGCGGTGAGCTGGGAAAAGAACCGTCAGTGGCTCGCTTTGTTGGCTGAAAGCGGAACACCGCTCTTTGTGTCGGCGGAAAAGGCTGCAATCGGTGCAGAACAGAAAAAGGCGCTGAAAGAGGCGTTTGCCAAGGCAGCACAGCCCATTGAGCCGGGAGAACCGCTGGATTGGCTCTACAATCGCTGTCCGTCCCGATGGATGCTCAACGGCAAGCTGATGGAATTTGATTGGTAAATTTTCGGAATATCCGTCGGAAAGGCGGTGAGTCTCTGTGATGGGAATTATGCGAGATAACTGCTCGGTGCAGTCGTAAATCTGGCAGCAGATTGTATCGAGCCTATTTTCATCGTGCTGTCAGTTGGCTGCACCTGTTTTGAAAGAAAATAATCAAGACAGGAGTAGTTATCATGAATGAAAAGGAACTGTTGTATTACTGGAAAGAAGTAGAGCGTGCCGCGCATATCCGGGGATGGGATTTTTCCCCCATCGAAGGCCGGTATACCGAAGAAACGGATTTACCGTGGAATTATCGGGATGTCATATGGCATTACCTTCGACCGGAGATGAAGCTATTGGATTTGGATACCGGCGGGGGAGAGTTTTTGTTGTCGCTTCATCATCCGTATGTTCATACGAGTGCAACCGAAGCGTATCCGCCGAATGTTCAGCTATGCAACAAAACGCTGCTTCCGCTTGGGATTGATTTCCGTCCCGGCGATGCAAATGAGGTCCTTCCCTTTGCGGATAGCACCTTTGATATTGTTATCAATCGTCACGGCGATTTTTGTGTGGAAGAAATCCGCCGTGTACTGAAAAACGGTGGCCTTTTTATTACCGAGCAGGTAGGCGCTGAGAATGACCGGGAACTGGTGGAGCTTTTGCTGGGAAAAATGGAACTCCCGTTTCCCGAACAATACCTTGAAAAGGTTTGGAAACGGTTTTGTGATGCCGGATTTGAAATTTTGGATGCACAGGAATGTTTCCGTCCCATAAAATTCTTTGATGTGGGAGCGCTTGTCTGGTTTGCCCGCATTATCGAGTGGGAGTTTATCGGCTTTTCGGTGGATGACTGTCGGGAAAGATTGCTGGATGCACAGCGTATTCTGGAACAGAACGGATGCATCGAAGGCCGGATTCATCGGTATTTGTTGGTGGCTGCAAAAACAGAATAATAGGAAAAAACAGCCGCGACTGTAAAGCCGTGGCTGTTTTTCTATTCTCCTATTTTACATCAGGGGGGAGAAGAGCCGCAGGAATCCGCGCACCGGAACCCGATACCAAGGGATTTTGCAATCTTCCAGCCGGATTTTGGTAGAGACGGCGAGAATCTGTTCAAAGTCTTGTTCCATGCTCTGGATAGCGCTGCACTGGTAGAGCCAGGTTCCACATTCAAAGTGGAGATAGAAACTGCGAAAATCAAAGTTAACCGTGCCGATAACCGCATATTTGCCGTCCGCGACGGCGATTTTGGAATGAAGAAAGCCGGGTGTGTATTCATAAATTTCTACTCCGGCTTCGATCAGCTGACGGTAGTTCGCGCGCGTTACCTCGTGGACATACCATTTGTCCGGGATGTGCGGAGTGACAATTTGGATCTGAATACCGCTTTTTGCGGCAAGGCAAAGGGTTGTCGTCATTTCGTGGTCGAGGATGAGATACGGCGTTTGGATATGAACATTTTCTGTTGCCGACTGGATCAGATTGCGGTAGATGTTTTCACCGGTCAGTTCGTCATCGACAGGGTTGTCCGCAAAAGGTTGGACAAAGCCATCCCGGCTGTAGAACTGCCGGGGTGGAGCATATCGTTCGTAGGCTTCCTTTTGGCCGGTCAGTGCTTCCCAAACCTGCAGGAACATGACGGTAAGGTTCCATACACCTTCACCTTGAAGCAAAATGGAAGCGTCTTTCCAATGACCATGGATTTTTTTCACATTGATATATTCATCGGCCAGATTGATGCCGCCGGTAAAGCCGACATTCCCGTCGATGACACAGATTTTCCGATGGTCGCGGTCGTTCATCAGGATGTCCAAAGCCGGACGGAACGGGTTGAAGACAGCAACTTGGATCCCCATTTCCCGCAGAGTTTGGTCCGAACGAGGCGGTAAAGTTTGGATGCAGCCCATATCGTCGTAAATCAGCCGGACATCCACCCCTTCTTTTACTTTTTCTGTGAGGATTTTTAAAACCGAATCCCACATGATACCCGGTTCAATGATAAAATATTCCAGAAAGATAAATTTCTTTGCTTTTTCAAGCTCCCGGCAGAGTGCTTTGAGTTTTTCTTCGCCAGGGGAAAGATAGGTGGTAGCCGTGTTGCCGAAAATGGGATAGTGAGCGGTATTCCGAATGTAATGCGATTGACGTTCGGCAGCGGGATCGGCCGCAATCTCTTCCAAAACAGCCGGATTTTGCGCGGAGAGCGGTTGGGAACGATCGATGAGATCCCTTACATCCATCCGGAGTTTGTGGGAAATGTTGTGGTTGCTGAAGATCAGATAAAGAATACCTCCAAAAACAGGGACCGCAAGAATCGGGATGATCCAGGCGAGTTTGTACATAGGGTTGTCCCGTTTGGAAAGGATGTAAAAGACCAGTATCCAGCTGAGTGCCACCATTGCGATATAGCAATAAAAAGAGTAATTTTGCAGAAGAGTGAGTAAAAATATTAAGACTGCCAGTTGGAGCAGGATTAGAACACTGACGACAACCAGTCGGGAGGTCAGAAATTTTAGGATTTTTTTCATAGATGCCTCGCTTTTGGAAAAAACCGCCCGGGGTTGGGCGGTTTTTACGTTTTTCCGATTACAGCTTGTTTTCCATCTCATATTCCCGCATACGGATAACATCCCGAAGGGGGAGCTCCAGCTTTTGGGAACCGTTTTGACTGGTAATCCGGTAATTTGTCAGGGGATTGGTGATGGATTCCGGTGTGATTGTTCGGCGTTTCTTTTTTGAAGACATGTGCATCCTCCTTTTGCGGCGTTTGCCGCTTTAACAGGATGCCCAACTTGTGGTGGGATACTCCCGGAAAATCAGGCCAGGAATTTTGCCGCCTGAACACCTGCAACCGCACCATCAGCTGCAGCGGTTATGAGCTGACGCACTTCCTTGGTGCGGACATCGCCTGCTGCGAAAACGCCCGGAATATTGGTTTTACAATCCTCTCCTGCTTTGATATAGCCATTTTCCAATGTAAGTTGTCCCTCAAATAGTTCGGTGTTGGGATGGAATCCAATGGCGACAAACAATCCGGAAACTGGGAGAACACGGTCTTCTGCACCGGTTGTACTGGCGAGCAGAAGATTTTCCACATGATCGCCGCCCTGGATTTCTTTTACAGTGTAATTGAGGACCGGGATAATGTTCTCCCGGGCTTTCATCGCATTGAGATTGGCCGCATCAGCCCGAAAGCCTTCTCGTCTGTGAATGAGATAAACTTTTTCACAGTTGTTGGAAAGAAAGAGCGCGTCCTCCAGCGCCGTATTTCCGCCGCCATTGACCGCAACGGTTTTTCCGCGGAAAAACATTCCGTCGCAGGTGGCGCAATAGGAAACACCCCGCCCGCTAAACTCCTCTTCGCCGGGACAACCCAGCTTGCGGTGAGATGCGCCGGTTGCAATGATCACACTGCGGCATTCGATGGTTTCGGTATCTGTAAACAGCTTTTTAACAGGACCGGAAAGATCACAGCCGGTCAGAGTGACCGTTTCCGGTTCCACATGAAACTTGGATGCGTGCTCAAACATTTTCATGGCAAAATTTGCGCCGGAAATTCCCGGTAATCCGGGATAATTATCTACATCGGGCGTATAGACGATTTGTCCGCCGAATATGCTGTTTTCCAGCAATCTTACCGAAAGGCCGGCTCGGACTGCGTAAATTGCGGCGGAAAACCCGGCTGTTCCGGCACCGATAATGCAGACATCTGTCATGAAATCATCTCCTTATGGCAATTTACTATCCATATTATGATACCACAAATGCGGCGAAACTACAACTCTGGTTCGGCAAATTTGAAAAAAATCGGAAAAAGTACAAAAAATGCATGACAATTCCTGCAAAAGGTGCTATACTATACCTGTTATTGGCCGTTAGTACCAGAAAGGACGAATATCATGTCAAACATTGGATTTCAACCGGGCGAAATTCTGCTGCCGGAGTGCGACTTGGGAAAATGGAGCGTTGTTGCGTGCGATCAGTTCACCTCCCAGCCGGAATATTGGCACCAGGTGGCGGAACAGACAGCCGGACACCCTTCTGCTGCTGATTTGATCTTTCCGGAAGCGTTTCTGGAAAAGATAGATTTTAATGAAAAAATCGCGCAGATCAATGCCTTTATGGAAAAGGATTTGAAAAAGAACTTGTTCCGCAGTTATCCGGATTCAATTTTTTATGTGGAGAGGACACTGCACGATGGTTCAGTGCGAAAAGGGCTTTTGGGACTTTTGGATCTGGAGCAGTATGATTACCGTAAAGGCTCCGGTTCGCTGGTCCGGGCAACCGAAGGGACTGTACTGGCTCGAATTCCGGCCAGAGTGAAGATCAGGGAGCACGCCCCGTTGGAGCTTCCGCATGTTCTGGTGTTGCTCGATGATGCGGAAAAGACTGTAATTGAGCCGATTGCCGGACAAAAAGACAGCTTTCAGAAACTTTATGATTTTGATCTGATGATGGGCGGCGGACATCTGCGCGGATGGCTGGTGGAAAAGGGCATGTACGCGGTAATCGAGGATGCGCTGCGTTCGCTCGCTGATCCGGCCGCGTTTGCAGAGCGGTATCAGGCGCCGGACGCACCGGTACTGCTGTATGCTGTCGGCGATGGCAACCATTCACTGGCAGCGGCGCGGGAATGCTGGGAAAACATCCGGGATTTTCTCTCGCCGGAAGAACAGAAAACCCACCCCGCACGGTTCGCGCTGGTCGAACTGAACAATCTCCACGATCCCTCTTTAAAGTTTGAGGCGATCCATCGTGCGGTGTCGGTCCCGGATCCGGATGGGATGATCGAAGAGCTCAAAGAATATGCCGCTTCCTGCAAGGGAAATGGCAAACCGCAGCGCTTCCGGATTGTGACAGCGGCCGGGGAACGGGAAATCGTCATTGAACATCCGAATCGCACCTTGACAGTAGGCAGTGTACAGGAATTCCTGGATGATTATCTGGACAGGTGGCCGGGTAAAGTTGACTATATTCACGGGGATGATGTTTTGCGGAGCCTGGCACAGAAAGGCGCGGTTGGGATTCTGCTTCCTGCCATGGAAAAAGAGGATTTGTTCCGCACTGTGATCCACGAAGGCGCACTTCCGCGCAAAACATTTTCAATGGGGGACGCCTGCGACAAACGATACTATCTGGAATGCAGAAAAATTCGGTAAAGAAAAACTCCTTTTCAGTTTGCTGAAAGGGAGTTTTTTTGTGGTAAACCGGTAATGATAACAAACCGCGGTTCATAGGATTGTAAATTTGAACAAAATTTGTATAATAATGAATCATTTCGGATCTTCAACTTGCAAAACGGCAAAAAATCTGCTATAATGAATTTTACATATTATCACTTTACTGTGAAAGAAGGAATTCTATGCCAACTCTGATGTCATTCTCTGAAATGATCACCGTAATTGTAATTTTTGTTCTGTATCTCGGCGTAATGCTTGGGATTGGTTTTTATTTCTATAATAAAAACAAGAATGTATCCGACTATATGCTGGGCGGGCGCAGCTTGAATCCCTGGGTAGCGGCGCTGTCAGCACAGGCTTCGGATATGTCCGGCTGGCTGCTGCTTGGACTTCCCGGAACGGCATATCTTCTGTTCCAGGGAACTTCGGAAGCGATTTGGACTGCTATTGGCTTAGCACTCGGCACCTACCTAAACTGGCTGATTGTGGCGAAACGTCTCCGTAAATATACGATCACTGCTGGGGATTCCATCACATTGCCGGACTTCTTTAAAAATCGTTTCCATGATAAAAGCAACGTCCTGAAAGTGATTTCTGCAATTTTTGTGTTGATCTTCTTCCTATTTTACACCGCATCTATGTTTTCAGCTGGCGCAAAGCTGTTTACCTCTGTTTTCGGAATGAGCTATGGTTCTGCGCTTCTTCTGGGTGTTTTCATTATCGTATCGTATACATTCCTGGGAGGATTTCTGGCCGTTTGCTGGACCGATATGATCCAGGGTATCTTGATGTTTGCTGCGCTGATTATCGCACCGATTGTGGCGTTTAATCGGATGGGCGGCAGTGAAGGGGTACAAGCTGCGTTAGCCTCAGTGCCGGAAGCATTTCATCTTCTTCCGCAGACTGCTGCCGGAACATTGAATGTGGCGCTGCTTGTTTCTTCTCTCGCGTGGGGACTGGGATATTTTGGACAGCCGCATATTCTGCCCCGCTTTATGGCAATCCGGAGTGACAAAGAAATCCGTCCAGCCAGAATTATTGCAATGGTTTGGGTACTGATCAGCCTTGCTGCTGCGATTGTTGTGGGTGTAACGGGCGCGCTTCTTTTCCCGGAACTTGCTGACCCGGAACAGGTTTTTATCCAGATGACTATCTCGCTCTTTCCGCCGATTGTGACCGGTATTCTTCTGACTGCGATTCTGGCTGCGATTATGTCTACGGCAGACAGTCAGCTGTTGGTAACTTCTTCCGCTGTTGCCAATGATATTTTCAAAGGCGTGATGAAAAAGGACGCTTCCGAAAAGCAGGTTCTCTGGTTCAGCCGGATTACTGTTATTGTAGTTTCCATTATCGCCGCACTGATGGTCAGTGTTCCAGATGCGGCGGAAGGAACTTTTATGTATCTAATTAACCAGTCGGTCTTTAAGCTGGTGGCATTTGCCTGGGCTGGATTTGGCGCGGCATTTGGCCCCATCATTCTGTTCAGCCTTTTCTGGAAGCGAACCACCAAACAAGGTGCCCTTTGGGGAATCATTGCAGGCGGAGTATCCTCCTGTCTCTGGTGGGTGATGCAGGGCGGCATTTGGGATATTTACGAAATCCTGCCGGGTTTTATCATTTCTTCGATTGTAATTGTTGTGGTAAGTCTTTGCACACCGCTGCCAAAAGAGGTTGCAGATGAGTTTGATAAAGTCAAGGAAGTAAAACTTTAAGAACAAATCTCCGCAGGAAACTGCGGAGATTTGTTATATTGCACAAAAAAAATGAATTATAATGTAAAATTCACAATTTACAGCGGATGTTCTTATTTTCTTCACAAAAACTTTGTATAATGAAAGAAAATTTTGTTTTGGAGGATCTTAATATGGATATTCCACAGCTGCAGCAATCTGCCGGCACTCTATGTGAAAACCTGTCCCGTGTGATTTTTGGCAAAGAGGAACTGATCCGCAAAGTTGTTTTATCTCTTCTTTGCGGCGGACATATCTTACTGGAGGATATGCCGGGTACCGGAAAAACTACCCTTGCAAAAGCATTGGCAAAATCCATCCGTTGTAATTTTAAGCGGGTGCAGTTTACTCCTGACCTTTTGCCGTCCGATCTGACTGGGATTAATTTTTACAATCAGAAAGCAGGCGAGTTTGTTTTTAAAGAGGGTTCGGTTTTTACCAACATTCTGTTGGGCGATGAAATCAACCGTGCAACGCCGCGCACCCAGTCAAGTCTCTTGGAATGTATGGAGGAACGGCAGGTTTCGGTGGACGGTGTCACCTATCCACTGCCGGCGCCGTATCTGGTGATTGCAACCCAGAACCCGATTGAGGTACAGGGGACTTTTCCACTTCCGGAAGCACAGCTTGACCGTTTCTTTTTGAAACTCAAAATGGGATATCCGGGCGCTGCGTTTGAAACAGATATGCTGACGGGATTTGTAAAAGTACACCCTTTGGAAACATTGGAACCTGTATTGGATGCGGAAACGGTGCTGGATATGCAGAAAACGGTCAAAGAGGTTGCCGTGAGCCGCAGTATTGCGGAATACATCGTTCGTTTGGCGGAGGCGACCCGTTCTCACGAAAAAATCAAATTGGGTGTCAGCCCCCGCGGTTCGCTTGCGCTGATGCGTGCGGCTCAGGCTCATGCTGCTATGGCCGGACGGGAATTTGTTCTGCCGGATGATGTCAAGGAGATTCTTCCGGATGTTTGGGGACACCGGATCCTCTGTAAAGGCTATAATCTGGGGCAGACAACCGATGCTCCCCGCGAGATGCTGCAGATCCTGCTCAAGCAGGTGGATGCACCGACCGAACAGGCTTCGCTCTAACCGGAAAGGGGATTTGTATGCAACTCCTTGCGTTAGCCGCTGTCCTGCTCGTCATTTTGGGCGTGCAGAACTGGCTTTACAGCAAATACGCCCTTCGGAATGTTCATTACCGCTGCTATTTAAGCCGGGATCAGGTGTATGAGGGCGAGGAAATTGAATTGATTGAGGAACTGGAAAACCGGAAATGGCTTCCGCTTCCGTGGTTTAAAACAGAAATCACCACTTCTCGTTGGCTTGATTTTGCCGGGACACAGTCGCAGCTGACTGATAAAAGCCGCTTTGTGCCGAGCTTTTTCAGCTTGAAGAGCTATCAAAAGGTCAGCCGGCACTGGAGGGTAGTTTGCCTGAAACGCGGCGAATATACGATTGACCGTGTGGTTCTGGTAACCAGTGATTTGCTGGGAAATGTGAACAAGTCAATTGGTGCGGAAGTTCATTCCAGTGTGCTGGTTTTGCCGCGCCCGTTGGGGGAGAACGATTCGATTACTACCCGTCACCTTACCGGCGATCTTGTGGTCCGGCGCACCTTGATTGAGGATCCATTTTACTTTTCCGGTGTGCGGGAATATATGGATACCGATCCGATGAACCGGATCCATTGGCCAGCTACGGCAAGGGAGCAGAAGCTGATGGTTTTCCAAAACGAATCCACTACCCGGCAAAGTGTGACCATCCTGTTAAATATGCAGTCGCGCCCGCTGGAGCATGGCATTGCCGTGATTGATGCGGACAAAATGGAAACCGCCATCCGTTTGTGCGCGGGACTGTTTGATTCCACTCTCGCCACTGGGATGCCGCTCCGGTTTGCCGCAAACTGCTGTACAACGGATGACCGTGATACAATTTTCACCGGGGAATTCTGGGGGCATGATTATGTGGAAGGCCTTTTTCAGCTTCTTGCCAGACTTCAACTCAAAAGCACGGAAGAATTCATCAATTTCTTCAGTGAAAATTATCACAACATTACTTCAACTGATTTAGTGATTGTTACCGGTTTTTTGGATGAGAAAATCCTGGATCTCATCCGCCGCAAACAATATGACGGGGTTCATGTGCGAACCCTTCTGCTAGGGGAAATTCCGCCTGAACTGAATGCTGCTGGCTGTGAAATTGTTGAAATTTCCCCGATGGAATTGGAGGAGGCTGCCGGATGAAAATACGTTTTCCTTTGATCCCCGTGATAAAAACTGCGGCTGTTTTATGCTTCCTTTTCCCATTGGTTTCGATTTATGCTATTTTAGCCGGTGTATTTGGAGATGGCGCGTATGATTCTGTGTTAGTACCCGTACTGGTGGCATTTCTCCTTGCGGGGGGCATCGGTCTTTGCTGCGGGGCTTTTCCGGTTGCACGGCTGCGCAGGAAAAACGGAAGGTTTTCCGTTCTATTGTCGAATATCTTGTTGCTTTTTGTGGCAATCGCATGTGCGGCCGCAGGTTTCGCAGCAGCTATGTGGCTGCTTCCTTTGCCATCTGGAAATAGCTATCTGTATATGGGTGCTGTCGCGGTTGGATGCTTTATTTCCGTGCTGCTTTGCTGCCGTATTTGGGAATGGGATTATGACAATATCCTGACTAGGTATTATTTGATTTTTCTGATGATTGCCGATGTGCTTTGCTGTTTTTTGTGTTGGATCTTCCGAAAGCCATTGGAATATTCGGTTCTTTCGCTGACTTTTCTGACATCTGCCTGTGTGTATGCCGCTGCCAAAAATCAGGGGAATATCGATTATTTGATGACCAACCGCAGCAATCGAAGTACCAGTATCCTGCCGAAACGGATGCGGTGGTACAGTTTTTCGCTGGTTGCGCTGATTTTTGTCTGCATCTTTGGTGGATATTTTCTCCGAAAGCCGATTGCAGCGTTGTTCAATGGTATCCTGCAGCTGTTCAAGACTTTGTTTGTCGGATTGATTCGGCTGCTTCCGTCGGATTCAGGGGAATATACAGAGTCTGACACACCGACACAGATGTCTCCTCAGGATATGGGCCTTCCGATGGATGAAGGTGGATCAAGTCCGCTCTGGTCGATTATCGGGGTACTTTTGATTTTTCTAATTATTGGGTTGATTATTTATTACCGCCGTGAAATTTGGAATGCAATCCGTTCTATAGCCGCCAAAATCCGTGATGCGGCGCTCTCCTTTTTCCTGCACAGTCGTACACCTTCCGCTTTAGCTGATGTTAATCAGTATTTTGAGGACAATGTGGAGGAGGTTAGCAGGGATCCGGGTAGTTTTTGGAAACAGCAAAGACCATACGATATCCATCGGTTCAAGAAGGATTACCGAGCATTTCGAAAAATGAATGATAGTCCGGAAAAATATCGGGAAGGTTATCGATTGGCTATGCTGCTGCTTTTACTCAAAAAGAAGCCAATTATACCGGCGGATACACCGGTAGAAATTCTTCACAAGGCGGGGAATATTTTGCCGCCGGATTTGTTTGCCTGTGTAACAGAAAGCTATTGTCAGGTGCGGTATGGAGATGCTTTTCCATCTGAATCCCAAATGAGTGAGCTTACTTCTCTTCTTTCTGAATATGGAAAATAAAAAAACCGCCGATCCGTTTCGGATCGGCGGTTTTGAGCAATTTATTCGAACATTGCAAGAATTGCAGCTTTCGGACGGACACCAACAGAGCTCTTCACAGCTTTTCCACCTTGGAATACGATCAGGGTGGGGATGCTGGAAACGCCGAACTGTTCGGCTAATTCCGGCTGCTCATCCACATTTACTTTTCCGACTTTAATCGAAGTGTTTTCATCGGCAATTTGGTCAACCACCGGAGAAAGCATCCGGCAGGGGCCGCACCAGGATGCCCAGAAATCCACCAGCACTGGTTTTTCGGATTCCAGAACTTCCGAACGGAAATTATCTTTTGTTACAGTAATAACAGACATGACAAAAACCTCCTTATTTTTCCTTTATTGTTTACCTTTTGAGTATATTTTACAATGCTTTTTTCCTGTTGTCAAGTGGAAAATACGGAATTTACAATTATGTCACATATTCTGCCCGGTTTCCGGAAAAACTATTCGCAGCCAGAATAAGGGGGAATCGGTAATGAGTCAGAAAAAACAAACGCTATTGTACGGGGTGTTTGGATTGGGAGCAGGCTTATTAAACGGCTTTTTTGGAGCAGGTGGGGGAACATTATTAGTGCCGGCGCTGGAGCATTTCGGACTGGAGTCGAAAAAGGCACATGCAACTTCCATTGCGATTATTCTGCCGCTGAGTGTTATCAGCGCTCTGGCCTATTTTGGCCAGATTTCAGTGCCGTGGCAGCAGGCACTGTGGTTTTTACCTGGCGGGGTAATCGGAGCGCTGATTGGGGCAAAATTGCTTCCGCGGGTACGTAATCAGGTGCTTCATAGGATTTTTGGAGCGATTATTATCGCTTCCGCAGTGAGGCTTTGGATGCGGTGATGAACTGGATTGCGATTCTTGTGTCGATTGGTGCTGGGATTGCAGCTTCCATGGGGCTTGGCGGCGGATTTGTGCTGCTTGTTTATCTCAGTGCGGTTGCAGGTATGGCGCAGATGGAAGCGCAGTGGACCAATCTGCTTTTCTTTCTGCCAATTGCTGGAATTTCTCTTTGGATACACTGTAAAAACGGTCTGGTAGAAAGAAAAATAATCCTGCCAATGGCGGTCGGCGGTACGATTGGTGCCATTGGCGGGGTATTTTTAGCTGGAATGTTGGGGGATGTGATTCTTGTTCGGATTTTTGCTGCTTTTTTATTGGTTGTAGGAATCCGGGAATTCTTTTCTGCCAACAAGCAGGAATAAATTGTCCATGTTTTGGAATTATTCGCCTTGTTTTTTGCAAATATTTTCGATATTTGCGGATATCAGTTGCGTTTTTGGCGAAATTTCTATATAATAAAGACAGACATCCGCGGTGCACCAGTGTAATGCTGGTGAGAATAGGGAAGCCGGGTGAAAATCCCGCGCGGGACCGCCGCTGTAACAGGGGAGCCATGCACGAACAAGTCACTGTGGTTACACATGGGAAGACGTCGCATGGCATTGATTCTGGAGCCAGAAGACCTGCCGCGTGATGATGGTTGCACAGCCAACGGACTATTTGGCTGGTGCAGCGAAGCCTGTTGCCGCAAAAGTGGCTTATTTGTGTTCGCTGTGCCTTCTTCCCGTTGGAAGAAGGCTTTTTTGCGTCTGCGGGACTATTTTAAAAGGAGGAGTTTTGATGACAAAACTCGAAAAGCGCATCACGGCAGTTACCGCGGTGTTGGCTCTGGCTTTTGGTGTAACACAAAATGTCGGTGCGATGCATATTGCGGAAGGATTTTTGACACCTGGCTGGTGTATCGGATGGGGCGCAATTTGTATCCCGTTTTTGGTAGTGGGTGTCATGCAGATGAAACGGACTGTTTCCAAACATCGGAAAACGCTGATTTTACTGGCAATGTGCGGAGCGTATGCCTTTGTACTGTCAGCGCTCAAAATCCCGAGCATAAACGGCTCTTCCAGTCATCCAACCGGAACGGGGCTGGCTGCAATCCTGTTCGGGCCGTTTCTAACGTCTGTTTTGGGCATTATTGTCCTGCTTTTCCAGGCAACATTGCTGGCACACGGCGGTTTGACCACTTTGGGCGCCAATACGTTCAGTATGGCGGTTGCGGGGCCGTTGGTCAGCTGGGGAATTTTTGCCCTTTGCAAGAAATGCCGGCTTAACCGATTGGTGAGCGTTTTTCTGGCGGCGAGCCTGGGCGATTTGTTTACATATTGTGTCACCAGCATCCAGCTTGGTCTGGATCATCCCAGTGAAGTGGGCGGCATAATGGCCTCGATTGTACGGTTTATGGGGGTATTTGCTGTCACACAGATTCCGCTTGCGATTGTGGAAGGTCTGCTGACCGTTGTAGTGGTCATGGGACTGGAAGCATATGCAAAACCGGAACTGACCGAAATCGGTTATCTGAAGGAGGCGACAGCATGAGCAAACGAGTAATTTTGGGCATTGTATTGCTGGCAATTTGTGCGTTGATTGCGATTTTTCCGCTGATGACCATCAAGGACAGCGAATTTGGCGGCGCAGATGGCGCGGCCGAAGAGGTTGTAGCCGAGATTGCGCCGGATTATGAGCCTTGGGCAGAAAGCCCGATTGCACCTCCCGGAGGAGAAACCGAGAGCCTGCTTTTCTGCTTGCAGGCTGGGCTTGGTGCTGCGGTCATCGGCTATTGTTTTGGTTATCTGCGCGCCCGTAAAAAATACGGAGAACCGAAGAAAAAAGACTGACGATCCTTTGATTGGAAAGGAGGGAATGCTGTGCTATTGACGGTGGGTGGTATGCTGTTTGTATGGCTCCTTTTGTGGAAAACTTCTTCCGTCTGGGTGCTTGCAGCAGCAGAAGCGGCTGTACTTGCAGCGGGGCTGCTGCTCCGGCGGTGTGCTCACAGCCATGGAAGCAGGCTGCTGATTGACCACGCAGCACAGCATTCCCGTTTTAACAGTTGGAATGCCGGCGGGAAATTCTTCTTTTCGCTGCTGCTTTTGTTTGGATGTATTGGGGCGGATTCCGCATTTTTGGGGCTTTGGATTCTGGCAGGAATGACGCTGCTGACTGTGGTCGGCGGAAAAACGCCGCTGCATGACTACATATCCTGCATACTGCTTCCGTTAGGGTTTGTTCTGCTCAGCGGAATTACAATTGCGGTCCAGGTCACCCCGGACCGCATCGGTGTGTTCAGCATCCCGGTTTTGGGGCAGTATCTTTCGGTGACCGAAGCCGGACGGGAAGAAGCGTTTCGCCTCTGCTGCAAGGCAGCGGGAGCAGTCAGCTGCCTGTGCTTCCTCAGCTTGTCCACCCCAATGGGGACGCTGATTGCTTTCTTTCGGAAAATCAAGGTTCCCGGCATTGTGATTGAGCTGATGTATCTGATTTACCGCTATCTGTTTATTCTGCTTTCGCTGCATGCTTCGATGCAGACAGCAGCCGAATCTCGGTTGGGATACCGCAATTTTCGCTGCGGATTTCGAACCTTTCCCAAAATTGCGGCAAACCTGCTGGTGGTATCATTCCGGCAGGCTTCCCGCAACTTTGACGCAATGGAAGCGCGCTGCTATCAGGGGGAAATTCGCTTTTTAACCGCGGAACAGCGGATGACGGCAGGACAGCTTGGCTGTTATGCCGGTATGCTGCTGCTGACATTGGCGGGATATTTTGCAGGAGGGATGCTGTGATGGAAGAAATAGTATTGGAATTTCGCGGCGTTTCTTTTGCTTATGAAGGAGAACACGAAGCGCTTCGGAATCTTAGTGTTTCGGTAAAGCGCGGCGAACGGATTGCGGTGCTGGGGGAAAACGGTGCAGGAAAATCCACCTTTTTCCTACTCTGCAACGGCGTTTTGAAGCCAAACAGCGGAGAAATTTATTGTAAAGGGAAAAAGCTTGACAGTTCTTCCAGAAGCCGTTTGATGCAGCGGCAGACGGTTGGCATTGTTTTTCAGGAGCCGGACAGCCAGATTATCGCCTCCACAGTGGCGGAGGAAATTTCATTCGGACCGATGAATCTCGAGCTTTCCCGCGAAGAGGTGGCAAAACGGGTGGAAACGGTGCTGGAACGGATGAAGCTCACCGGGATGCGGAACCGGCCGCCGCACTATCTGAGCGGCGGGGAGAAAAAACGGGTGACCATTGCCGATATCCTGGCGATGCAGCCGGAAGTCATGCTTTTTGACGAGCCGGCTTCCTCTCTCGATCCGGGTAACGCGGCGCTGCTGGAACAGACGCTCCGGGAGCTTTCAGAGGAAGGGCTGACCTTGCTGATTTCTACCCACGATGTCAATTTTGCCTGGCGGTGGGCGGAGCGGGTGCTGGTCTTTTCCCATGGAGAGCTGGTTGCCGACCGGACGCCGGAACAGGTGTTTGCAGACGACCGGCTTTTGGCGGAGTCTGGACTCAAAAAACCGCTGCTCTTTGAGATGGGGCAGATTTTACAGCAAACAGGAGTATTTGCCACCGGAAAAATTCCGCGGGAGATGAGCGAATTCCGGGAGTGGGCAGAAAGGATGACAAGATGAAGAAACAGGCAATTTTGCTGGCACATTTTGGGACAAGCCACGCGGATACAAGAGAAAAAACAATCGGAGCTGTTGAGCGGGAAGTTCGTGCGGCATTTCCGGAATGGGAGGTGCGGGGCGCCTTTACCAGTGGGATGATTCTGCGGATTCTGAAAAAACAGGGGATCACATTGCAATCGGTGCCGGAGGCGCTGGAAACTCTGCTGGCAGAAGGCTTTGAACGGATACTGATTCAGCCGACCCACATGATCTGCGGAGAAGAATACGACAAACTGCGGTTCCAGGCAGAGCCATTCCGGGATCGCTTTGCGGAATTTTCGGTCGGATTGCCGCTGCTTTCTTCCACTGAGGATATGCGGGAAGTCTGCCGTTTTTATGACAAGGAATTCCCGCGGGAAGCGGACGAAGCGCTGGTATTGATGGGACACGGAACCACCCATTTTGCCAACGCCGTTTATCCGGCGATGAGCTACATCTTTTCCGAGATGGGATTTGAACGGATTCTGGTCGGTGCGGTGGAGGGCTATCCTGACATCGAGATTGTACGCAAGGAACTGGGACGGCTGGGCGTCAAAAAGGTGACAGTGACGCCGATGATGCTGGTGGCGGGCGATCATGCGGTCAACGATATGGCCGGGGAGGAACCGGACAGCTGGAAGTCGCTGCTGGAAGCGGACGGCTATCAGGTGAAACCGGTTGTGCGCGGATTGGGCGAATATGCTGCGGTGCGGGAACTTTATCTCTCCCATATCCGCCAGGCAATGGATGCAAAATAGGAGGAAGCTATGGCAAACGGAACTTTTTACGGAATCAGCGTGGGGCCGGGGGATCCGGAACTGTTGACACGCAAGGCGGTGCGGATAATGGAACTTTGCCCGGTGATCGCTACCCCGCAGACCAAGGGGGAAAATACGCTGGCGCTTGACATTGCGTCGGCGGCAGTGGATCTGAGTGGGAAAACAATCCTTCCCATCCGGTTTCTGATGACCAAGGACAAGGAAGCGCTGCGCGAAAGCCATGAGCAGGCGGCTGACCAGATTGCGGAATATCTCGACCGCGGCGAAGATGTCGGGATGCTCAATCTGGGGGATGTTTCCATCTATTCCACGTTCAGCTACATCCACGAAATCCTCAAAGCGCGCGGTTACAAAACCGTTGTCATTCCCGGCGTACCGAGCTTCTGCGCGGTGGCAGCTGAACTGAACATGGGACTCACCGAAATGGGCAAACCGCTGCACATTATTCCGGCGAGCCACGAGGGATTGGCTGAGAGTTTAGCACTGCCCGGCAGCAAAATTCTCATGAAAACCGGAAAATCCATGCCGGCAGTCAAACAGGCGCTCAAGGAAGCCGGATTGTATGAGAAAGCGTCGTTGGTGCAGAACTGCGGCTTGCCGGACGAAAAGGTCTGTCATTCGCTCGACGAGGCAGACGATGATCCCAGCTATTTTACCACCATTCTGGTCAAGGCATAAGGAGAGAGTTTTATGGTAACATTTGTCGGCGCCGGCAGCGGCGCGCCCGATCTGATCACAGTGCGCGGGGCAAAAATGCTCGGCGAAGCGGACGTCATTATTTACGCGGGGAGCCTGGTCAACCCTGCGCTGCTGGATTATAAAAAAGAAGGCTGTGCGGTTTATAACAGCGCCAAAATGACGCTGGAAGAAGTTTTCGCAGTGATGCAGGAAGCGGAAGCCGCCGGTAAACACACTGTCCGGCTGCATACCGGCGATCCTTGCCTGTACGGCGCGATCAAGGAACAGATGGATCTGCTCGATGAAGCGGGGATTTGTTACGAAGTGGTACCGGGAGTGTCAAGCTTTTGCGGTGCGGCGGCTGCTGTCAAGGCGGAATACACGCTTCCTGAAGTGAGCCAGACTGTTATCATCACCCGGATGGAAGGCCGTACACCGGTTCCGGAACGCGAAAAAATCCGTGCGCTCGCCTCTCATCAGAGCACGATGGTTATTTTCCTCAGCACCGGCCTGTTGGAAGGGCTTTCCCGGGAACTGATTGCGGGCGGATATTCCGCAGACACACCGGCGGCGATTGTCTATAAGGCAACCTGGCCGGATGAGAAAACTTTTCGCTGCACAGTCGGCACATTAGCACAAACTGCTGCCGAAAACCATATCACCAAGACTGCGCTGATTCTGGTTGGCAATTTCCTGAACGGCACCGTGGAGCGCTCCAAGCTCTATGATCCCGCTTTTACCACCGAATTCCGGCAGGGGACCGACACATGCGGATCGAACTGACCGCTTATACGGCTGACGGCTGTGCGCTGGCGGAAAAACTCTGCGCAGAACTTGCGGCAGAGGGCGAAACAGCCCGTTTTCGCCCCGGTAAGGGGGAAAACGGCATCAAAGCCCGGGATTGGGCGGCAGAATGTTTCCCGTTTGCCGACGCGCTCATTTTTGTGGGGGCAGCCGGAATCGCGGTACGCAGTATCGCGCCGCATGTCACCTCCAAGTTGGCCGATCCGGCGGTGCTGGTGATTGACGATCAGGGCAGATTTGTAATTTCGCTGCTATCTGGTCACGTCGGCGGCGCCAACGTGCTCACCGAACGGATTGCGGCGATGATCGGGGCAACCCCGGTTATTACCACCGCGACCGACGGGCACGGATTGTTTGCAATCGACAGCTGGGCAGCAAAACACGGTTTTGCCATTCTGAATCCCGGACAAATCAAGGCGGTGAGCGGAAAACTGCTGGACGGAAAGCCGGTCAAACTCTGGACGCCGTTTCCGGTTTCGGGGAATCTGCCCAAAGGGTTTGTTCTTTCGGAAGAGCAGCCGGATGCGGCAGTTTCGTTACAAAAACCGCCGGAAGACTGCCTCTGGATTGTGCCGCCTCTGCTGACAATGGGCGTCGGTTGCCGGAAGAACACGCCGGTTTTCCTGTTGGAACAGGCTTTTACGGAAATGTTAAAACAGACCGGTTTCCCGGAACAGGCGTTCCGGCAGGTGTGCAGCATCGACCTCAAAGCGGAAGAACCCGGGCTGCTCGCATTCTGTGAAGCGCACAGGCTTCCATTTATCACCTATTCAGCCGAAGAACTGGCGGCTCTGCCGGGAGAATTTACCCCGTCAAGCTTTGTCCGCGGCGTTACCGGAGTGGACAACGTCTGCGAACGGAGTGCAGTGAAAGGAAGCGGCGGAAGGCTGATCCTCCCGAAACAGGCGGGAAACGGTATCACCATGGCCGTTGCCGCCGCAGGTTTGACACTGGAATTTTAAATTAGAATGGAAAGGAATTCATCCATGAAAAAGCTATATGTCGTCGGGCTTGGCCCCGGCAATCGCGAATATATGACCGAACAGGCCCGCAATGCGCTCGAGGATGCGGAACTTCTCTGCGGCTACACCGTCTACATCGACCTTATCCGGGCGGATTATCCGGACAAAGAAATCCTTACCACTCCTATGACCAAGGAAATCGAGCGCTGCCAGATGGCAGTGGAAGCGGCTGCTTCGGGCAAAACCGTTGCAATGGTGTGCAGCGGCGACGCTGGTGTTTACGGCATGGCGGGGCTGATTTATGAGATTGCAGGGGAAGATTCCCCGGTGGAAATCGTCATTGTCCCCGGAATTACTGCGGCGCTGAGTGGTGCGGCGGTACTTGGTGCGCCGCTGATTCACGACTTTGCCGTGATTTCGCTGAGCGACTTGCTTACCCCCTGGGAAACCATCGAAAAGCGTCTGCGCGCTGCCGGTGAGGCGGACTTCTCCCTCTGCCTTTACAATCCCTCCAGCAAAAAGCGGGCTGATTACCTCAAACGCGCCTGCGACATTCTGCTGGAAAGCCGGAATCCGGACAACGCCTGTGGATGGGTGAAAAACATCGGCCGGGACGGCGAGGAATATAAAGTAATGACACTTGCCGAGCTGCGGGATGAGCAGGTGGACATGTTCACTACTGTGTTTATTGGAAATTCTTCCACCAAAATGCTGGGCGGAAAACTGGTTACACCGCGCGGCTATGAACGCAAAATGAAATAACTGTGGAAAGGGGGCGGCAGCATGCCGCAGCTTGATTATTTCTGCCGGAAAGACGGCAAAGACCTCCGTTTCGGTTATACAACCGGTTCCTGTGCGGCGGCGGCTTCCAAAGCGGCGGCGCAGATGCTGCTGGAGGGAATCCGTGTTTCACAGGTGGAACTGATGACGCCGAAAGGGATTCTGCTTCATCTTCCGGTGGAGGAGATCACATCTGGGGAAGGCTGGGTTTCCTGCGCCATCCGAAAGGACAGCGGGGATGACCCCGACATCACCAATGGGATTTTGATTTTTTCCCGAGTGGAGTTTTCCGCTGGCAGCGGGATTTCCATCGAGGGAGGAATCGGCGTGGGCCGAGTGACCAAACCAGGGCTGGAATGTCCGGTAGGCGCTCCCGCCATCAACCGCGTTCCGCGCGAGATGATTACGGCCGCTGTCCGTTCCATGCAGGAGGAAAGCGGGAACTTTGCGGGGTTAATTGTCACCATTTCCATCCCGGAGGGCGAGCGCCTTGCAAAACGTACCTTTAATCCCCGGTTGGGAATCGTCGGCGGGCTTTCGGTTTTGGGAACCTCCGGTATCGTCGAGCCAATGAGCGAAGCGGCGCTGGTCGACACCATCCGGGTGGAGATGAAACAGCTTGCGGCTTCCGGCAAAAAGCTGGTGGCGGTGACGCCCGGCAACTATGGCGAGGATTTTATGAAGAATGTGCTGGCTGCCGACCTTTCCGGCGCGGTCAAATGCAGCAACTTTGTCGGGGAAACGCTGGATATGGCGGGAGAATTCGGCTTTGAAGAGGTGCTGCTGATTGGGCACATCGGCAAATTTGTGAAACTCGCGGCTGGAATTATGAATACCCATTCCCGCTATGCCGACGGACGGATGGAGGTTCTGGGAGTGCACGCCGCCCTCTGCGGTGCGGACCGGGAGCTGGTTGCCCGGCTCATGGACTGTGTGACGATCGATGATGCGCTGGACATTCTGGAGGCCGCCGGATTGAACGAAGCAGTGCTCGCTTCGGTGATGAACAAGGTCGACTTTCACATCAAAACCCGCTCTCACGGGGATTATTGTCCGGAAGCGATTCTTTTTTCCAACAAGCATGGTCTGCTTGGAATGACGCCGGGTGCCAAAGAAATGCTCACAAAGTATTTGCACGAATTGGAGGGAAAACGATGAGCAAAATGCGCCTATGGAAGCGGGAAGTGACCGATCCCGCACAGATCCGCGGGATTCTGGAAGATTGTACCGTCATCCGGCTCGGCTGCCAGGATGCGGAAGGGCTGTTCATCGTCCCGGTGAACTACGGTTATGAATTTGCGCCCGGGGAAGCGCTCCGTTTTTATTTTCATTCGGCAAAAGAGGGGCGCAAAGCAGCGGCGTTTGCTGCACATCCGGAAGTCGCAATCGAGCTGGACTGTCAGGACGGCCTGATCTGCGGGGACTACGCCTGCGGGTATTCGATGGCTTATCGCAGCATTATGGGAACCGGTACGGTCAAAAAGCTCGAATCGGATGAAGATAAAATCCGGGGACTGACACTTTTGATGGAGCACTGTGCGCCGGGCGCATGCACACCGGGTGTGCCGATTGATTTTCATAAGAATGAGCTGGATGCCGCAGACATCTATTGCGTCGAAGTGCGGGAATTTTCCGCCAAAATGCGGCAGTCGAAAAAGATTTTGACAGAAAGCGGGGAGAGCAGATGAAAATTACCATAGCCGGGATCGGGATGGGAAATCCGGACACCATGACGGCTGAGGTGCGGAAAGCTGTGGAGCATGCGGATGCGCTGGTTGGCGCTTCGCGGATGCTGGAGAGCTTTTCTCACCTGGGGAAACCTGCTTTTGCGGCGATTACGCCGGCGGAAATCCGTGCTGTTGCAGAAAATCACCCGGAATTTTTGGAAATCTGCCTCCTGATGTCAGGCGATGTGGGTTTTTATAGCGGCGCCAAAAAGCTGCCCGAAGCACTTGCCGGTTATGAGCTGCGGTTTCTGCCGGGAATCAGTTCACTCGTCTATTTTTGCGCAAAACTCGGCACAAGCTGGGATGATGTCCGCTGGGTGAGCGCCCATGGCCGTGAGGATGATATTCTTCCCACAATCCGGACCAGCCGCAAAACTTTTCTCCTCACCGGAAGTACCCGTCCGGTTTCGGCAATCTGCCGGGAACTCTGTGAGGCAGGGCTGGGAGAGCTGACCGTCCATGCGGGTGAACGGCTCTCCTATCCGGAAGAGCGAATTGTGACCGGCAAAGCGGCAGAACTGGCAGAACAGTCTTTTGACAGTCTTGCGGTGATGTTGGTCGAGAACCCGCATCCGGTGGAGCCGGCTGCCTTTACCCATGGGATTCCCGATGAGGAATTTATTCGCGGGAAAGTTCCGATGACCAAATTTGAAGTTCGGTGCGCGGCTGTTTCTCTGCTGCGTACAAAACCGGGCGGAATACTCTGGGATGTCGGAGCGGGGACAGGCTCTGTTTCGGTGGAAGCAGCTCTTGCCAACCCGGGCGGCGCAGTTTATGCCGTTGAAATGAAGCCGGAAGCCGTAGAGCTCATCCGGGAAAACCGGGAGAAGTTCCAAGCTTGGAATCTTTTTCCGGTGGAAGGTGCTGCACCCGAAGCGCTTGTCGGACTGTCGGCGCCGGATGCCGTTTTTATCGGGGGAAGTACCGGCAATATGCTGGAAATTTTTGCCGAGATTCAACGGAGAAATCCTGCTGCAAAAGTAGTGGTCAGCGCAATTTCGCTGGAAACGCTGGCACAGGCGATTGACTGTTTTGCAAAATTCGGACTGGAAAACACAGAAATCTCTCAGATAATGGCAGCGCGTGCCAAAGAAGCAGGACGGTATCATCTGATGATGGGGCAGAATCCTGTGTATCTCATCAGCGGACAATTCTCCGCAAATACCAATGAATAAACCGGAGGGAACTCTTTTGAATATCACAATGGCGGGCATTGACCACAGCAAAGCGGATGTGGAAATCCGCGAGAGGTTTGCCTTTACAAAATCTGCGGCGGAAGCCGGAATGAAGCGGGTGCGGGAGGAATTCGGCGCAACAGGATGCGTGATTCTTTCCACCTGCAATCGGACCGAGCTTTGGCTGGACGGTGCGGAAAAGTTGGATGCCGCTGCGATTCTCTGTCAGCTGCGGGACGCGGACTTGGCACAGTATCAGTCCTATCTTGTTGAGCGGCAGGGGAAAGAAGCGGTGGACCACCTGCTAAAAACGGCGTGCGGAATGAATTCGCGGCTGTTTGGAGAGGATCAGATTATTGCCCAGATCGGGGATGCGGGAGACTTTGCGCGGGAATGTAAAACCGCTGGTCCGGCCTTGGACAATCTCTTCCGCACCGCAGTGACTGCTGCCAAAAAGGTCAAAACTGAGGTGCGGCTGACCGCTGTACGGCAGGGTGCGGCGGAAAGTGCCGTAGAGCTCCTGCACCGGGAATGGGGCGATCTGTCATGCAAACGGGCGCTTGTCATCGGGAACGGAGCCATGGGGCAGCTGGCTGCCCGGAACCTTTTGGCCGCTGGAATGAAAGTCGCAATGATGCTGCGGCAGTATCGGCATGGCGGCGCTTCGGTGCCGGAGGGCTGCACTGCGGTTTCTTATGACCAGCGGTACGCGGTGATGGAACTGGCAGATCTGGTTGTCAGCGCAACGGCAAGCCCACATCATACGGTTCATGCGGATCGTGTGCAGGAATTGACGCATCGGCCGGAGATTTTCCTTGATCTGGCTGTGCCGCGCGATATTGAACCGGAGGTTGGGCAGATTTCCGGTATCAGACTTTGGGATATTGACAGCTTGGGTGTTTCCGGACTGGAAAGCGCAAATGCCGAAGCCGCCGCACAGGCGGAAAAAATTCTAAAAGAATATTGCGAGGAGTATGAAAAATGGTACCAGTTCCGGGAAGCAGTGCCGCTGATTCAGCAGATCAGCCGGAAAGCAGCGGAGGATATGTGTGCCCGAATGGAAAAATGCATACACACCTTGCATTTGCCAGATGCTCAAAATGAAAAGCTCTGGGATCAGATTGACCATCACGCCGAAAAAACAGTAGCTCGTCTGCTGTTTGGTCTGCGGGATACACTGCCGCCGGAACTCCTGAAGGATTGCCTGCGGGCGCTTAATATGGTAGAATAAAAGGAGAACCAAAATGGAACCGTATTTTCCGATTTTTATTCCGCTTGCCGGTGTCCGTGTTGTGGTGATCGGAGCTGGAAAAATTGCGCTGCGCCGGGTGGAAGCACTCCTGCCGTTTGGGGCGGAAATTACAGTGATTGCCCCGGGAGCGTGCGAGGGGATTCAATGGCTCGATGCCGCCGGAAAAATCCGGTGGGAACGCCGTGGCTATCAAGCCGGCGATCTTGTGGACGCAAGACTTGCGGTATCTGCTGCGGATAAACGTTCTGTTAACTATGCGGTTTTTTTAGAGGCGGAAAAGCTGCGAATCCCAGTCAGTATTGCGGATTGTAAAGAAGAATCGACCTTTTATTTTCCGGGAATTGCGCGGGAAGGCGCGCTTGTGGCGGGAGTGACCGCCAGCGGCACCGATCATGCACTTGCAAAAAAAGCCACGGTAGCAGTGCGGGCATGTTTGAAAAAATTGATAGAAAGCAGGGAATCCGATGAATAAACGCGTTGTGCGGGTGGGAAGCCGGGAAAGCGCTCTGGCAGTTGCACAGACCAAATTAGTACTGCGGCAGATTGAGGAAAAACACCCCGAAATCACCTTTGAGCTGGTAACGATGAAAACAACCGGCGATAAGATTCTCGACCGGACTTTGGATAAAGTGGGCGGAAAGGGTTTATTTGTCAAAGAGCTCGACCGTGCGCTTCGTGCAGGAGAAGTGGATATCACCGTACACAGTCTCAAAGATGTGCCGATGGAGGTGGATGACGACCTGCCGCTGCTGGCCTTTGCAAAGCGTGGCGATCCGCGGGATGCGCTCATCCTGCGGGAAGGAGCGGCAACACTTCAGCCTGGCATGGTAATCGGCTGTTCCAGTGCCCGGCGTGTTCTCCAACTGAAAACACTCTATCCCGGATGCGAAGTCAAACCGGTGCGTGGAAATATTCTGACAAGACTCTCCAAGTTGGATGCTGGAGAGTTTGACGCGCTGATTCTGGCGGCTGCAGGATTGGATCGGATGGAGCTGTCCGGACGCATCAGCCGGTATTTTGAGCCGGAAGAAATGCTGCCGGCTGCCGGACAGGGGATTCTGGTTGTGCAGGGACGCAAAGAAGGAGATTATGACTTTCTGGATGCGGTCGATGATCCGGAATCGCGCGCTTGTGCACTGGCGGAGCGAGCCTTTGTCCGGAAACTGGATGGTGGATGCAGCTCTCCGGTTGCGGCGTTTTCTTCCATTTCGAAGGGAAAAATTACCATTACCGGTTTTTGCCCGGTTGAGGATACCGGAAGCTTTGACACAGTTGTGGGAGATGCTGCCGATGCAGAAAAGCTCGGAACCTGGCTTGCCATGAAAATGGCGGGAACGCCCGGCAAGGTCTGGCTAGTGGGGGCAGGTCCGGGAGATCCGGGACTGTTTACGGTAAAAGGACAGTCTTTGCTGAAACAGGCGGATGTGGTTGTCTACGACCGGTTGGTCGGGCCTGGAATCCTTTCCCGCATCCCACGGTGGGCTGAGGCGATCGATGTGGGGAAAAAATCCGGCAACCACCCCGTTCCGCAGTGGCGGATCAATGAGATTCTGCTGGAAAAGGTGCTAGAAGGGAAGCGTGTTGTCCGGCTAAAAGGCGGCGATCCGTTTGTATTCGGACGCGGCGGCGAAGAACTGGAGCTGCTCACCGCCTTTGGAATTCCGTTTGAGGTGGTGCCGGGCATCACTTCGGCAGTTGCGGTTCCGGCCTACAACGGCATCCCGGTAACCCACCGCGATTGTACATCCTCTTTCCATGTCATCACCGGCCACACCCGCAAAGGGGAAGGGCCGTCTGTTGATTTTGCCGCGCTGACCGCATTGAATGCAACCCTGGTGTTCCTGATGGGCCTTTCGGCACTGGGAGATATTGCAGCCGGTCTGATGAAAGCCGGCATGGACCCGCAGACACCGGCGGCTGTTCTGGAAAAAGGAACGACTGCCCATCAGCGGAAGGTTGTTTCGGTGCTCAGCAGGATTGAAGAGGATACACGTTCTGCCGGTATTGAATCTCCGGCGATCATCGTTGTGGGAAAGGTGTGCGCTTATTCGGAACAGTTTTCGTGGGCGGAGAAGCGGCCGCTCGGCGGTGTGCGGGTGTTGGTCACCCGGCCGCAGGAATCTGCCTCTGCATTGACGGCAAAACTCACCGCACTGGGTGCCGAAGTGACCGAAATTCCCTCGATCGAAACAGTGGCACTGGAGGACAATCGTTTGCTGCAAGAAGTATTCGAGCGGTTCTCCGAATTCCGCTGGTTGGTTTTGACAAGTCCGGCTGGTGTGCGGATTTTCTTTGAGGAGCTGCTCACAGCCAGAAAGGATGCACGCGTACTGGCAGGGATGAAGATTGCGGCGGTAGGCGCTGCGACTGCTTCTGCTCTGGCAGAGCGGGGGATTCGGGTGGATCTGACGCCGAAAACCTATGACGGCGTACATTTGGGTGAAATGCTTGCCAAGGAAAGTGGAAAAATCCTACTGATCCGGGCAGAAACCGGTTCCCAGGGGCTTCCGGACACCTTGCGGCAGGCAAATCGAGAGTTTGAAGAAATTCCCGCTTACCGCACTGTTTTTCGGGAAGACGGTGTGCTTTCTCCGGAAGAGTTTTTCACCGGGGAACAGGATTACGCCGCTTTCACCAGTGCTTCAACGGTGGAAGGCTTTATCCGACGCGCCGGTCAGATGGATTTTTCCAAGGTAAAAGCGCTCTGCATCGGCGGACAGACAGCGCAGAAAGCGCGGGACGCCGGGATGCAGGTCTATGTTTCGGACACAGCAACCATGGATTCGATGGTACAGAAATTACTAGAACTCAACCGCTGATGCGGTTTCTGAAATAAAGAAAAGAGGTCTTTGAAATGGATTTTTCACAGATGCTGGAGCGTCCCCGTCGACTGCGCGGGAATCCGCTTGTTCGCTCGATGGTGCGGGAAACCAGGGTTTCCAAATCGTCACTGATCTACCCGATGTTTGTGCGGGACGGACAGAATATTCTCGAACCGATCCCGTCTTTGGACGGACAGATGCGCTGCTCAGTGGACCGGATGGGCGATATTTTGGAGGATGTAGCGAAATCGGGAGTCCGGAGTGTGATGCTGTTTGGTATCCCGGACCACAAAGATGAGGTTGGTTCTCAGGCTTATGCCGAAGACGGCGTTGTACAGCGCGCGCTTCGCTGGGCCAAAGAACGTTTTCCGGAGCTTTATTACATCACCGATGTCTGCATGTGTGAATATACTTCGCACGGACACTGTGGTATCCTCTGTGGACATGAGGTGGACAACGATCGCACACTGCCGCTGATTGCCAAAACCGCTCTTTCCCATGTGCAGGCCGGCGCGGATATGGTTGCCCCCTCCGATATGATGGACGGACGGATTCTGGCCATTCGGCAGGAACTGGACAAAAACGGCTATACCGGCACCCCGATTATGTCCTATGCGGTGAAATATTCATCGGCGTTTTATGGCCCGTTCCGGGAAGCGGCAGGTTCCGCGCCTTCGTTTGGCGACCGCAAAGGGTATCAGATGGATTTCCACAATCGGAAAGAAGCACTCAAAGAGGCGGCGCTGGATGTAAAAGAAGGTGCCGACATCCTGATGGTCAAACCGGCGATGAGCTATCTGGATATTGTCCGCGAAGTTGCCGATAGCTTTGATCTGCCGGTGGCGGCATACAGCGTCAGCGGTGAATACGCCATGATCAAAGCGGCGTCTCAGGCTGGCCTGATTGATGAGGCAGCCATTGCCTGTGAAGTTGCGGCGAGCGTATTCCGCGCAGGTGCGGGAATCCTCCTCACTTATTACGCCAAGGAACTGGCTCGCTGGATCGATGAAGGGAGAATTGGATGATGACACGTTCGGAACAGGTTTTCGCGGAAGCACAAAATTACATTCCCGGCGGCGTGAACAGCCCGGTACGGGCTTTTCAGTCGGTGGGGAGCACACCGCGGATGATCGCGCGCGCCGATGGTGCAAAGATTTTTGACATTGACGGCAGGGAATACACCGATTATGTTGGTTCCTGGGGACCGATGATTTTGGGGCACAACCATCCCGCAGTCCGGGATGCGGTCATTAAGGCAGCTGCAAATGGCTTGAGTTTCGGCGCTGCAACTGAGATTGAGGTAGAAGTTGCGAAACTGATCTGCTCAATGGTGCCGAATATTGAAATGGTGCGGATGGTCAACTCCGGCACCGAGGCGGTAATGAGCGCTGTTCGTGCCGCGAGAGGCTTTACAGGGCGCAGCCGGATCATTAAATTTGCGGGCTGTTATCATGGTCACAGCGATGCGATGCTGGTCAAAGCAGGCTCCGGCGTGATGACCAGCGGCATTCCGGACAGTGCCGGTGTGCCAGCTGGCTGTGCGGCTGATACGCTGACAGCGGTTTATAACGATCTTTCGAGTGTGGAAGAACTCTTTGCCCAGAATCCGGAACAGGTTGCCGCTGTGATTGTCGAGCCGGTTGCCGCCAATATGGGTGTTGTCGAACCGCAACCTGGGTTCCTTGCCGGACTGCGGGAACTCTGCGACAAAAACGGCGCGCTGCTGATTTTTGATGAAGTCATTACCGGGTTCCGGCTGGCGCTTGGCGGTGCGCAGCAGTATTACGGTGTGCGGGCCGACCTGGTGACCTTTGGCAAGATCATCGGTGCAGGCATGCCGGTGGGTGCATATGGCGGCCGGCGCGATGTCATGAGCATGATTTCTCCCAAAGGCAGTGTTTATCAGGCCGGGACGCTCAGCGGCAACCCAGTTGCAATGGCTGCCGGCCTCACGCAGCTCACCATTTTGAAAAATACCCCTGCCGTTTATGAAACAGTGAACGAACTTGGCGAATATTTCCGGACCGAGATGCGGAAAGCTGCTGCTGAGTTGAATGTGCCTGTTACCGTGACCGGTGTTGGTTCCCTTGCTTGCATTTTCTTTACCCCCAATCCGGTACAGAACTATACCGATGCCAAAACTTCTGATACTGCCGCATTTGCGAAGTATTTCCTCCATATGCTGGATAAAGGGTTTTACTTTGCCCCGTCCCAGTTTGAAGCGATTTTCTTCTCCGCTGCTCATACCAAGGCGGATATTGACGCGGTTGTCAGCGAAGCCAAAACATTCTGGAACCAGAAATAACAACAAAAACCGCACACCAATTGGTGTGCGGTTTCATTTTTATCATGGAATCAATTAGTCAAGATAAACAGGTTTGCCGGTCTTTGCAGATTCGTAGATTGCTTCCAGAATCTGGGTAACAACAAAAGCCTGTTCCGGTTTTACGCAGACAGGAGTGCCGTTGATGATGGCGCTGTAATAGATTTCCTGCTCAATATCGGAGGGGGACTTGGAGGTGCCGTCGTAGAACGCAACGCCGCCGGCTCCCAGCTCGGGGATTTCGGTGTACATATGGTTATTTTTGACGCCGTTGATGCGGACGCCGCCGGGTTTGCCGTCAGCAGTCTTCATGTCAGCACCAGCCAGAACACCGCAAAGGGTGGTGGCAGCTTCTTCTACATCCAGGGTGTTCAGTGCCCAGGAGGATTCCAGCACGATAGTAGCACCGTTTTCCATGGTGATGAAGCCGAAAGCGGAATCTTCCACGGTGAACTCCTTGGGATCCCAGTCGCCCCAGGCGTTTGCGGTTTCGGTCTGGTCGCCCAGTTTCTTATAGACATTGCCGACTACCATCTTGGGTTTGTAGTTATTCATTGTCCACAGGGTGATGTCCAGTGCATGAGTTCCGATGTCGATGAGGGGACCGCCGCCCTGTTCATATTCGTTCAGGAATACGCCCCAGGTGGGAACGGCACGTCTGCGGATCGCATGCGCTTTTGCGTAGTACACTTCGCCCAGAGTGCCTTTGTCGCACTCTTTCTTGATGTACTGAACTTCTGCGCGCTGACGGTTCTGATAGCCGATGGTGAGGATTTTGCCGGTTTCTTTGGCAGCGTCAACCATCTTTTTAGCTTCTTCGGTGTTGATTGCCATCGGTTTTTCACAGATGACGTTCTTGCCGGCATGGAGGGCGTCCACGGTGATAAAGCTGTGAGAACGGTTCGGGGTGCAAACGTGAACAGATACGATGCTCTCGTCTTTGAGCAGTTCCTTATAATCGGTGTATACTTTCGCATCGGGAGTACCGTATTCTTTGGCAGCCTTGACTGCTTTTTCTTCGATAATATCGCAGAAAGCAACGATTTCCAGTACGCCTTTGTCTGCCAGTTTTTTAATAGCGGGCATATGCTTGCCGTTTGCGATACCGCCGCATCCGATGATGCCGACTCTGACTTTCTTGTCCATGTTTCAATCTTCCTTTCATTTGGAGCTTCCGTTTTGTTTTACGGAATTCCGACATTCCAGTTTGTGCGGCAGGAGAATATGCTGCTCTTCACAGGACTGGTTTTGTATTTTGTTCAACAAAAGCTCAAAGGCTTTGTGACCAATGTCAAACTGCGGCTGGGAGATAGTGGTGAGGTGCGGAAGATAAAATTCCGCAATTTGGTTGTTGTCAAAGCCCATTACCGAAATGTCGCGGCAAACTTGAATGCCGTGTTCTGCTAAGGCAGAGATTACGCCGATAGCGGTGGAATCGGAAGTGGCAAAAACAGCATCCGGAAGCGAGGGCATTGCCAAAATGCGGGCAGCCGCACGTTTTCCCGCATTGAAGGTGAATCCTTCGTTGAGGATTAAATGATCTTCTGCTTCAATTCCTGCTTCCCGTAAAGCATGGGCATAGCCCATCCGGCGCCGTCGGGAGGAATCATACAGGTCTCCCGCGCTGACAAATGCAATCCGTTTGTGCCCGTTATGCAAAAGAAAACGAGTGCCATCCAGCGCTGCACGGTAGTCATCAATGGAAACAGTTGGAATTTTTGCTCCCTCCACCAGTTCGCAGGCCGAAACAGCAGGGTAATTCTCCGCAAAATCGGAAAAGTCAATTGCATCCATCGTGGTGTGCAGAAAAATGACGCCATCCACCAGCTTCCGACGAGCCATATTGATGTGTTCCTGCTCAATTTCAGGATCGGAGCCGGTGATTGCCAACATGGTATGGTAGCCATGTGCTTGAGCGGCAGTTTGAATGCCTTTGACAACACGGGAATAAAACTGGTTGGAAATAGTGGGAACCATAACCAGAATTTTCATTGTTTCCTGCCGCCGGAGCGTTCTTCCTAAAAAATTGGGATGATAATCCAGCTCCTGAATTGCGGTCTGTACGGCCTCTATGGTTTCCTGCCGTACATTATCGTAATGATTCAGCACACGGGAAACGGTCGCTACAGATACGCCTGCTTTTTTGGCAACATCCTTGATGGTAGCCATTGATTTTCTCCCTTCTTTATCACGTTACAAGCTGTAAAACAGGTGTAATCGTTTACAACTATCATAATTCATTTATGAACGAAAGTCAAGAGCGTTTGAAGCGTTTTTTTGACGAATTTGCTGTTTCTTTTTTGTGGCTCTATACGAAAAGAGAAATTCATTATAAAAGAAGATACTTGCGTTTCTTTATGGACTGTGATATAATGTAAGAAACGGCAGATGGCTGCGGTTGAAGGAAGCGTGTTTCGTTGCTGTCAATATTTTGGGAGAGAAGAAAAATTTTGTTTTTTTCAAAATTTCTCTTGATTTTTTTCTCGAAATATGCTATGATATTGCTTCGAGAGATGTGTTTTGAAAGAGGTGAAAATCATGAGAGAAGGAATTCATCCGAAATACGAAAAGGCATTCATCAAATGTGCCTGCGGCAATGTGATTGAAACCCGTTCCACCAAAGGGGATATCAGCGTCGAAGTTTGCTCCAAGTGCCATCCTTACTTTACCGGCAAACAGAAACTGGTTGACACCGGCGGACGTGTTGACAGATTCAAAAAACGTTTCGGCCTGGGCAAATAAGTCTGGATCGGATCCTGAGAGGCGGTGTGTATCTACGCACCGCCTTTTTGTTTTGGAAAGGAGAAACAGCGGATGACGGATTATATGACGATCAGCGGAGAAGCGCAGGCGGAGTTTGTGGAAAGAAAATCCCGGTTTATCAGTTACTGCCGTCATGTAGAAACGGAGAAGGAAGCACTCGCTTTTATAGAAGAGCTGCGGAAAAAGAACTGGGATGCCACACACAACGTTTTTGCGTATGTGCTGCGGGAAGGTCAGCTCAAGCGCTGTTCAGATGACGGAGAGCCGCAGGGGACAGCGGGAGTCCCGGTGTTGGATGTTCTCCAGAAAACCGGCGTTGTGGATATTTGCATGGTGGTTACCCGTTATTTCGGCGGAATCCTTCTGGGAGCCGGAGGGCTGGTGCGAGCTTATTCGCACGGTGCATCGATTGCGTTGGAGGCGGCACAGAAACTGCACATGACACCGTGTACCCGGCTGGTTGCGGAGATGGATTACAGCTGGTACGGAAAAGTCACCTATATTCTTCCCAATTTTCATGTATTGACCGAACGGTCGGATTTTACCGACAAAGTTACCCTTACCTGGCTGATCAAATCATCTCGAAAAGAAAATTTCCTGAAAGAATTGACAGAATTGACCAATGGAACGGTGATTCCAAAGGAAATTTCTGAGGAATACGCTGATATGCAATAAAAATTTTGCGGTTTTGCAGGGAAAAAGCGTCTTTTTCGGTATAATATATATAAAGGCAGAAAAAGGGGGCAAAGTATGAACAGCAAAGAGTATCAGATGTTGTATGAAAAAGAGTATTTGTCCCCGCTTGCAGCCCATTCTTATAAAAGCAGAGGACGGCTGCGGCCGGAAGAACCTTGTCCGTTCCGAAACGACTTCCAGCGGGATCGGGACAGGATTCTTCATTGCAACGCTTTTCGTCGATTAAAGCACAAAACGCAAGTTTTCCTTGCTCCAAAAGGCGATCATTACCGTACCCGTTTGACACACACGCTGGAGGTTTCGCAGATTGCGCGGACGATTGCGCGAACGCTGCGGCTGCATGAGGATCTGACCGAGGCGATTGCGTTGGGGCACGACCTGGGACATCCGCCGTTTGGCCACGCGGGGGAGCGGGCACTCAACCGCATCTCCGAAAGCCCGTTCCGGCATTATCTGCAAAGCGTCCGCACAGCGGAATTTCTCGAACATGGCGGGAAGGGATTAAACCTTACCTGGGAGGTCAAAAACGGAATTGCCTGTCATTCCCGGGATGGGGGACGTGTTCCGCTTCCCAAAACACTGGAGGGACAAGCGGTGCGGATTGCCGATAAGGTTGCCTATGTCAACCATGATATTGAGGACGCCATCCGGGCTGGTGTAATTACCGAACAGGATCTGCCGTGGGAAGCAGTCTATGTCCTCGGCCGCGGGAAATCCGCCCGTTTGACGACGGTGATTGCTTCGATTACAGAAAATAGCGGTGAAACACTGCGGATGTCACCGGAATGTCAGCAGGCACAGAATCTGCTGGAACAGTTCCTGTTTGAAAGTGTTTACACCAATCCGGTGGCAAAGGGGGAGGAATCCAAAGCGGAGATGCTGTTGGAGCAACTGTATACATACTATATCCGACATCCGGAGGCAATGCCGCCGCTTTATCAGAATCTGATGGAACGGTTTGCGAAAAGCCGGGTGGTCTGCGATTACTTAGCCGGGATGACCGACCAATATGCGGTGGATCTCTATGAAGAGTTGTTTATCCCGCATTTCTGGACCAAAGAATAGAAGAAAGGAGGAAACAGATGGCAATTCCGAAAAGCTTTATTGAAACGCTGCGATTAAGCAGCGATGTGGAAGCCATTGTGTCCTCCTATGTCAAACTGAAACGGCAGGGGCGCAATCTGGTGGGGCTTTGCCCCTTTCATTCCGAAAAGACGCCGTCCATGGTCGTCTATCCGGATACCCAATCTTTTTTCTGCTTCGGGTGCGGGGCGGGCGGCGATGTTATTTCCTTTATTATGCGGATCGAAAACCTTGATTATGTCGAAGCGGTTCGTTTTCTGGCGCAGCGCGCCGGGCTTACCGTCCCAGAGGGGCAGGCGGAAGACCGCCTTTCTCAGATCAAGCCGGTGATTTTGGAAATTAATCGGCTTGCGGCACATTTTTACCACCATATCCTCCGGTCAGCGGATGGAAACGCAGGATTGCAGTATTTTACCGAACGCGGCTTGACGCCGCAGACAATGGTGAAGTATGGGCTGGGATATGCGCCGCCGGGATGGAACACGCTGCGGGATTACCTTCGTGCAAAGGGCTTTTCCTTTGAGCAGATGTACGACGCCGGCGTTGTCAACCGCGGCCGGGAAGGGAGCTACTACGATTCTTTCCGGAACCGAGTGATCTTCCCGATTGTGGACCTGCGGAAAAATGTGATTGGCTTTGGCGGACGGGTGCTCGACGACAGCAAACCCAAGTACCTCAACACCAATGACACACCGGTTTTTAAAAAGAGCCGCAACCTGTTTTCCCTCAATTTCGCAAAAAACCACGCCGAAAAGCGGCTGATTTTAGCAGAAGGCTATATGGATGTCATTGCCGTAAACCAGGCCGGTTTTGAGAATGTGGTGGCGACATTGGGAACAGCACTGACTCCTGAGCAGGCACGGCTAATTTCGAGTTACACGAAGGAAGTGGTGATTGCCTATGATTCCGACGGTGCCGGCCGCAAAGCGACCGACAGAGCAGTAGGGCTTTTGGAGGAAGCGGGCATTACTGCTAAGATATTGACCATGCGGGGTGCTAAAGACCCCGATGAATTCATTAAAAAGTTCGGCGCTCAGCGATTTCGGATGCTTTTGGAGGATGCGGGCAGCGTTACCGCGTATCAGCTGGGAGTAATCCGGGAAAAATATAATTTGGATACGCCGGAAGGGAAGAGCACTTTCCTGACTGAGGCGGTTCGGTATCTAGCCACAGTGCACAGCGCCATGGAGCGGGAGGTTTACGCCGGAGAACTTTCGGCACAAACCGGAGTGCTCCGGGAAACAGTGCTCTCCAATATTGAGTTGGAACGCAAAAAGAATTTTCGGAGGGATAAAAAGAAAGAATGGGCCGGAATTGCCTCCTCCCAGGATCTTTACCGGGATCGAGTCAATCCACAGAAGGCAACAAACCTTCGTGAAGCGAAAGCGGAAGAAGGGATCCTTGCGTTCCTGTTTAAAAATCCCGACCATTTGACAGGAATCCTTTCCCGGATCACCGAATCAGATTTTGTCACCGATTTCAACCGGATGCTTTTTTTCGGGATGATCCGCAGGATTCAAGGTGGGGAAGAGCTGACTCTTTCCGGTTTTGCGGAGGAGTTGTCGCCCGAGCAGATGAGCCGGCTTGCTGAAATTGTTAACCGCGATCTCCCTATGTCAGAGGAGATTTTAAGCGATTATATTCATATATTAAAAGATGCGCCGCTCCGCAATCTTAGTCGTCATGTGGCTGAGATGAGCGGAGATGAATTACTGGATGCAGTGGAAAGACTGCGGCAAAAAAAGAAATAATCAGGGATGCCGCAGTTTGCTCATAAAAAACAAAAGGAGAATTGCTATGGGAGCAGACAAAAAAAGTGCAGTGACAGACTTGATGGAACAGGGCAAGCTGAAAGGCAAGCTGACCACCAAGGAAATTACCGATGCGTTGGAGGAGCTGGACTTTGACGTTGAGCAAATGGATAAACTTTACGATTCTCTGGAAAGTCTGAATATAGAGATTATTGAAGACTATAATCCGGAGCAGGATCTGGACCTCGATCTGGATGATGTGTTGGAAGATGTGGAGGACGATTCACTGTATACCGCAGACGGCATCAACATCGATGACCCAGTCAAGGTATATCTGAAAGAAATCGGTCGAGTACCGCTGCTCACCAATGAAGAGGAACAGGAACTTTCCGAACGGATGGCGGCCGGTGACCTGAGCGCCCGCAAACGGTTAAGCGAAGCAAACCTCCGTTTGGTGGTCAGTATTGCAAAACGGTATGTGGGGCGCGGCATGCAGTTCCTCGATCTGATTCAGGAGGGAAATCTCGGCCTGATTAAGGCTGTGGAGAAATTTGACCACACCAAAGGCTTTAAATTCTCCACCTACGCCACCTGGTGGATCCGGCAGGCAATCACCCGTGCGATCGCGGATCAGGCACGTACCATCCGAATCCCGGTTCATATGGTAGAAACTATCAACAAGGTGAAAAAGGTGAGTTCGCAGCTGCTCCATCAGAATGGCCACGAACCCAGTGCCGAAGAAATCGCCAAAGAACTGGATATGTCGGTAGATAAGGTGCGGGAGATTCTGCGTGTTTCCCAGGAACCGGTTTCTCTTGAAACCCCGATCGGGGAAGAGGAAGACAGCCATTTAGGCGACTTTATCCAGGATGAGGAAGCGCCTTCTCCGGCGGAAGCTGCTTCACATACATTGTTGAAAGAGCAGCTGAGCAGCGTCTTGAGCACTTTGACTCCTCGTGAAGAAGAGGTGCTGCGCCTGCGTTTTGGCTTGAAAGACGGCCGCAGCCGTACACTGGAAGAGGTTGGCAAGGTCTTCAATGTTACCAGAGAGCGTATTCGCCAGATTGAAGCCAAAGCGCTTCGGAAGCTCCGCCATCCCAGCCGCAGCAAACGGCTGAAAGATTTTCTCGATTAAGGCAGAAAGGACGGAAAACATGCACATTACACTCGAATCGGATTACGCGATCCGAATCATTCTCTTTCTGCTGCAACATAAAGATCGTGCGGACGCCAAAAAAATCTCGGAAAATACCGGGGTTACCTTGCGTTTTTCCCTGAAAATTCTGCGAAAACTGGTGGGAGCCGGGCTGGTTCGTTCCTATAAGGGGGCGACTGGCGGATATGAAGCGGCACGTGAACCGGAGGAAATCTCTTTGGCGGATGTCATGGAGGTTACCGAGGGAACCTATTGTTTGAGCCGCTGTTTGGAGGCAACAGCAAGCTGCGCCCACGATGGAACTGGCTGCTGTAAGGTGCGGCAGGTTTTCGGAGAGATTTCCGACACTGTGCGGAAAAAGCTGGAACAAACCACTTTTGACCAGCTGATCTGCAGCGATCAGTGCACACATTCTTAATTAAAAAGAAAAAGTCCGACAGAAATGCCGGACTTTTTTGCTATCTGCTGTTTCAGATGATTTCGAGATAATCTTCGTCAGGAAGCTGCGGGAACGGGGCTGCGGGGATGGTCTGGTACCAGTACGCAACCGAAGAAATATCATCCTGGAGCGGGAGATAGCGGCCGCCGCTTCTCCAACCGAGCGCCTGGATGGTGACCTTCAGATCGGATTCAAAACGGATGGGATCGGTGATGTGGAAACGATACATCGAAAACCGTTGTTGTGTTTTGTAGTGCCCATCACCGCGGATTACCTGGGAAAGCCCTGTATATGGGGTAGTAAATTCGCGATATTGGTCATCCACATCAAAGTCGTAAGAACCACAGAAATAATCTTCCGTACCGGTTCCGCAGATAGTGGGATATTCACTGTCTCCGTCCATATAGAACTTGATTTCGCCTTCGCCCCACCAGCCATTATTGTTGCTGCCCCAGGCCATATAGGTGCCGACATAATGTCCCTGACCTTTAACACCATCCAAAATGGTGTATACATCTTTGTAGGGGAGCGGATTTACTCGGCGGAACTGTGCGTGGAAATAGGCTGCGTCTTCGGGGATTTCAGTCAAGGTGTAGTCAATCTGATAGTATACGGTTACTCGTTCGGCGCCGCGGTTTTCCAGTGTGATACGGCAAGATTTGCGGAACGGCATCTGCCAGTAGCAGTTAAAAGCACTTCCCGGATTGACGCAGATGGGGAGTGCGGAAACCTGGGCATACTGCCCCCAGCCGCAGGCGAAGAAATCGCCGAGCGGGCACTCAACCGAAGGGGTTTCCTGTCCATCCCAGTAAAAGCGGATGATCTGGCTGCGCCATCTGCCGGTGGGAGTCAGCCAGATGTGCTGGATACAGCCGGGGCCTTCGATTTCGCCGAGTGTAAGCGTTTCGCCGGGCTCAATATGTAAATAGGGATTCACTTTCCAGCCTTTGCCAAGGTCACGAGCAGCACCGCGAGCGTTGCCTTCTTCCAGTTCGCACATAGCAGCCATTCCTTTGCCACCGGTACGGTTTTCGGGGCAGATGGAGCGGGTCTGAGCATGGGAAAGACGGAAAAGGTTATCTAAACCGCTGGTAATGCCGTTGAAATTCTGTGTCATATGGAATCCTTCCTTTCCAGACGGCGATATTATCGCCATATTTGAGTATAGTGTACAGGAATTTTAAAAAGAAGTCAAGAGATTTTTGCAGTTTTCGGAAAAAATCCAGTGAATGTTTATTTTTTGCGCTGATGCGCTAAAATTTCACATTCCGTTCATTGACAGAGAGAAAAAATGCGTTTATAATAAATAGTAATCAATCATTGACGAATTTGGAGGAGTCATATGGCTGATCAAAGTTCCGACAGCTTCTCATACCGGAAGAAACGGGAGGAATATCTCCGCTTTTTGCTAACAGTTTATCAGAAGTTCAGTGCACCGCTTGCTGAGAGTTTTTGCGGGAAGTATACCAGCCATCAGATTCGGGCATTGCATTTTTTGGATGTGCAGGGACCTGCTTCTCTGCAGCGGTTGGCTGATGCACTTCGTATTCCAAAACAGCAAGCCAGCAGGATGGCGGATGTGTTGGCGGCAGAGGGTTTGATTTTTCGTGGAGTAGATTCCTCGGACCGGCGGAAATTGCTGATGGCGGTTACCCCCAAAGCGGAAGAGCTGCTTGATTGCGGGTGGAAGCGGTTTGATGCGTATCTGAACAGTTTGACTGCTGATTTCGGAAATGGACAGATACGGGAAATGGATGATTGTATGCTGACGATCGTCAATATTCTCAATGGAAAAGGCGGCTTGCATGCAGGCCAGACAGGAAAGGCAGGAATTGATATGGCAAAGAACAGTGATTTTTTTGAAATTACTCCGGAAATTCAGCGGTTGAGCGATATTTGCCAGGAGAAAGACGCAATCGATCCTTCGCTTTATGCCAAATACGATGTGAAACGCGGCCTGCGGGATTTAAATGGAAAAGGCGTTGTTGCCGGCTTGACTGAAATTTCCGATATAATTTCCAGCAAGACGGTAAATGGTGAAACCGTGCCATGCAAAGGGGAGTTATATTATCGCGGGATTGATATAAAGGAATTAACTGGCGGATTTATCAAGGAAAAGAGATTTGGTTTTGAGGAAACCGTTTATCTGTTGTTATTCGGTTCGCTGCCAAATCGGGAAGAAAGTGAGAACTTTAAAAAGCTCCTTTCCAAATACCGGACGCTTCCTACCAATTTTGTCCGCGATGTTGTGATGAAAGCACCGACCTCTGATATGATGAATACACTGGCTCGGAGTGTCCTTACCCTTTATGCTTATGATGAAAAGAGTCAGGATACTTCGCTGCCAAATATCCTCCGGCAGTGCATTGAAATGATCGCCCTTTTCCCGCAGCTTGCGGTTTATGGTTACCAGGCATATGCGCATGATGTAGATCCTGAAAATCACAGTTTCTTTATCCATGCGCCTCGGCCGGAGCTTTCCACTGCGGAGAATATCCTGCATATGCTTCGGATTGACAATAGCTATACCGAACTGGAAGCGCGGATTCTGGACCTTGCATTGGTCCTGCATGCGGAACACGGCGGCGGTAATAACTCCAGCTTTACCACCCATGTAGTCGCTTCCTCCGGAACGGATGCTTATTCGGTGATTGCAGCCGCTCTGGGCTCGCTGAAAGGACCGCGTCATGGCGGCGCCAACATCAAAGTCATGCGGATGTTTGAGGATATGAAGATACATGTCAGCGACTGGAGCGATGAAGATGAGGTGTGCGACTATCTGAAAAAGCTGTTGCATAAAGAAGCGTTTGACCGTTCCGGTTTGATTTACGGGATGGGGCATGCAGTGTACTCGCTTTCGGATCCCCGTGCCGACATTTTCCGCAGCTTTGTCAAATCCCTTTCAGAAGAAAAGGGATTATCGAAGGAATATCAGCTCTATTCTATGGTGGAACGTCTGGCTCCGAAAGTCATTTCGGAAGAACGCCGGATTTACAAGGGCGTCAGCGCCAATATCGACTTTTACAGCGGATTTGTTTATCATATGTTGGGCCTCCCAGCTGAATTATTTACTCCAGTATTTGCAATGGCAAGGATTGCGGGATGGAGTGCGCATCTGATGGAAGAAATTATCCATGCTGGAAAGATCATTCGTCCCTCTTATGTCAGCATTGGCGAACGGCAGCCCTATGTACCGCTTGACGAAAGAAAATAACTATAAAAAGTCTGCCATAGGTCTATGGCAGACTTTTTAGTTAGATTTTGAGTATTACTAATCCAAATAATATCGAATATAAATTTTATTTATTCTAATATATTGTTATTAAATTATGCAAATATCATAAAAATATAATCATACTGTTGTTTTGAATTGATGAGTTGAAAATGGAAAGATCTTGCAAATCCAGATAAATTGTGGTACAATAATACTGATAAAGTCTGAAAGGATGGTGAGGGTATGGAACAAAATCAGCGGAATATTATGGCCATCCGTATGTTCGGAGGTTTCTGGATACGGTGGGGAGAATATGAGATAACTTCCAGTGTTCGAACCAAAAAACTTTGGATGCTGATTGAATTTTTGATCCTTCATCGGGGGCAGGCAGTCACGCAGGATCAGCTATATCTTGCCTTGTGGAATCAGGAGGAATGTGATAATCCTTCCAGTGCTTTAAAAAATCTGGTATATCGTGCACGTAATTTTTTACAAAAAGAGTTTCATACAAACGAAGAATTGATTGTGTTTCGGGACGGCGGATACTGGTGGAATCCAGATATTCCCTGTTTAGTAGATTGTGAAGAGATGAAACGCCTTTTGGAAGCTGCACAAAGCGCTCCGTATGATGAACGGACCATAAATCTACAGCAGGCATTTGCTTTATATAAAGGAATTTTTCTGCCGCGAATGGAATTTGCGGATTGGGTACAGCGTTATCGAATACGATATCAAAAAATGTATGAATCCTGTGTGGCACAGTTAAGTGATTTTTTACTGCGGGAAAAACATATCGAGAAACTGATAGGATTTATCAAAAAGGCGATTGAGATTGATCCCGAATCCGAGGATTTTCGGAGGATTTTGTTGCAGGCTTATTTGGAAGCTGGGTATTACCAAAAGGGCTTGGAATATTACCAATCCATTACAAATAAGCAAAATAGTACAAAACTTCATGAGCTGTATGAACGGCTGATTCAAAATGTGAATACAGTGGATTTTGATTTGTCTGCGATTAAAGATGAACTTCGAAAAGCTGAAAACGAAGTTGGCGCATTTTTCTGCGACTACAATGTTTTTAAAAATATTTATCAGATACAAGCACGTTCTCTTTTGCGAGAAGGCCGTTTCCTGTATGTTGGATTACTTGTTTTGAGCGGTATATCAGGAGGAGAAATAGAACCGGCAATCAAAAGTCAGGTGATTGAAGCAGTGAAAGAAACTTTGGTTGTAGGGCTGCGCAGGGGAGATGTCGTATCTCAATATGCCGAAAATCAATTTGTAATGCTGTTGCCATTAACAGATTTACAAGCTGGGCAGATTGTAACCGAACGGCTGGAGAAAAACTACCAGCTTCATTATCCGGAACTTGCTGTTAATTGGAATATCCGTTTCAGCCAGATTGAACCGATTGAATAAATCATAATTAGGGGGAACCAGAATGAAAAGTATGAAATTTACGGCATCGCTAATGGCATGCTTATTGCTTTTGGCATCCTGTGGACAGGATACACAGACGATTACCGAACCTTCGGGAGGAGATACTTCAGCTATTATCGAAGAAATCCAGGAAGAAATGGCTCCGGAATATATTGTGGATGAAGAAGTATCGCTTGCGGAAACGGTGTATGGAGGGACAATCAGCATCACGGAAAATGTAGCTTCTGGAAAAAAGGTTTACCAAAAGAATGGTTCTTCCATTGATGTAAGCAATGCTTCCCAGGGTTATGTCATGGTAAAGCAGACAGGCGTGAGCAAACGACTCAAAGTGCAGATTGTGAAAGATGATAAGAAATATAATTATGATCTGAATAATAATGGCACTTATGAGGCCTTCCCGCTGCAAATGGGAGAAGGCAGTTATAAGATCCGTATTATGCAGAATAAAGAAGGCAATACTTATTTTGAATTGTATTCCGCAACAATTGATGTGAAATTTGATCAGGTTAATGCGCCGTTTCTCTGCCCCAGCCAGTATGTGAATTATAATTCCAATTCCGCGGCGGTTAAAAAAGCATTTGACCTGTGCGTAAATGCAAAAACGGATGTGGAAAAGCTGACGGCAATTTACAGCTGGATCATTTCCAATGTCAAATATGATACACAGAAAGCTGCAACTGTCCAGACCAGTTATCTTCCCAATGTGGACGATACATTGAACACCAAAAAAGGAATCTGTTTCGATTATGCGGCACTGATGGCTGCGATGCTGCGTTCTCAGGGAATTCCAACCAAACTGATTTGCGGAACAGTGTCCGCTGCGGATCTGAATCACGCGTGGAATGAAGTCTATCTGGAAGGACAGGGATGGGTAACAGTTCGGATTTACTTCAAAGGCTCTGAATGGGAGCGGATGGATGCAACCTTTGCTGCTTCGGGTGGTGCTAATATCGAGCAGTATATCGGTAACGGAAGTAACTACACAAGCCTTCGCGTTTATTAAGCAGAATACAGAAGGGAGGAAACCACGGCTGTAAAACAGCCGTGGTTTGTGTGCGTATGAATCAAACAACAAAACTGCCATCGGGAGATCTGGCTCTTTTTTGTTCTCAGATTGCCATGCTGCTCCACTCCGGAATTCCACTGGATGACGGCTTGTCTGCCATTGGGGACACTCTTCCGGAGTCGGGCAAAAAAATAATGGAGAAACTGGAAGAGGATTACCGGGAGACCTTTTCACTGGAGCAAGCCTTGGCGAAAGCGGGTGTGTTTCCCGATTATCTGGTTCGGATGACTGGGATTGGAGAACGAGCTGGCAAACTCGAAGATGTTTTCCAGTCGCTCGGTGTCTATTATGACCGGGAGGCCAGAATGAAGCAGCAGATCCGCCGGTCGGTATTTTATCCGATGATATCGGTTTGTGCAATGGCAATCGTAGTGGCGGTTTTAGTCTGGAAGGTATTGCCGATTTTCCGGGAGGTGCTGCAGTCACTTGGCTCAGTCAGCGGGACGGCTGCTTTTCTGATGGATTTGGGGCCTGTGCTCGGTGTTGCAGTGTTGGTGATTCTGGGGCTGCTGATAATTGGAACAGCAGTCTGCTTTCTGTTGTTCCGGAAAGGAAAAGGGGAGAAGATCCGCGTCTTTTTTACTAAAATCGGCCCGGTGCGCCGTACACTCGAAAAAATATCGGCTTCCCGGTTTGCGTCGGTTCTGGCTATGCTGCTCGCGAGCGGTTATCAGGTGGAGGAGGCTTTGGAATTTCTGCCTTCCATTTTGCCGGATAAAGGCTCGGCAGAAAAGGTGCAGCGGATTTCGGAGCAGGTGTCCAGCGGTACGCCGCTGCCCGATGCGGTTCAGGAAGAGGGGATTTTTCCAGGGCTATATTCCCGTATGGTTGGAATTGGCTATCGTACCGGCGCACTGGATTCTGTGATGGAAAAGCTGGCCGACATTTACGAGGAAGAGGCGGACCAGTCGCTCCAGTCGTTGATTGGACTGCTCGAGCCGATTCTGGTAGGGATTTTATCGGTTGCAGTGGGGGCGATCCTCTTTTCGGTGATGCTGCCGCTGCTCGGCGTGATGTCTTCCATCGGATAAGGAGGGGATCAGATGCGGCTTTATCAGAGGGAATCGGCTTTCAAACGCTTCGGACGGTTTTGGCCGGTTGCAGGAGGGTTGCTGATTTTGCTGTTTTTCTGGCTGGGGTTCCGGAATATTTCGGGGACAGTATCTGAGGAACAGCTCCGGATGACCGAGGAATCCATCCGGCGCGCGGCAGTAAACTGTTATGCTACCGAAGGAAGCTATCCCCGGAATGTGGAATATCTGACCGAACATTACGGCATCCAGATCGATACCGACAAATATGTGGTGGAATACAGTATTATGGGCTCTAATACCATGCCGTATATCGAAGTGGTGCCCAAAGGCGGAAGAAGCAGGCTGGAAACAGCGGAATAACCGGGAGGTGATTTGGAATGCTGCGGCAAAAAGATTATCGTTCAGCGGAAACGCTGCTGATGCTGCTGGTGTTCGGCATCTTTGCCGTGCTGGCTGTTCTGCTTACTCTGATGGGTGCCAAAGCTTACCGGTCGATTTCCAGACAAATGGATGAAAACAACGCGCTGCGTTCTTCTCTCAGCTATGTTGCCAACAAAGTTCGGGCCGGTGATACAGCAGGCGGTGTTTCACTGGAAGAGCGTGGTGGGATGCAGGTGTTGTGTCTGTCCGAAACGGTGGACGGGGATACCTATGAAACGCTTTTGTATTTTGCAGATGGCTGGCTGCGGGAATATGCGGCGGTTGCTGGGTATGCGGATGAGATTCAACCGGATTCCGGCGAAAAAATTGTGGAGCTGTATGATTTCTCAATGCAGATGGAAGAAAATCTGCTGACGCTGACCGCTGCGGCAGAAGAAGGGGATTCCGTGTCATTGAAACTGACGATCCGGAGTGAAGAGGAGGCTTTGCAATGAAAAATATGTCCAGAGTGCAGAGCTTTTTTCTGGAACTTGCGGTGGTCGTTCTGTTCTTTTCGCTTGCAGCGGCGATCGATGTCCGCCTGTTTGCAGCGGGGCATACCTTGAGCCGCCAGAGCCGGGAACGGAATGCTGCAGTGCTGATGGCGCAGAGTATTGCGGAAACCATCCGAGCTGGTGCGGATGCTCCGGAAGAGATTTATTACGATGAAAACTGGAAACAGTCTGGAACTCCGGCTGCTTATCGTGCTGAAATCGGATCGGAATCAGAAAACACTGCCGCTGGGGAACTGGTGCGGTACCGGATTGCCATCTGTCTGGAAGAAGGGGAAGAGCTGTACGTTTTGAATCTGACCGATTACAACCGGGAGGAGGATCCTGCATGAAGCAAAAAGAAAACGCTCCGTTTGGAGCGGGAATTTCCTCTCTGTTGATGCTATTTGTGATCCTCTGTTTGACGGTGTTCGGGGTGCTTGCCTATATGACAGCGCGGGCGGACAATCGCCTTTCTGCACGTGCGGCGGAAACTGTAACAGCTTATTATCAGGCAGATAGTGCGGCAGAGGAACTTTTAGCTCGGACAGATGAAGCTTTATTTTCTTTATCGGGTGATCCGGAAGAACTCCGGGCTGCATTGGAAACCCTTGGTTATACAACAGAAAAGACGGATGGAATTCTAACAGCGGCATATATCCTGCCGGTGGATGAAACGCGGCAATACCGGCTTGAGCTTGTTTTTGACCAGACAGACGGCACTTATCGTGTGGCGGAACGCCGGACTGAAGAAACTGCTGTCTGGGATGGGGAAGAACTGGATGTTTGGGAAGGAAATTAGAAAGGATGGTTCCATATGACCGATATGCAGCAGGCACTTGCACTTGCCATACAGAAAAAGGCATCGGATATCTTTATTGTATCCGGATTTCCGATGGCGTTCAAGATCAATGATGTCATCGAACCGGTGGATGATCAAAAGCTGATGCCGGACATGACAGCCCAAATGATTGAGCAGATCTATCAGATGGAAGGCATCCGGGATATGGATGCGCTGATCCATCAGGGGGACGACGACTTTTCTTTTTCGATCAAAGGATTAGGCCGTTTCCGCTGCAACGCGTATAAACAGCGGAATTCGCTGGCGGCGGTGCTTCGGGCAGTGTATTTTGACCTACCGGATTACCGTCAGCTCAACATTCCCGATACGGTCATCAATCTTTCATCCCGCAAAAAAGGACTGGTTTTGATTACCGGTTCAGCTGGGAGCGGGAAATCCACCACCCTTGCCTGTATCATTGACCAGATCAATAAAACGCGGAAAAGCCACATTATTACGATCGAGGATCCCATTGAATTTTTACATTCCCACAACCGCAGTATCGTCAGCCAGCGGGAAGTGGATCACGATACCAAAGGATACGCCGAAGCACTCCGGGCAGCACTCCGGCAGTCACCGGATGTCATCCTGCTGGGGGAAATGCGGGATTTTCAAACCATCCAGACAGCACTGACAGCGGCGGAAACCGGGCAGCTTGTCCTTTCTACTCTGCACACTATTGGCGCAGCCAAAACTGTGGACCGCATTGTCGATGTTTTCCCCGGCGATCAACAGCAGCAGGTCCGGGTACAGCTTTCGATGGTACTGGAAGCTGTGGTATCCCAACAGCTGATTCCGACGGTGGACGGTAAACTGGTGCCGGCATTTGAGATCATGCTGGTTAACAGCGCAATCCGTAACCTGATCCGGGAAGGAAAAGGCTACCAGATTGATAACGCGCTGTTTACGGGTGCCGCCGAAGGGATGCGCACGATGGACGGCGATATTCTGCGGCTTTATAAATCCGGTGTAATCTCCAAAGAAAATGCGTTGCTCTATGCGGTCAATCCCGAAGCGCTTGCCAGAAAATTATAAAAATGACCGGCTGTTTCAAACAGCCGGTTTTTTGTTTATCTTATCTTTCAGCAGCGGGCAGGTCAGAAAGTTGAATGGAGCGGGTGTGGTGAATCTGATCCCAGACAGTTGTCTTTTTAAAGAGGCAAAGCAGATTGATTGGAATCCAGCTCATAATAAATACCCAGTAATAAAGGACTGCTTTCCACATTTTTGGGCTGAATTTTTTTTCAGCAACAAGGGTAATCACTGCGGTTGCTACTGTGAGGAGGAAGGAAGCACCGAGCGGTGAGAAGAGTTTCCAGAAAATTTCTGTCTGAGGGAAGAGGTCTACTTGGAGATAAAAAGCTGCCATAACAGCACTGATAACCATAGAAAGAAAACAGATTACTTGCATAACCGGCGCCAGGAAAAAGACTGCCTGGTCTGCGGACAGTCTGCTGCGCCCGGAAGCCGCACTGCGGAGTAGCGGGAGAAGATACCGGCGACAGCCTTGCAATAAGCCAGTGGACCAGCGTTTCCGCTGTTTCCAGGATTGTGCAAAATCAAGCGGTTGTTCGTCGTAAATTCTTGCTTCGGGAACCCATTCTACGCGAACATCACGAAGGACACACTGGGTAGTAAACTCGATATCTTCTGTCATGGTATATGTATGGAACCCGCCCATTTCGCGAATCAATTCGTCACTGACCATGAATCCGCTGCCATTGATGATAGCGGTCAGACCAATATTAGAACGCGATCGGTTGTAAAAACGGTTAATCATCCAGTAGTAAATGGAATAACAGCCGGAAATTGCGGTATCATATGGGTTTTTGCTGTCACGGTAGGCTTGCGCCGCTTTGGCTCCGCCGCAGAGGGCATTGTTCATAGCGGAAAGAAAGCCCGGATCCACCAGATTGTCTGCATCAAAAATGCAGTAACCGTCGTAACGAATATTCTTCCGGAAGAAATAATCGAAGGCAAAGGTCAAAACTTCTCCTTTGGATTTTACTGGGACAGTGCATTGCAGAATCTTTGCGCCGGCTCGGGAAGCTGCACCGGCTGTGTCATCGGTGCAGTTGTTTGGGATGACATAAATATCGTAAAGTTCGTGCGGATAATCCTGATGTACCAAACTTTCCACCAGATTTCCAATTACACATTCCTCGTTGCGCGCTGCGATTAAAATAGCAAACCGTTTTTGAAGAACAGCAGCTTTCCATTTTTTTTGTTTATGAAAACCGGCTAATGCAATCAAAAGATTGTAAGCTGCATAAATGGTGAAAGCAAAACTGAACCCCCACGCCAGAGTAGCAAGCAGTGACAGTGTAATTCTCATGTTAGCATCTCCTTTGTTGTCTTTTGCATAGAAAACGGAGTGGAACTTCTTTTCCCTACAAAAATTTCTTCTTTTTGCATCATACCATGTCGGATATAAGAAAGATGCAAGAAAAGATAAAGAATTCATAAAAAATAGGTAATTCCTCGCATGAAAAAAGGCAGCAGTTGCTGCCTTTACGAACAGAATAGATGGGCGCCGATTCGTTTGATAACGGGACGGGTACGAATCCATTGGTTGCTGGTTTTATCTGGATTGTAGTAATAAATGGCGCCGCCGGATGGATCTGTTCCGTTCAGTGCATCCCTTGCTGCGCGGTAGGCGGATTCCGCCACGGGTTCATTAAATTGTCCGTCGGTAATGGCGGTAAAAGCGCCAGGCTGGTAGATGACACCGGAGAGAGTGTCCGGGAAGGAGGGGTGTTCAATCCGATTTAAGATGACAGCGCCGACCGCAACCTGCCCTTCATAAGGTTCGCCGCGTGCTTCGGCGGAAATAATCCGGGCGAGAAGATTTACATTTGCTTCGTTGGCCTGAGGGATGCTGCCTACCGTAATACCAAGTTTTTTCAGTGTTTGCGGTCCCGCAATTCCATCGACCGAAAGTCCCTGTTGTTTTTGAAAGCGTTTCACCGCTGCCTCGGTTTGGCTGCCATAAATCCCATCCACATTCCCGCTGTACAGCCCACGGTCTTTTAACTCCTGCTGGATAGCGGAAACCTCGTTCCCGCGGGAACCAAGTTTGGAAAGTGTCTGTTCCGCTGGTTCTGGATATAAGAAAATAACGGCAATTACAACAGTAAGATTGACTGCAAGAAATGCGAATACACGACGGATGCTGATTCGATTGATCCGCATTGTATCACCCTTTCGTTTTGATCTGTAAGTAGCTTTCCCGGCAAATTTCGGAATATACGCCGGTATTTTCCATCACTTTACCACGAATATGGTTGAAGCAATGTTGAAATTATGCTATACTGAGAGGTGAATGAATGAAAAGGGGAGTATTATGAAATATCGGGGCATTATATTTGATATGGATGGCACACTGTTGGACAGCATGGGAAACTGGCGAAAAATTGGCACAATTTGTTTGCAATATTTTGGGAAGAGCACGCAGGATCCGGATTTTGACCATTCGGTTTTTCGGATGAGTGAAGAAGAAGTTTTGCGGCTTTTTGCGCAGTATGGTATTACTTTTAAAAGCCACAGAGAATATGCAGATGCTTACTATCAGGCAATCAAACCGTATTATGAAACCGTGCAGCCGATTCCAGGAGTACGGGATTTCTTGGAGCAACAGAAGGCAAAAGGAATTAAAATGTGTGTCGCAACGGCAACCCGTTCGGATGTTTCAAGACCAGTACTGGAACGGCTGGGGCTGATGCAGTATTTTGATTTTTTGCTTTGTTGCAGCGATGTCGGAGCAGGAAAAGATAAACCGGATATCTATCTGAAAGCGGCAGAGAAGATGGAGCTTTCTGTGTCGGAGACGATTGTATTTGAAGATTCAGCGCACTGTATCCGCACTGCCAAACAAGCAGGTTTTTATGTGATAGGTGTTCCGGATCCTGCGGCGCAGCCCGAAGAGGTTGAAAAAGTGAAGCATCTTTGTAATCGTTTCGTTCCGGATTATTTTTCCCTTTTAAAAGGACAGGTAGAGATATTTTAGCACGGAACATTTTAAGAAGAATGATGAAAGGTAGCCTTTCTGGAAAAACAGCGGATGATATGCAAGTTTAACAATCAGTTCTCAGACAAAATAAACAAAAGCGTGTAAAAAAGCTGTGAAATTTCCTACTCGAATATGTTTGCAAATTTTGTCGAAAACAGGTATAATAAAATTGTATGGCTGGACAGCCTGTTTGCTTGTTTGATTATCGATATAGGAGGAATTGACTGTGCAGGAATCAATCCATGAGATTTCTATTCCCGTTGGCATGATGAGCCTGATCGGAATGAAAGGCTGCGAGGAGATTACCGCAAAAGTGGACAACTATCTGGTGGAGTGGCGTTCCCAGAGACACGGCGAACTGATGAAAGACGGAGATTTTATTGGTTATTGCCGCGATACCTACCAGCTGAAAGCTGAGTGTCCCCGTTTTGGAACCGGCGAGGCAAAAGGAACGCTGAAGGAGTCGGTCCGCGGACACGACCTGTATATCTTAAGTGACATGTATAATTATGGTGTTACTTTTAAGATGTACGGAATGGAAGTTCCGATGAGCCCTGACGACCATTATCAGGATTTGAAACGTATCATTGCTGCGGTCAGCGGCAAAGCTCGCCGAATCAATGTGATTATGCCGATGCTGTATGAAGGACGCCAGCACCGTCGTACCTCCCGGGAGTCGCTCGACTGTGCATTGTGCCTGCAGGAATTGGCGGATATGGGTGTGGATAACTTAATCACCTTTGATGCACATGATGCTCGTGTGCAAAATGCAATTCCGCTGAAGGGCTTTGAAAACGTAATGCCCAACTATCAATTTTTGAAAGCAATGGTTAACACCGTTCCGGATATTGAGTTTGATCGAAATAATGTGATGATGATCTCTCCCGATGAAGGTGGTATGTCCAGATGTATGTATTATTCATCCGTTTTGGGTGTAGACCTTGGTATGTTCTACAAACGTCGTGATTATTCGGTAATTGTGAATGGCCGCAATCCGATTGTTGCCCATGAATTTTTGGGTGACAATGTTGCAGGTAAAGATCTGATTATCGCAGACGATATGATTTCTTCTGGTGAATCTGTTTTGGAAATTGCCGCCCAGCTGAAACGGATGGGTGCTCGCCGTATTTTTGTCTTTGCAACATTTGGGCTGTTCTGTGATGGATTGGATAAATTTGATGCTGCTTTCCAAAAAGGTGATATTACTCGGGTATTCACAACAAATTTAATCTATCGCACTCCGGAATTGCTCCAACGCGAATGGTATACCCAAGTGGATTTGTCCAAGTATATTGCATATATTGTGGACAACCTGAACCATGACCAGTCGATCAGCAATCTGCTGAATCCTGTTCATCGGATCAATCTGCTGTTGGAACGGAAACGTGCCCAGAAGAATCAGTAAATAAATGGAATGAGCCTTCTCTCATAAGGGAGGAGGCTCTAAAACTGCTATGAACAAGCAGGGAAAAAATATGAAAAAAGTTTTCAAAAAGTGTTGACAAATGAAATATGGTATGGTATAATAACATACGTTGCTGATACAAAAGATCAACAACGGTAAGAGAAAAGGTTCTGTGCTTTTCTTGCGGGTGTAGTTCAATGGTAGAATTCCAGCCTTCCAAGCTGGTTACGTGGGTTCGATTCCCATCACCCGCTCCAAACCGCATTGCGGTTGATGCGCTCATAGCTCAGCTGGATAGAGCAACTGCCTTCTAAGCAGTAGGTCTCAGGTTCGAGTCCTGATGGGCGCGCCAATAATATGGTGGGTATAGCGCAGTTGGTTAGCGCGTCAGATTGTGGCTCTGAAGGCCGTGGGTTCGAATCCCACTACCCACCCCATTTTTTACACTGGGCTATCGCCAAGTGGTAAGGCACAGGACTTTGACTCCTGCATTCCGATGGTTCGAATCCATCTAGCCCAACCAATTTTTCTGTGATACTGGGGTGTCGCCAAGCGGTAAGGCATCAGATTCTGGCTCTGACATTCCGAGGGTTCAAGTCCTTCCACCCCAACCAGAAAGCGATCTGAACCGTTCCATTTATGGGACGGTTCGGATTTTCAAAACAAAATTTCATAATACTGGGGTGTCGCCAAGTGGTAAGGCATCAGATTCTGGCTCTGACATTCCGAGGGTTCAAGTCCTTCCACCCCAACCAGTAACAGGCTTTGTTTTATTACAAAGCCTGTTTTTTATATAAACAAAATCACTCGTTAGGTGAGTGGGTTCGGAAAGTCTATGACGAAGCACAAAAACCTGTCTATCTATTTTTAGAAAATTCACCGAAGTTGTCAGTGTCACGATCTATGGATAGCTAAAGAGGAATAATTAATAAAACGTCAGTATGTCCGTTTGCAAAAAGAATCCTCGGTTTTACCGGGGGTTCCTTTTAAATTTCTGTCATTGGAAAACTTGTGTTTTTATAGCAATTATGCTATAATACAGAAAATACTATATGAAATTCTATGATATTGGAATAAAATGAGGTAAATAAAATGATCAATGATAGGGATTTGCTGAGAGCAACGGCAAAACGAGAAAGACAAGAGCGTCTTTTATATTATGCATCCTTTGCCGGGACTGCATTCAACACTGTATTAAAAGGTTATGGCGCCAAGAATTATGAGGAGTTTGTCAAAAATACAGGCGTATTTTGTCCCCAATATGTTCAGCCAGTTCGCAAAGCGGATGCGCCTTCTTTTGATTATAGCAAATATTTTTCCGACATTGACATTCCGGAAGGCGTGAAAATTGGGGATGATGGCGTTTTGAATCTACCTGGTTCTTCTTTTCATTTCACGCACTTGATTAGTCCGTTACGAAATGTTTATGAGTTAGAAGAAATTAAAGAATTTCCATATTATAAAAATCCGGATTATTACGATTTTTCTGGACTGCGGGCGCAGGTAGAGCAAATTCATGCACAGGATAAAGTAGCCGCCGCCTGGGTAGGCCGTTTTTTTGAGACAAGCTGGGCGCTGCGCGGATATGAGAATCTGCTTGCGGATATGATCGCCGAACCGGAAATTGCCGAATATTTTTTCCAGAATGAACTGCGGTGGAATCTGAAATTTGCGGCAGAAGCCGTAAAGGCAGGGGTAGATGCGCTTTATTTTGGTGATGATGTTGGCAGTCAAAAATCAATGACCTTTTCCGCAGATCTCTGGCGCAAGTTAATTAAGGAAAAATGGAGAACTGTCTGGAGTGAAGCGAAGAAGATCAATCCGGATGTGGTAATCTGGTATCATTCCTGTGGCAATGTTTTGGATATTATCGGAGACTTGATCGAAGTTGGATTGGATATTCTCAATCCGATTCAGCCGGAATGTATGGATATTTATGAGATTCATAAAAAATATGGAGATAAATTGAGTTTTGACGGTGGATTGAGTACACAGAAGAATTTTCCGTTTGGTACTCCGCAGTCGGTCATCCATGAAACAGAAATGCTGATTGATACATTCGGGAAAAACGGTGGTATTATTGTAGCGCCAGCCCATGACCTTGAACCTGAAGTGCCGTTCGAGAATATGAAAGCCTTTTTTGATACCTGTCAAAAAAGATGCCGTGGGCGGAACATTTAAACAGAATACTTACAGGAGGAGCCAAAATGAGAACAGTCATACAGCATACACCGGAATTTTCCGGAATGGCACTTGGTGGAATTGGTACGGGAACAGCTGAAATTTTTCCAACTGGCAGGCTGGAAAATTGGAGTATCTTTAACCGGGGGAAATGGGCATCCCGTTCCCCAAAAGAGGATGGATTGGAGGATATTCCTGGATTTTCCGGAGAGCCGCTGCGGTTTTACCTTCGAACATGCGCAGAAGGGGAAGCACCGCTTGTCCGGAAGCTTTCTTACGACAGTTCGGACCGTGAAGGTCAGTTCCGTTCGGCGATGTATTCCTGGGTAAAATGCGTTCCGGAAATTGCATGGACACCGGATTTCCCGGTTGCAAAGTTGGAATTCCGAGATCCGGATTTGCCTGTGGAGATTTCGGCAGAATATTTGGCTCCTTTTGTGCCGCACGACAGCCGAGCCAGCGGGACACCGGGATTTGAAATTTGCTATACTGTTCGGAACCGTACGGGAAAGCCGGTGACTGTTTCGTTATTGGGGATGCTCGATAATCCTGTTTGCAGGGGGAAAGATGAGCGGAAGCTTTATAACAAGGTGGAAATAGATGATAATACAGCTATGCTCACCATGTATTCCAGAGAGGAACAGCCGCTTCCGGAAAACGGGAGTATCAGCCTGATGGCGGAAGGAGGCAATCACACTTACCTGCGTGGGGAATTTGAGGCCTATTTCCGGGCATATGTATTGGGCGGTACTTTTGGTGTTACCGAGGAATCCTGCCTGTTTGATTTTCGGGAAACCGGCGTTCTTCCGAACCTTGGTTGGGAGGAATTGCCGGATCTGTCCGCTCTGGATGCGGAAAAGTTAAAAACGATGAAGCCGGAACAGATAGAGGAACTGCTAACGATGGTCCTCCAAACTGCGTGGGCGGCGCATCCCTGGAAGCGGTTGTCGGCGCTGAATCCATCGCCGGTAGGAGATTTGGATGGAAAACGGAAATTCCTTGCAGTATTGGCGAACCAGTACCGGCGTTTCCGCACCAAAAACACGCCGGACAGCAGTGAATGGGGCGGTGGTGCTCTGTGCAGTCAAATCACTTTACAGGCTGGAGAAACAGCTGAACTGAAGTTTTTTGTCGCCTGGCATTTTCCGTATCATATCAGTCCTGCCGGGAATTTTGTGGGACATCAGTATGCCAATTGCTTTGCCGATTCTGCGGAGATTTGCCGGTATCTTTGCCATCAGAAAAAACTGATTTTTGATAAAGTGCGGGCGTTTTCCCAGCTGCTTTCCGAAACCGATTCTCCAGAAGCGTTTCCAGAGGGATGGACTGCCCACCTGAATACGATGATCAAATGCTCCTGGTGGGCAAAAAATGGCGATTTTGGTATTTGGGAAGGTTTTGGGAGCTGTGGCTTTCATACAACCGATATTACCTATCATGGTTCCTGGGGACTGATTTCGCTCTTCCCAGAGCTGCAATGCCGGCAAATGCGGATGGGTGCAGCTTTCCAGCGGGAAGACGGACGTGTCCACCATTTCTTTACGCCTGATTTTTCGGCGGTAGATGAGGGCTTTGACCGGGTAGATATGAACCCGCAGTTTGTCCTGATGGTCTGCCGGGATTATCTGTGGACCGGTGACCAGGCTTATTTGGATGATATGTGGCCGCATGTAATCCGTGCTATGGAAAGTACAGAGAAGCTGGACAGTGACGGGGATGGCCTTCCGGATACCGATACCGGCAGCAATACCTATGATGCCTGGCGGTTCCAGGGGATACCGGCGTATATCGCGGTGCTGTGGCTTGGCGCGTTGACTGCCGCCATCCGTCTGGCGGAGGAGAAGAAGGAAGAAACGCTCCGGGAAAAATGGACTGTACTTCTTGAAAAAGGGAAGCAGAGTTTTTCCAAACTTTGGAACGGTTCCTATTACAGCCTTTGGATTGATGGGCAGGAAAGGGACGAATGCTGCATGTCCGACCAGTTGGACGGATTATGGTACACGCTGCTGATGGGGCTTCCGTCTTTTTTGGATGAAAAGCAGGTGTCGCAGGCGCTGGACAGTATCCTCCTCTGGAATTTCAGCAAAGACGGCGGGCTGATGAACGCATCTTATCCGGAAGGAACCTTACCCACCCTTTATACCTGGCAGAATGTACAGGCAATGGCAAACTGGTCGGGAGTGGAGTATGCGTTTGCGAGTTTTCTCCTCGAAAACCGGCGTTTTGACGCAGCCAAAATGCTGGCGGAATCGGTGGAGAAGCGTTACCGGTATGCAGGCCGTACCTTTAATCAGGAAGAATGCGGGGACTATTATTACCGGCCGCTTTCCAGCTGGACAATGATGCTCTCTCTAAGCGGATTTCGGCTGGATGCCGCAAAGAAAAGGCTTTGCGTATCGCTTTTGCCGGAGGTGCGGGAAATTCCCTGGTTTTCACCTGCGGGATACGGCAAGATGACAAGGGGTGAGAGAAGCCTGCGGTTGGAATGTCGGGAAGGAACGCTGGAATTGGCTCAGCTGATATGCAGCGATATGCCTAAGCCGGAAAAACTGCTGAAAAACGGTACGGTACTTCCGTTCAATTTGGTGGAGGACGGAACAATTCTGTTGGATTTGCATCTCCAGGCTGGAGATGTGTTGGAGGTATGCTGCTGATTATTGGAATGCACACAAAGGAGGGAAGATAATGAAAAAGGTGATATCCGATGTTGTTAGTTTTCCCAATGGATGTGAAACGGTTCGGTTTACCGCGTGCTTTGTGTCCATGTTCATGCGCGCGGAAAAGATGATTGACAAATACTGTGAGTTTTTCTGTGGGGATCAGGAAGGTCCCTGTATCCGGTGCGGCAAATGCGGTGATTTTCTTCCGATTCATCGGAAACATGAAGAATTGTACAATCACTACAATGCTGTCAGCGGATTTGCCTTTTTACAGATGGATTTATCCGATGATGCGCATATGAAAGAAAGTTGGAATCACACAGTGAACGGGATTCTCGATCATTTTGATGATTATATCGGGTTTGCAATGGAGTATGCGGGATATAATTTTGAGAAAATCAGTTGGCCTGATGACGAGAAGGATGTTGTTTTTCAAAAAATCAAATCATCAATTGACAAAGATATTCCGGTAATTGCCTGGTTTGGTAAAAAATACGAGTGGGTTTTAATAACTGGCTATGATGAGAAGCAGGTGCTGTATGGTTTGGATGGTTCTCAGGGATATTGGGGCAGCCCGAGTGTTTTGCCAGCAGGTTATGAGGAAAACGGATTTTTTGTTATGCCGGAATGGTATGAAAAAGGTGGCCAGGCGTTGATTCTTGGCGAAAAGAAAATGCCAACAGTCACCATCCATGATGTGCTGAAAAGGGCTGTTCGTATTATGGAAGTGATGCAGGAACAGGGGTATTATCGGAATTCAGTTCGTTATATGCGTGAGGATAGCCATTTTGAGAATCTTACGGATCAGGAGCTTCTGGAGATGCGGGATCGGATTGCCGGCTGGATTGGGCAGCCAATCGATCAAAGGGCAATGCTGGGTGCTGCGATGAAGCAGCTTTATGCCAATAAGGAGATTACCAAGCAGATCCTTTTTCTGAACCGCATCCACGAATTATGCTGGCAGACACATGATATTTTGTGGATACCATGGCGGGGGATTGGCGAATATATGGACGGAGACCGGTTAACCTGGGCAAAAGGATTGCAGAACCGGTTTGTCCGGAATATGATTGCCGGCTGCATGGAAATGGTTTGCAATAATGATGATAGGATATTGGATTATTATAAGAAGTGTTTAACCGTGTAAATGGAAAGGAATCAAAATGCTCATCATACGAAATGAACAGCCAGAAGATTACCAAATTGTGGAGCAAATTACCAGAAAAGCATTTTATAACCAATATGTTCCCGGATGTGTGGAGCATTATCTGGTTCACATCATGCGAGCTCACCCGGATTTTATCCCGGAATTGGATTTTATATCGGAACTTGACGGAAAAGTTATCGGGAATATCATGTATACAAAAGCAAAGCTTACCGATGAACAGGGGAACCAGAAAGAAATTCTGACATTCGGTCCAATCAGTATTACACCAGAATGCCAAAGGCAGGGATATGGTAAAAAACTCATGGAATACTCTTTTGCAAAAGCAGTTTCGATGGGGTATGATGTTATCGTTATTTTTGGAAGTCCTGCCAACTATGTGAGCAGCGGATTTCAATGTTGTAAAAAGTATTTTATCTGCCTGCCGAACGGGAAATATCCTTCAGCCATGATGGTAAAAGAATTGGTGCCTGGTGCTTTAGACGGAAGAAAATAGATGTATACCGATAGTCCGGTGATGTCCATTTCAGAAGAAGATGCCCGGAAATACGATGATACGTTGGAACCTTTGGAGAAAAAGTATCAGCCCAGCCAAGAAGAATTTTATATTATGAGTCACTCATTTGTAGAGTAACAAAAGCCCGATACGTTCTGTATCGGGCTTTTTGTTATTTATCAAAGGCAGGATTGAAAGCGTAGAAGTTTTTGGAATCCAGCTGATCCTGTGCGATACGGATTGCTTCACCGAAACGCTGGTAATGCACAATTTCCCTTTCTCGAAGGAATTTAATTGCATCTCGAACATCCGGATCATCAACCAGGCGCAGAATATTATCATAACTTAGTCGCGCTTTTTGTTCTGCTGCCAAGTCTTCATGCAAGTCAGCAAAAACATCACCGGTAGATGCGATTCCGCCAGCAGAGAATGGAACACCAGATGCTGCCTGCGGATAAATTCCGGTTGTATGATCGACAAAATAAGGAGCAAACCCTTTCTCTTTGATTTCCTGAACGGACAGGTTCCGGGTTAACTGATAAAGAATCGCAGAGATCATTTCTACATGTGCCAGTTCTTCTGTACCTACATCGGTTAGTATTCCGGCAATTTCGCCATACGGCATGGAATAGCGCTGGCTCAAGTACCGAGTAGCTGCTCCAAGTTCCCCATGCGGACCACCACATTCCTATAACCTATAATCAGAAGTAATAAAAAATCGTGAAAGAAGCTTTTTTCCGGTCGAAGGTAATGTGATCGACAAAGGAGCGAAGCGCTTCATTTTTCTGCGGGATTGTTGCGTCGGGGGAGAGAATTACCTGCATGGCATTCTGCGCCCGGTTATAAAATTCAGCAGTGATATCTTTGGGCGGTTCATCGGCTTTTCTTCGTTTCTGCAATTCTTCGATGCGTGCGGTTATCTTTTCTTTATTGATCCGGTATTCTTCCAGTGTGTCGACACCGTTTTCATAAGCTTCCCGGATGCGTTTCAGCTTGTTTTGTTCCTGACGAATGAGCTGATCGGTGGGATCTTTCGCGGACGGAACTGCGCGTGGCCGGACAGTAAATGCTGCGTCGCGTTTTCCGGAAAGAATGTCCTGTTTCAATCCTTCCAAAACGGCAGCTTGTGCCTTCTCAATTCCGATATAATGGGATACGGTACAGGAATTCTTTGCATAATTGGTACATTGTAAGCCGATTTGATTGGAACAGGTGAGGGTGCCGCCGCAGTTGCTGCATTTCAAAATGCCGCGGAGGAAATAGTCGTGAACGGCAGTTTTCCGCGCCTTATAGCCATAAAGTTCTTTGGTTTCCTGGATCTTTTTCTGGACAGCGTTCCAGGTTTCCAGATCGATGAGCGATTCCTGGCAGCCATTAAAAACCAGAATATTTGGATTTTGAAAATCGCGCCGGAACCATCCATCACCGCCCCAGCGAAGCTTTCCGATATAAACGGGATTGCAGAGAATATATTCGATTGTGCGGTTTTCCATCCGGTT
>CALWNQ010000014.1 GCA_944382875.1 uncultured Clostridia bacterium
AAGACAAGGGAAAGGATGTAGAAAATATTGCTGAGAGAATTCATTGCCATCAAAAAGTTATTCGAAAATGGAACAGCAAAACCCAGATTCAAAAGGAGATCGCTGTACATTAGGATAACATTTGGAATGTACAAAAGTATAGAAAAAACAGCAAAAAGAATGCCAGGCAACCACATTTTCCGATAGAAAAAGTAATAAGCATTCAAGAAAAATGCTGCCCAGTTCCAGCCAGCGTTTTTGCCGCGGGTGGCCATCTCTTTGAATTTTGGAAGAAAGTAATGCGTATTCTGTCCCACATAAAGCGCGAGATCTTTTACCGGGATGCCATCGATTTCCTCATCAGGGCTCAGTCCGCCAAACGGCGTGGTGTAGGGGTTATAAGCCATCTGGTGGAATGGCTGCTGCTGTCCATTGTTCCACTGTCCGTTATTCCACTGGTTTTGTGAATTGCTGTTTGGTTCTGAACTATCCGGCTGTTCACGGTTGAGCGGTGTACCGCATACTTCGCAGAAAAGCCTGTCTGGGGAGTTTAGAGTACCGCAGCGGCTGCACCGCATGGCAGCGCGTCCGTCATAGCGGGTTTCTTCTTCCTCGTGCGGCGTTTTCTGCGGCGGATGCCAACTCTCACCCTTCTGATGCAGGTCGTCAAACATGCACTTGCCCAGTTCCTGGATACATGCGCGATGATAGGGAGCTCCGCATTCCGGGCAGATGAGGATCTGGTCGGTTTCCTGAAATTCCTTGCCGCAGTGCGGGCAGGCGACGCCTTGATATTTAAACATAGCAACCCTCCGTAATCTGCAGAATGATGATTGAAACAATCGAATTTCATATCTTTCATATTATAGCATATCTGTCAAATTTTATCAAACAAATCTTTACAGAAATCTAAATATCGATTATAATAAAAGAGTATACGCGAAAATAATGTGAAATCATATATGGAGGGAATTTATGCTTCAAATTGAAGAACAAAAACAGGCACTTCGTGCTGTAGAACCGGATTTGAAAGATTTGGGTTCTGCTTTGGGAATTGAGAATGTAAAAAAGGAAATTGCGGAGCTGGAAGCACAGGCGGCGGATCCCAATTTCTGGAACGACATGGAAAATTCGCAAAAAGTGCTGAAAAAAACTGGAGCTTTAAAAGCAACTCTTTCTGCATATCAGCAACTGGTGTCACTGTTTGAAGATACCCAGACAATGCTCGAAATGGCTGAAGAAGATAACGATGAGTCCATGTTGCCTGAAATTGAGAATATGCTCAAGGAACTGAATACTAAAATTGAGGAACAGCGGCTTGCAACCCTTCTTTCTGGCGAGTATGACTCTAAGAATGCCATCCTCACTTTCCACGCCGGTGCCGGTGGAACCGAGGCGCAGGACTGGGTGGAGATGCTTTATCGGATGTACTGTCGCTGGGGAGAACGCCACGAGTTCAAGGTTTCGGTTCTGGACTATCTGGAGGGAGAAGAAGCAGGTATCAAGAGCGCTTCGATTATGATTGAAGGCTTTAACGCTTACGGTTACCTGAAATCGGAAGCTGGTGTCCACCGTTTGGTCCGGGTTTCCCCGTTTGACGCTTCCGGGCGGCGGCATACCTCTTTTGCGTCGGTTGAAGTTATGCCCGAAATTGACGATACGATCGAGGTCGAGATTCGTCCAGAGGATATTCAGGTGGATACCTACCGTTCCAGCGGTGCAGGCGGTCAGAAGGTCAACAAAACTGACTCTGCTGTCCGGATTACCCACCTGCCGACCGGGATTGTGGTATCCTGCCAGGTGGAGCGCAGCCAGTACCAAAATAAGGATGTGGCGATGCGGATGCTGAAATCCAAACTGATCCAGATCAAAGAGCGTGAGCATCTCGAAAAAATTGAGGATATCCGCGGTGACCAGAAAGAAATTGCATGGGGCGCACAGATCCGTTCCTATGTTTTTATGCCATACACACTTGTAAAAGATCATCGCACAGGCTATGAAATGGGTAATGTCAATGCGGTAATGGACGGCGATCTCGACGGCTTTATCAATGCTTATCTGAAAGCGTTGGCGCACGGAGAACTGGGCAAATAATTTTTGCAGGAAGGGGATGCTCATGCAGCAACGATCAGAAGCTGAAATGATGGCATTAATCCTTGGCTACGCCGAAAAAGAGGAACGGGTGAGGGCAGTTTGGATGAATGGATCTCGTGCGAATCCTGATGCGCCCAAAGACCGTTGGCAGGATTTTGACATCGTATATGCGGTGACCGATATGGCGTCTTTTGTGGAGGACAGCAACTGGCTCGACCGGTTCGGGGAGCGAATTATTATGCAGACAAGTAAGGAGCAGCTTGACCGGTATGACGAAAATGGTGCGTTTTTATATAACGACTGGTATATCGCCATGATGCAGTTTACAGACGGGAACCGTATTGACCTGAGCCTGGTGCCGGTTCAAAACGCCGCAAGTAAAGTCATGTCGGACAAAATGTGCAAAGTGCTCTTGGATAAAGATGGGATTCTGCCGCCAGTCCCGGCTGCTACCGATGCGGATTACCGGGTAAAACCGCCGTCAGCCTTGGAGTTTTACTGCTGTGTCAATGAAGTTCGTTGGGTTTCTCCGTATGTAGTCAAAGGACTCTGGCGGCGCGAAATACCGTATGCGCAGGAAATGTTGTCGGTTGTCCGGGAACAGGTGATGCGGATGGTCGGCTGGCAGATTGTAGCAGAGCGTGGAGAAACGGTTAATATCGGTAAATGCGGCAAATATTTGAATCGATTTCTTGCTCCAAAGGATTGGCAGAAATTTCTTTCCGGATACGCATCGGCCAATATCGGTCAGATGTTTGATGCACTGGTCGCCCTGTACGATTTATTCGCGCAATCTTCCGGAATCGTGGCGGATGCATACAATTTTCCGCTTGACCGGACAGAGGAACAGAATGTGCGGGAATATCTTTTTCGGGAAGAGAAATTGTAAAATTTTGTCCGCTGCTTGCCTTTTTTATGAAAATTAGCTATAATAGGAAGCATTGATACACGAAAGGTGTGATAGGAATGATAAGATTTTTAAAAAAAGCCGTAGTGTTTGCGGCGGCATGCCTGCTTGCTGCCGGGATGCTGACCGGCTGCGGTAATGGAATCGATCCCAGTACAATTGAGTATATCCAGTTTGAACAGCCGGAAGAAGGACAGGATATCGCTATTTTTGATACTTCAATGGGAGAAATTACCGTTCTGCTTTATACGGATGAAGTCCCTACCATTGTTGAGAACTTTAAAGACCTTGTAGAAGAAGGTTTCTACAATAACCAGGTGGTGTTCCATGTGCAGCCAGGTGTCGGCGTTGTTGCGGCGGGGAGCAGTACTCCGGATGGCAACGGTGGGGATTCCAACACTGGAAAACCGATTAAAGCTACCTATTCCAACAATCTCTGGCCGTTTTCAGGCTCTGTTTCGATGATCTGTTATGAAGCCGGAATGCTTTGGAATAAAAGTAATTATTGTGATTCCCGGTTCTTTTTCCTGGGAGATTCCAAGGTGAGCGAGGAAACTCTGGCCGAAATGGATGAATATAACTTTCCTGCTATGATGAAAAACTGCTTTGCGGAATATGGCGGAGTACCGCAGTTTGGCCGGAACCATACTGTTTTTGGAAAAATTATTGACGGGATGGAAGTTGTCAATGCGATTCTGGAGTTGGATCTCCGGAATGAACCGGTTGACATCACCAATCCGGAAGCTTCCGGAACGCCGGAACAATTAAATAACAACCGTCCGGTAGAGGATGTTGTCATCAATTCTGTTACCCTTTCTACATTCCATGCAGCTGACTACGATGAATTGGATAATACTCCTACCGAGGAAGAGCTTGGCGATCTGCTTTACCGCAGTGCGGAAGAGGAAGCAGCCAAAGAAGCAGCGCTCAATAGTGCTGCGGAATAAGAGAAAGGAATTGTTTATATGAGTGAGTTTTTGAATTTTGAACCGGTCAAAGCCGGCGATACGATTGCGGTAATTTCTACCAACAAAGGGGATATCCGGGTAAAGCTTCTTCCCCAGGCTGCACCCAAAGCGGTGGAAAACTTTGTTACTCATGCGAAAAACGGCTATTATAATGGTATTATTTTCCATCGGGTGATCCGCGACTTTATGATTCAGGGCGGTGACCCCACCGGTACTGGTATGGGAGGAGAAAGTATCTGGGGCAAGCCGTTTGCGGATGAATTTTCCGATCGTGCCCGGAATTTCCGCGGTGCGCTTTCGATGGCGAATGCGGGCCCCGGCACCAATGGCAGCCAGTTCTTTATTGTACAAGCCGGACCTGAGACGATGGATGAGCGGATGTTCCCCATGCTGAAACGGCAGGGAAAAGATTTTCCGGAGGAGGCTGTTTCCGCTTATATGGAAAATGGCGGCACTCCCTGGCTGGACGGCGCTCACACTGTTTTTGGGCAGGTTATTGAGGGGATGGAAACAGTAGACGGCATTGCTTCAGCCAAAGTAGACCGCAGTTCCCGCCCATATGAAGAGATTTCCATCACAGGGATTGAGATTATTACAGCAGAATAATTTGGACAACCCGGGAAGGCATTCTGCTTTCCCGGATTGTTTCGCGTAAAGGAGAAGTTCGGATGAAAATTTTTGTAAGAGCGGCGGCATTTGTCGCAGCATTGACAATGACGGCAGCAACGCTGGCAGGATGCGGGGAACGGGAAGCTTGTATCCAGTTTTCCGAAAACAGCGATGGCACTCTGACGGCGGCGTCTTTTGACAGCAGCCTTCCGGTTGCGGTGATCGAGGTGGAGAATTTTGGCACGATTCGGGCTGTGTTGTTTGAGGAACAAGCTCCGAAAGCTGTGGAGAATTTCATCACCCATGCGGAGGAAGGCTACTATGATGGACTCACATTCCATCGGATTATAGACGACTTTATGATCCAGGGCGGCGATCCTGTTGGTGACGGTACCGGCGGCGAAAGCATCTGGGGCGAACCTTTCGAAGATGAGCTGAGCGACAGCCTGCGGCACTTTAATGGGGCGCTTTCGATGGCGAATTCCGGTAAGAACAGCAATGGCAGCCAGTTCTTTATTGTGCAGCAGTCGGACGGCGAGGGATTGACCGACCAGTACTTTGACATGATCGAGGAAGAAAACAAAAAATCTGTTTCCGATAAGGTAAAGGAAGCAATGGATTACTACACTTCGCTCGGTGCTACCGAGGAGGATCTGGAGCAGATTGAACCGCTTTTGAAAAAGCAGTACGAAAACGCTAACAAAGGGGAAACCAACTTTCCCGAAGAGGTCCGAGAATATTACCGCCAGGTGGGTGGAACACCGCATCTGGACAAAATGCACACCGTTTTCGGACAGGTGATCGAGGGCATGGATGTGGTTGACGCCATCGCAGCAGTGGAAAAAACGGACGAACAGCAGGGAATTCCCGCGGAACCGGTTGTGATCAGTAAAATTACAATCGAAAAAACGGAAGATGCTGCAAATTAGTTGTGAACACTTTGCATAACGCGATATATTATCTTGCATTTATCGAAGATATATTAAATAGAGTAGATGAATATCATATAAAAATGCAAATGATTCAAAATTAATATGCAAAAAAAATTGAATTCCGTCAAAAAGTTCACAAATTGGCTATTGATTTTTTGCGGAAAAGGCCGTATTATGGTAAATGTAGAAAGTTGCGAAACTTGTTTCTCGATTTTCAGAAAACGAAAGGGGAAAGAACAATGCTTACTAACAACAAAAATGTTCTGGCCTGGGTTGATGAAATGGTAGCTCTCTGCAAACCCGCGAAAGTGGTTTGGCTGGATGGCTCCGAAGAACAGCTGCAGGCTTTGCGTGAAGAGGCCGTTTCCACTGGCGAAATGATGTGGCTCAACCAGGAGAAACTTCCCGGCTGTATGTACCACAGAACTGCGGTCAACGATGTTGCCCGTGTTGAGGACAGAACTTTCATCTGCTCCACCAAAAAAGAGGATGCAGGCCCCACTAATAACTGGAAATCTCCGCAGGAAATGCACGGCATTTTGACTCCCATGTACTACGGTGTCATGGAAGGCAAAACCATGTATGTCATTCCTTACTCCATGGGCCCTATCGGCTCCAAGATGTCCAAAGTTGGTGTTGAGGTAACTGACTCCATCTATGTTGTTCTGAACATGGATATTATGACCCGTATCGGCAAACGTGCTCTGGAACAGCTGGGCGACGAGTCCAACGACTTCGTTCGTGGTCTCCATGCAAAAGCGGATCTGGACGACAAGAAACGTTATATCGTTCACTTCCCCGAAGAGAACTCCATCTGCTCCATCAACTCCGGCTACGGCGGAAACGTTCTGCTGGGCAAGAAATGCTTCGCGCTTCGTATCGCTTCCTACCAGGGCAAAAATGAAGGCTGGATGGCTGAGCATATGCTCATTCTGGGCATCGAGAATCCGCAGGGCGAAACCAAATATGTCTGCGCAGCGTTCCCCTCTGCTTGCGGCAAAACCAACCTTGCTATGATGATTCCGCCCGAAGTATATGCAAAACAGGGCTATAAAGTTTGGACCGTCGGCGACGATATTGCTTGGCTGCGTCAGGGCGAAGATGGCCGTCTGTGGGCAATCAACCCCGAAAATGGCTTCTTTGGTGTTGCACCGGGAACCAATCTGAAATCCAATCCCAACGCACTGCACACCACCGAAAAAGGCACCATCTTTACCAATGTTGCGCTGAATAATGCGGATAATACCGTGTGGTGGGAAGGTCTCGACAAGAATCCTCCCGTTGATGCAACTGAATGGAAGGGTGCTAAAGTCAATGGCCCGGAATACGTTGCTGCAGGCAACAAACTGGCTCATCCGAATTCCCGGTTTACCGCTCCGGCGAAAAACTGCCCCTGCGTAAGCCCCGAGTTTGACAACCCGCAGGGCGTACCGATCTCCGCAATCATCTTTGGCGGCCGCCGTGCAAAAACTGCTCCGCTGGTTTACCAGTCCTTTGACTGGAAGCATGGTACTTTTGTAGGTTCTATCATGGCTTCCGAAACCACCGCTGCTGCGGCTGGTGCGGTTGGCGTTGTCCGTCGTGACCCGATGGCGATGCTGCCTTTCTGCGGCTACAACATGGGTGACTACTGGCAGCACTGGCTGGATATGGGCGAGAAACTGGGCGACAAGGCTCCCAAGATCTTCCACGTCAACTGGTTCCGTACCGATGACGAAGGCCACTTCATCTGGCCTGGCTTCGGCGATAACCTCCGCGTTTTGATGTGGATTCTGGCTCGCTGCGAAGGCAAGGCTGACGCGGTGGAAACCCCCATCGGCTATGAGCCCAAGCCCGAAGATATTAACATCGAAGGCCTCGACATTACAATCGATACCATCAAGGATCTGCTCAGCGTTGACAAAGCTTCCTGGCTGGAAGATATCGACCGCGAAGGCACCGGTATCGAAGCATTCTATGCGAAATTCGGCGATAAGCTGCCCGCAGAGATGCGCAAACAGCTGGATGCACTGAAAGCAAGACTGACAAAGTAATAATCCAGTTTGATGAAAACGGCATGGTCAAAACGGCCATGCCGTTTTTTACGGCACTGGTTTTGCGGCCGTTTTTTCGAAAAATCGCAGGATAGTTTACATTTTATACACGACTTTGGGCGAAAAATGGGCTAAAATAATATCGTACACAAAATGAGGAGCGTTTGCGTATGTTTGGCTACATCAAACCGTTCAAACCGGAAATGAAAGTCAAGGAATTTGACACTTACCAAGCCTTTTACTGTGGCCTTTGTCATCAGCTTGGCGAAATGTTCGGTCCCTTTGCCAAGCTGACGCTGAGTTATGACTTTACTTTTCTTGCTATGGTCAGTGTCGGATTGCGACAGGAATTCGCCGGTTTCTGTAAAGCAAGATGTATGGCAAATCCTCTGAAGAAAAAGGTGTGCGCCGCTCCGTGTGAGGATCTCTCTTTTACGGCGGGATGCGCTATGATCCTATTTTATTACAAGCTGAAAGATAATCTTCAGGACTCCGGTTTTTGGAAAAAGCTACTTTATTATCCCCTTTTGCCGCTAGCGGCTTCTGCACGAAAAAAGGCAAAAGTCCGTTTTCCAGAGGTGGACGAGATCTTTTCCAAGATGATAACAGATCAGTTTGCACTGGAAAAACAAGAGAATGTTAGTTTAGACCGTGCAGCGGATCCGACAGCGGTTGCAATGGGACAGATGCTCACTTTACTTTCACAGGATGAAACGCAAAAACGGATTTTGAGCCGATTCGGTTATCTGGTAGGGCGCTGGGTGTATTTAATGGATGCTTTGGATGACCTTTCGGATGATGCGAAGACCGGGAATTTCAATCCATTTCTGATCCGGCTGGGAGATATCTCGTTGGATGAGGAACAACTTGCCGAGATTCGGAAATATGGGCGCGGTGTGCTGAATGTTACAGTAGCGGAACTTGGTTCTACCTATGAATTGCTGGAATTACAGCGTTACAAAATGATTCTGGATAATATCATTTATCTTGGATTGCCGCACGTGGCATCAGAGGTATTATCGGGTTCAAGCAAAGCAAAAAGGGAAAAATTATAAAATCGGTTTGTTTTCTGCGGCGAAGACAAAGTGGATTGGAAATTTAGATGTGCCGCAATATGAATGGAGGCAGCAATGGCAGTCACAGATCCTTATAAAGTTCTTGGAGTATCCCCAAATGCAACCGAAGAAGAGGTGAAATCTGCATACCGGCAGCTGGTAAAAAAGTATCATCCGGATAATTATGCGGACAGCCCTCTGGCGGATCTTGCCAACGAAAAAATGCAGGAGATAAACGAAGCATATGATATGGTAATCAACCGGCTTCGTTCCGGCAATTCGTATCAACAGAACACAGGAGCGTCTTCATCCGGATACGGCGGCCAGCAAACCAGTGGGTATGCAGGCGGAACTTCTCACTTAGGAGATATCCGACGCCTGATTCAGCAGAATCGTCTTGTGGAAGCAGAGGAACTTCTTGACGGGATTCCGGTCCGTAATCGGGATGGGGAATGGTATTTCTTAAAAGGAAGCATCTTTTTCCAGCGCGGATGGATGGAAGACGCGATGAATCATTTTTCCACCGCGTGTCGTTTAAGCCCGAATAATCCGGAATATCGTGCTGCTATGAACCGGATGATGTGGCAGCAGCAGGGGAATATGGGCTCTCCAAACGGTGCATACCGTACCGGCGGTAATGTGAACGGAATGGATACGGCCTGCAACTGCTGCGGCAATCTGTTGTGTGCAGACTGCTGCTGTGAGTGCATGGGCGGCGATCTGATTCCCTGCTGCTAACGATAAGGGGGCACCGTTGTGAAAAAGACCAACCAGATTGCGCTGGGTGGAATGATGGGTGCGCTGAGCGTTGTTTGCATGTTGTTGACAGGGCTGATACCAATGGCGGATTTCGCTTTGCCGGCAATTGCAGGTGTCTTTTTGATTCCAGTTGTCATTGACGCAGGATACAAGGCAGCCTGGACGGCTTTTGGCGCTGTTTCCATCCTCTCTGCCATGATTGCACCGAATAAGGAGTGCGCGCTCTATTATATTGCGTTGTTCGGCTTTTATCCGATTGTGAAATCTTTGATTGAGCGCCGCAAAGGGAGGATTTTGCCGTGGATATACAAGCTGATCCTCTTTAATATCTGTGCTGCTGCGATTGTGCTGAGCGCCATGTTCATCTTTTTGTTTCCATCTTACACGGAGATGATGGAGGATGCTTGGTGGGTATTTGCGGGCGGTTGGGTGTTGCTCAACGGCGTCTTTGTTGTTTATGATATAGCGCTGACACGGCTTATTACAGGCTATTTGCGATGGTTCCGGCCGCGATACATTCTTAAAATATTCAAATAAAAACAGCCCGGCTGCGTGAGCGGTACGGGCTTTTTGTAAAGAAAGAAGGAATATCATGGACGCACCGCAGAGAAGGGAAACAATCCTTTCCATATTAAAAAGAGGGCGGGAACCGGTGAGTGCTTCCTCCATTGCGGCCGAAGTTGGAGTAAGCCGTCAGATTGTCGTGGGGGATATTGCGTTATTACGGGCATCCGGCACCGAGATACAGGCGACACCGCGCGGATACCTGCTTCAAAGCAGGGAGGAAGAAGGGGAAGGCCGGCTTTTGTATACGATTGCCTGCCGCCACACCGAAGCGGAGCTTGCGGAGGAGCTCTACACCGTGGTGGATAACGGCGCTGGGCTACTGGATGTGACGGTGGAGCATCCGGTTTACGGCCAGATCTGCGGAAAGCTCCACATCTTTTCGCGTTACGACGCCGATCAGTTCATGGAAAAGCTGCGCCAAAACAACGCCGCAATTCTCTGTAATCTGACCGGGAATATCCATCTGCATACTCTTGCCTGCCGTTCGGAAGAAGAATACCGGCGGGTTTTGGCGGAATTGGATAAAAAAGGTTTTCTACTGAAACGATAAATTGACCGCTCCTCTATTGACTTTTTGCGGGAAATCCAGTACACTGTTAACAGGTGTCAAGACACATGTTATGACTGTATTGGAGGACCGATTATGAATCAGAAAAATCAGAAACTGCAGCTTTTGGTGATTGCCGCGCTGCTCTGTGCCATCGGCATTATCATTCCAATTATTTCGCCCATCAAAATCACACTGGATCCGATGAGCTTTACCCTTGCAAGCCATGTGGCTGTCATGATTGCCATGTTTGTTTCACCGCCAGTTGCAATAGCGGTTGAATTTGGCACAACTGTGGGATTTTTGCTCGCTGGATTTCCACCGGTTGTCTGGTTGCGGGCGTTGGTGCAGATCTTTTTTGTAGTGCTGGGCGCCTACTGGCTCCAGAAAAAGCCGGGAACCCTCAACAGCTTTGCCGGAATGAGCATTTTTGTGCTGGTGACCGGACTGGTTCACGGAGTTGCCGAAGCGCTGGTTTCCACCTGGTTCTATTTCGGCGGCAGCATCGACCAGAGCAAAGGCTTCTTCAATACGATTGTTCTTCTGGTCGGAGTCGGCACGCTGGCGCACCACATTGTGGACTTTGCCATTTCCTACATTATCTGGCGCCCGGTGAGCCATGTGATTCGAATTCCTACGAGTGTCCATTTCAAAAAGAACGCATAACAAAAGCCGCTGTCCATCGGGCAGCGGCTTTGTTGTTTATTCTGCGGAACCTTTCAGCTGGTCGGTGACAATCAGCTTTTCGCCGTCGTAATCGACAACCAGGATGGAGTTGGGGCGAACCTCGTCGGCGATTATCATCCGGCCAATCAGCGTTTCCACCTTTCTCTGGAGAAAACGTTTGAGCGGACGTGCACCGTAGATCGGGTCGTAGCCCTCGTCAATGATATAATTCTTGGCAGCATCTGTCAGAACAACGTCTAGCTGTTTGTCTTCCAGGCGTTTGCGCAGGTCGTTCATCAGCAGGTCGACGATGTGGAAGATGTTGTCGCGGGTGAGCGGTTTGTAGAAGACGATCTCATCCAAACGGTTTAAGAACTCCGGACGGAAGGAACGTTTCAGCAACTCATTGACCTGATTCCGGGCTTCTTCGGTAATGTTGCCATCCGCATCAATCCCGTCAAGCAGGAACTGGGAGCCCAGGTTGCTGGTCAGAATGATGATGGTGTTCTTAAAGTCGATCGTCCGTCCTTGCGAGTCGGTGATACGGCCGTCGTCCAGCACCTGCAGCAGGATGTTGAACACATCGGGATGGGCCTTTTCCACCTCGTCAAAGAGGAGGACCGAATACGGTTTGCGGCGGACGGCTTCGGTGAGCTGGCCGCCCTCTTCATATCCGACATATCCGGGAGGCGCTCCAATCAGACGGGATACCGAGAATTTCTCCATGTATTCGCTCATGTCGATGCGGACCATGTTTTTCTCGTCGTCAAACAGCGTTTCGGCCAGCGCTTTGGCCAGCTCGGTCTTGCCAACACCGGTGGGGCCCAAGAACAGGAACGAGCCGATCGGACGATTGGGGTTCGCGATGCCGGCACGGGAGCGGATGATGGCTTCCGATACCTTTTCCACAGCTTCATCCTGGCCGATAACCCGTTTGTGGAGCACTTCGTCCAGATGGAGCAGTTTTTCGCGTTCGCCCTCCATCAGACGGGAAACCGGAATACCGGTCCAGCGCTCGATGATGCGGGCGATTTCCTCATCGGTGACCTTGTCGCGGAGCAGGGAGCTGTGCTTTTTGCTTTCCTCAGCCAGCGCTTCTTCATCTGCCAGCTGTTTCTGCAAAGCGGGGAGGCGGCCGTATTTCAGCTCGGCGGCTTTGTTCAGGTCGTACTCACGCTGCGCTTTTTCGATGTCGGCGTTGACCTTTTCGATCTCTTCGCGGAGCTTCTGGACCTTGCCGATGGCGTCCTTCTCACTCTCCCATTTTGCTTTCATCTGTTTAAAGGTGTCGCGTTCGTCGGCCAGTTCTTTCTGGATTTCGGCGAGATGCTCTTTAGAAAGCTGGTCGCTTTCCTTTTTCAGAGCAGCTTCCTCAATTTCCAGCTGAATGATCTTGCGGGAGATGTCATCCAGTTCGGTGGGCATCGAGTCGATCTCGGTGCGAATCATGGCGCAAGCCTCGTCGACAAGGTCAATGGCCTTGTCTGGCAGAAAACGGTCGGAAATATAGCGGTTGGAAAGGGTAGCAGCGGCAATCAGGGCGTTGTCGGTAATCTTGACACCGTGGAAAACTTCGTACCGCTCTTTCAGACCGCGGAGGATGGTGATGGTGTCCTCGACAGTCGGCTCATCAACCATAACTGGCTGGAACCGGCGTTCGAGTGCGGCGTCCTTTTCAATATACTGACGGTACTCGTTGAGTGTTGTCGCGCCGATGCAGTGGAGCTCGCCGCGTGCCAGCAGCGGTTTCAAAAGGTTGCCTGCGTCCATCGAGCCTTCGGTCTTGCCGGCGCCCACGATGGTGTGCAGCTCGTCGATAAAGAGCAGGATGCGACCTTCGCTCTTTTTAACCTCAGCCAGTACCGCTTTGAGACGTTCCTCAAACTCGCCGCGGAATTTGGCGCCTGCAATCAGTGCGCCCATATCCAGCGAGAAGATGGTGCGGTCTTTTAGGGAGTCCGGTACATCGCCGCGGACAATCCGCTGTGCCAGCCCTTCGGCGATGGCGGTTTTGCCGACGCCGGGTTCACCGATCAGACAGGGGTTGTTCTTGGTTTTCCGGGACAGAATTCGAATTACGTTACGAATTTCGCTGTCACGGCCAATGACAGGGTCCAGTTTGTTTTGACGGGCTGCTTCCACCAGGTCCTGACCGTATTTTTTCAGCGCGTCATAGGTCGATTCAGGGGTGTCAGAGGTAACACGGGTGTTGCCGCGAACGCTTTGCAGCACTTTCAGGAAAGTGTCTTTGTTCAGATTAAAGGCCTTGAGTGCCCGTGCGGTCTCGCCGGTTGCGTTGTCCAAGATGCTTAAAAAGAGGTGTTCGACCGAAATGTAGTCGTCCTGCATTTTTTCTGCAAGCTTTTCTGCAGCGGTCAGGATTTTGTCCGCTTCCTGTGAAACATAGATCTTGTCGGGTTCACGGCCTGGACCGGTTACTTTCGGCAATTTTTCGATCACCGAGCGAATGGATTGGCTGAGAGCCGCGGCTTCAATATTCATTTTAGATAAAAGCTGTGGAATCAAGCCGTCCTGCTGCTGAAGCAGTGCGTAGGTGAGGTGGGGGGTATCCACCTGCATGTTTTGATATTCAATCGCCAGATTTTGCGCTTCTTTTATAGCCTCCAGCGATTTCTGTGTGCATTTTTGTGCATCCATATCAATCCCTCCCAATATGTGGTCTGGATGGTTTTACTTGAATTAGCACTCTATATCCTTGAGTGCTAATATCAATTTATCACAATTAGAATTGCTTGTCAATAGGCAAATGTAAACAAAAAGTTAAATATAATTTAAACTTTTGAAAACAAAAAAGGAAGCACCCTGCAAAATACAGTGTGCTTCCTTCTGCTGCCGCAAAACGTACCAGTGGCAGCCTTTTGCCCAAAAACAGGAATCCGTGCCGTTTTCCGGTCTTTCGAAATCCGTAAAAGAGGGATATGTTTGCTACAATAATCAAGTGCCGAAAAGAAGTCAAAACGATGCACAAATAATTGTAAATTATTTGTGAACGGCGCTGGGATCCATTTGAAACTGAGCAGCATATTGGCTGGGATAACAGCCGGTTTTCCGGTAAAACTGGGAAGAAAAATGGTTTAGGTCAGAATAGCCAAGTATCTGCGCAATCTGGGTGACAGTATAGTCGGAGAAGAGGAGCAAATGACGGGCGCGGGCAATCCGAGCTGCAATTAAATAGGCATGCGGCGTAGTGCCCGTTTCTTTTCGGAATAAACGTAGAAATTGATTGGGTGAATAACCACTTTCAAAGGAGAGAAGTTCCAACGGGAAATCACGTTGCGGCTCGGCATCCATTGCACGGCAAATCTCCGCAATCACACTGTGGGAAGGGGATGGTTCTGGCTGGGGGGAAAGGATCTGGTAAAAAATGGGAGCAAGCCACATTTCTATTTCAGTCTGAGAATTCAGTGGGCGAACTGCTTGTTCAAAAAGCTCCATATTGGCTCGGAAAAGAGCGGGATGACCTCGACGAGGCACTTTCCCGCTTTGGAGCATGTTTTGCAATTCCAGAGATCGGTCGCAATGGAAATAAACGGTGAACATGGATGCCGGCTTTTGTGGATTGTGGGAACAACGGTGATTTTGTGCCAGATCAAACAAAAAGGTATCCCCTTCTGTTAGCGTATATTCCTCCTTTTCTACCCGGATTGTTACACTGTTTTGAAACATATACCACAAATGAAAGCCTGTCCAGCCGTTTGAGTCCGAAATCCAGCTCCATCCGGGATCCAGATTGTCTTTGACCGTAAAGATTGGTTCGATTTGAAATCCACAAACATTCATGGTGATATTTTACCAGATCATGATGAAAAAATCAATATACAAAATGCCTTTATTTTTGTAAAATAAAAGAAAAATCCATAAAATAGAGGAGGAGTTTTCATGAATTCTCAGCATTCTGTCAAGCAGATTGCCGTAAATATCTGGCGGGTAGACCGTTGGAACGGTGAAAAGGGAAATCGGGAAAGTTTGTTTATTACCGAGCCTGCGGGAGAGTTTTTTCCCGATGCGGCGTATTCCTGTACCATTTCACCGGAAGGCTTCTGCCGTTTTTCATTGGATGGCAAAGAAGTTCTCTCGGAGATTTCTTCGCCCTTTACCCAGAGCTTTGCAATCGGGGAAAAGGACGGCATTTACGGTCTCGGCATTCACCAGCATCAGCCGCTCAACCGGCGCGGGATGGTCTGCCAAATGCTTCAGATCAACGGCAATGTCACCGCTGTACCGTTTTTCACCTCAACCGGCGGCTATGCAGTGCTGATTGACAGCTGCGCCTATATGAGCATCGGTATCGATAAACCCTGCACGACAGAATGTCTCGACGAGTATGAAACGGATGAAACGGATCCCAATCGGATTCATATTTATGCCGACGACGCCGATATCTTTACTTATTATGTAATTCTGGGCAGAACCATGGACGAGCAGATCGCCGGCTATCGTCTGCTGACCGGCAAGAGCCCGATGTTCGCCCGCTGGACCTACGGCTTTTTTCAAAGCCGGGAACACTACAAAACACAGGAAGAGCTGCTCTCGATCGCCCACGAGTTTCGCAGCCGCCATATTCCGCTCGACTGCATCGTCCAGGACTGGAACTACTGGGGAGATCTGGGCTGGAACGCGCTGGAATGGGATGAAAAGAAGTATCCCGATCCCAAGGGGATGATCGACGAGCTGCACGGGATGAATCTGAAGCTGATGATTTCGGTCTGGCCGAGCTTTGGGCCGCAGACAGCGGTCTGCGCCGAGCTGGAGCAGGCAGGCGGCATCCTGGAAAAACCGGAGCGGCAGGGGGAAAACTGGGGCCGCGTTCACGACCCGCTCAATCCCGCCGCGGCGGACATTATCTGGAAATATATGGACAAAAACCTCTTCAGCAACGGGGTGGATGCCTGGTGGCTCGATTCGACCGAGCCTGCCTTTGAAAGCGACAATTCCCGCAACCTGCTCCAGTGCACTCCCTGTGCGAAAGGCAGCAACCGCCGCTACCTCAACTGCCTGGCGCTCAACAGCTCTCGCAACGTCTACCGGCATCAGCGTGCCAAGACGGACAGCAAGCGGGTGTATATCCTCACCCGGAGCGGCTATGCCGGGCAGCAGGCGTGCGGAGCTTCTACCTGGACCGGCGACATCAAGGCGACCTGGCCTGTTTTTAAGGAACAGCTTTCCTCTCTGCTCAGCTTCAGCGCTTCCGGTATTCCGTATTCTACCACCGACATCGGCGCCTTTTTTGTGGAGATCCCGGAGGGCAGTGCCAACCCCGAATATCGGGAGCTGTATACCCGCTGGTTCTGGTTTGGCGCCTTTTCGCCCATCTTCCGTTCCCACGGCACCTCGACGCCGCGCGAAATGTGGTTCTTCGGCGAACCCGGTACCGCATATTTTGACGCCCAGATGGCGGCAAGCCGGCTGCGTTATGCGCTGATGCCCTACATTTATGCGTCGGCGTTCCGGGTCTACCGGGATGATGCAACCATGATGCGTCCGCTTGTGATGGATTTCCCGACGGATGAGAAGGTCCGGGACATCTCGGACAGCTACCTTTTTGGCGACAGCCTGCTGGTCCACATCATCACCGATCCGGGGATTCAGGAGGCGGAAGTGTACCTGCCTGCCGGCGCAGATTGGGTGGATTTCTGGGACGGCAAGCGCTATGCCGGCGGCCAGACCGTCACCGTGGCAGCGCCGCTTGACCGGATACCGCTTTTTGCCAGAGCTGGAAGCATGGTGCTGACAACCGAGCCTGCGGAATGTACGGCCCGCCAGCCGGAAACCACCGTTCAGCTTCGGATTTTCACCGGTGCGGACTGCAAGACCATTTACTATAAAGATGACGGAGATAATTATAGCTACGAAAGCGGCAATTACGCCTGTGTTCCCTTTGCCTGGGAAGAGGCATCCCGTACGCTGATCATCGGCGCTCCGGAGGGCAAGACCGGTTTCGCGCTTCCGGAACGGGTGGAGATTTACCTCGACAATCAGTACAGCCGGACGGTGGAATACCGCGGCGAGAATGTTTCCGTTTCGCTGTAAGGGGGGAGCCTTTTGGAAATGACACCCAAATGTCGCCTGTTGGCAGCGATCCGCGGAGAGGAAACCGACCGGATTCCGTTTTCTCCGTTTTTGGCTTACTATTTTGATTTTCTGTCGCCGGAGGTCCGCGCTCGCGGAGAGCTCCGGTATCTGCAGGAGATGGGGGCGGACCCGCTGCTTCGCGGCGGTGTCTGCGCTTACCGCACCCGGATGAATCGCTGCACCTTCTCCCAGAAAACAGAGGGCAAAAAGCGGCAGGAGATCATCTCCACACCGGCCGGCGACCTCTGTTCAGAATATACTTATGTGGAGAATGCCAACACCTGGTTCCTGACTCGGCATCCTGTGGTGGGAAAGGAGCAGATTCCGGCTGCCATCGCGTATTATGAGGACCTTTTGGTGGAGGAAAATATCCGCGAAGCGAACGAAGTGGTACAGGCACTGGGGGAGGAGGGCCTGCAGCTGGCCATCCTGGGCACCCATATGAAGTCGGCCTACCAGTATCTGCTGGAAAATTTGGTCGGTACAGAAAACCTCATCTATCTGACTATGGATGAACCGGAGCTTGTGGAAGAGCTTTTGGCGGTCATGACGGCGAAAAATCTGGAAACCGTGCGGATTACGGCGGAAAGCGACGCGGCGGCCTGCATCAGCTGGGAGGACAGCTCGACCACCAACCTGAGCCCCGCTCTCTACCGGCGCTATATTTCCCCAGAAATTTCTGCCTGGTGCCGCCTGTTGAAAGAAGCTGGGAAGCCCTATGTGCAGCACGCCTGCGGCCATGTGCGGGACCTGCTGGTCCCGATGGCGGAACAGGGTGTTGCTGCGGTAGAGTCTATTTCGCCCGCACCGACCGGCAATGTGACAATCGAAAAGGCGTTTTCGTTGCTGCCGGATGATGTTGCGCTGATCGGCGGCATTGAGCCGACCCAGATTCTGAACGATTCGCCGGAAGCGCTTGAAGCATATGCGGAAGAATTGATCCGTCTGCGAAGAAAACACGGGTTTGTTTTGGCAAACAGCGACAGCTGTCCGCCTGGTGTGGCATATGAAAAGTTTACACGGCTGGCAGAACTTGTAAAGAATTTGTAAAGAATAATTGGAAAAGCGGAACGCCGTGTTGGAAAACATCGGGTTCCGCTTTTTCAATGTTTTTTATTAAATTGTGAATAGCTTCATTGTTCATTTGGTATTATCCACAGGAATTGACGCCCTTTCCTTGCTGCTTTTATTGTGATTTTGAATAAAAAGCCAGGTTGTTTTGAAGAAATTCGTCAAATTGTACAGAATATTATCTGGCGTTTCTTGCAAAATATATGTTTACAAAGATCGCAATTTATGTAATAATAAAAGCACAAAAACGTTTTCGGAACAAAATGCAATTTATTCAAGTTGATTAGAATTTGTCAATTGGATAGATTGCTGCATGATGTAAAGATATTTCGTTAATAAAACTCAAAGGTAGGGGAAAAGAGTGATATTGGCGAATTTAATTTTGCGAATGTGCAAAAACGTTTTCGGAAACAACTGCAGGATGACGGCGGCATAAAAACAGTCATCTTTTGAAAAAAGGGGGAGCATTATGAAAAATGCGGCTGGCGTTAAGAGTAATCTGGCGCAAAAGCATCCGTTTCTTTTTGAAATGAAGCGGAACTGGTTGTATTACACTATGATCCTGCCGGCAATGGCGGTACTGTTCTTGTTTTCATACCTGCCGATGCCTGGCTTGGTGATTGCTTTTATGGATTTTAACTTTGTGGACAAGTTCCACAGCCCATTTGTTGGACTGCAAAACTTCAAATTTTATTTTACCAGCAACTATGCGGTTCGTACTACTTTCAACACATTGTTTATTAACCTGAATTACCTTGTCTGGACAACCTTGATTGCGGTGTTGTTCTCCATTATTTTGAACGAGCTGCGCGGCCGTGTCTTTAAAAAGGTTTACCAGAATGCAATGTTCCTGCCCTATTTCTTTTCTTCGGTTGTAATCGGTAAATTGGTCACCGATATTATCTTTTCGGATTCCTACGGTGTAGCAAATCAGATTTTGAATGTTTTGGGATTTGATTCAGTTGCATTTTCTCATACGGCGGCACCATGGCCGTGGATCATTATCGGGACACATGTATGGCAGGTTGCCGGTTATCAATCGATTGTTTACCTGGCTTCCATCACCGGTGTGGATGAGCAGCTCTATGAGGCGGCGTCTCTGGACGGTGCAACGAGATGGCAGCGAATCTGGTATATCACGCTTCCAATGCTGTTGCCGACCATTTTTGTAATGACATTGTTCAGCATCGGTGGTATGCTTCGCGGTGACTTTGCAAATATCTATGCGATTATCGGCGACAACGGTTTACTTTACTCCACAACCGATGTTATCGATACCTATGTATTCCGTGCCATTAAGACAGCGGCCGACTTTGGACCGACTGCTGCAGTTGGCCTTTACCAGTCGGTAGTTGGCTTTATCCTTGTATGCGGCTCTAATGCACTGGTAAAACTCTATGATAAAGATTATGCGCTGTTTTAATCGGAAGAGGTGAGGTTATAATGGAAAAAAGAACAACATCCGAAAAGATCGGCGACTTTTTCATGCATGTAATTCTGCTGGTTTATTCTATCATCTGTATTTATCCGTTTGTACTGACCTTTTTCGTTTCTCTGACGAGTGAAAGTTCGCTGATTAAATATGGATATCAGTTAATCCCGCATGAATTCTCGCTGGCAGCTTACCGCACAATTTTTAAAGATGCTGCGATTTACCGTTCCTATGGCGTAACCATTGCGGTTACTGCAATTGGTACAGTATTGTCCCTCTTAATCTGCGGACTAGCAGGTTATGCGCTTTCTTTACAGCGAGTCAAATACCGCAACGCGATTGCAATGTATTTCTACATTCCGACAGTATTTAGCGCAGGTTTGCTTCCGTGGTATTTGGTTTGTACAGATTTCCTTCATTTGAAGGATTCGTTCTGGGCTTTGGTTCTGCCTATGCTGGTTTCGACTTTCAATGTATTCCTTCTTCGAAACAGCTTTAAAACAATTCCTGCTTCCTTGGTGGAATCGGCGGAAATTGATGGCTGCGGACCGTACCGTACATTTTTCCAGATTATTGTGCCGCTGTCAACTCCTGTTATTGCTACTGTTACCCTGTTTATCGGTTTGAGTTACTGGAACGACTGGACAAACGCACTGTGGTTTATCAACAACGAAAACCTGTATCCTCTGCAGTACATGCTGTACCGGATTCAGTCCAGATTACAGCTTGCATTGCAAACTGGTCAGTTCGGCAGCGATCTTCCCACCCAGACCTATCAGATTGCAACTTTGTTTGTGACCATCGGCCCGATTATCCTGCTGTATCCGTTTATCCAGCGCTACTTTGTAAAGGGTATTATGGTCGGTGCCGTAAAAGGCTGATTTTATTTCCAAGGTTGTTATTTATCCGTTTTCACGGATGAAATAAATGTAAGTATTAAATTGAAAAGGAGAAATAGTACGATGAAAAGAACTATTACCTGTATGTTAGCTTTCCTGTGTGCAATGGCTTGCTTCACCAGCTGTGGTGATAGCGGAAATTCCAGCACCACCACTTCTGACGGGACTTCTACTTCTGCGGATAATTCTCAGGCAACCAACACCAGCGACCTTACTTTGCAGGTTCTGCTGACTGGTTCCAAATCTGCTGCTGATGATTCTGTCGTAGCTGCAGTCAACGAAAAACTGGCTGCCGACGGCTACAACTTCTCGATTGCGACCACCTACATTGACGATTATTGGTCCAAACTGGCCCTGGATATCGCAGGCGGCGTTGTGTATGATGTTGCCTGGGCGCATTCCACCACTCTTTCTGATCTCGTTGCGAAGAAAGTTTACCAGCCCATTACCGAGTATCTGGACGAATATGCTCCTGACATTGTCGCAAATACCCCTGACTATATCATCGATGGCGGTACTGTAAAAGGCGAAGTATATGCTCTGCCCAGAAATATCCCGATGAGCTACTTCAACTGGGTTTATATCATCCGTGGTGACCTCCGTGAGAAATACGGCATTGACAAAATTACCACTCTGGATCAGTTTGAAGAATACCTGGCTGCTGTGCACGAAAATGAACCTGATATGTACACAATCCTGAACAGCAACCTGTTCCCGATTTACCCGGTATATGCTAACTACTTCTTCCCGCTTGGCGATGGCGGTAACTGCCCGGTTTATATCGATCCTGCCGACGAAACCTACACTGTAAAATCTTTCTTTGATTCTGATGCATTCAAAGCGGTCTGCGAGAAGAAGAAAGAATGGTATGACCTCGGCTATCAGCCCAGCGACGAATCTCGTGTTGAAAATGCGAACCAGGGCTTCTGCTATGGCGCTGTTGCTGCAACTGAAGCAAACCTGTTCACTCCTTCCGAGAGCATCGATGCGCTGAAAGCAAATCTGCCGGATGCTACTATGGAACTGGTTCTTTTGGAACCCGAAACCCGTTACCTGAACTCTGCTGGTGACAACATGCTGGCTGTTCCTTCTACCTCTAAGAACCCTGCTGAAGCTGTTTCTTTCATCAACTGGATCAAGAAGGATCAGGCAAACTACGACCTCATTTCCTTCGGTGTGGAAGGTGAGAACTATGTCCTGACCGATGGCGCTGTTGATACCACTGGTATTCCGGAAGACAAGGTTTACTCCACAAACTCCTGGATGTGGAACGACCTGTCGATTGCCCGCTTCTCCTCGAATTATCCCACTGAGGATATCGAGATGCTGAAGACTTGGGACGATGAATCCACCGTTACTCCTTTTGTCGGCTTTACTCTGGATACCAGCAGCATTAAGACTCAGGTCAGCCAGGTGAACGCTGTAAAAGACGAATACTTCACCAACCTTGCAAAAGGTATTACCAATTATGATGATGTCATTGATGAGTTCATGGATCAGCTCTATGCTGCCGGCCTGCAGGACATCATTGATGAAACTCAGAAGCAGGTTAATGACTGGATTGCATCCAAATAAGCATTATAAAAAGTGACAAAAAAGAGGGAGGGCGGAGGCGTTCTCCCTCTTTTAAAAAAAAATTATTTCTAATACATTTTTTCTTTACTATCCCTTCTTTCTGTGATATGATTAGAATGAGGAAAAGTGGGAGGGATGTGGATGGCTGTTACGATTAAGGACGTTGCGCGGGATGCCGGCGTCACAATCGGAACCGTTTCCCGTGCAATTAATGGCTATAAGGACATCAGTCCAATTACGAAGGAGCGAGTATTTGCTTCTATTGAGAAGTTGGGGTATACGCCCAATCTAATGGGGCGTAGCCTTTCTTCCAAAAACAGTACAAATATGGGCTTTATTGTTTCCGGACTTTTGGATAGCAGTACAAAGGATACTATCTTGTATATGACATTACAAGGCGTATATCAATTTGCGGCTGAAAAAGGGCAGGAACTGTCTGTTTATCCGGTAGATACCCGGCAGCAGCATCGGAAAGCCTATACCAAATTTTGCTGGGAACGCAATCTTTCGGGTGTGATCTTGAGCGGACTTACACTGAAAGATCCGTATCTCAAAGAGCTTGTGGAGTCTGAGATTCCCTGTGTTTTGATCGATATCCAGGCTACAGGCCATAAAACAGGCAGTGTGTCGGTAGATAACATTGCGGCTTGTTGTGAGCTGATCGAAACATTGTATGAATGTGGACATCGGGATTTCCTGATTTTTTCCGGCGCGAAAAATGCGGCGGTTACAATCGAGCGTTTGGCCGGTATGGAACAGGGAATGCGCAGCAAAGGAATCCATTTGAGACGGGAACAGGTTCTGTATTGTGATTTTCAAGAAGAAAAGGCTTATGCAGCAGCACTTTCCTATCTGAAGGCAAACGGAAAAAAGGCAGCACGTTCTTTTGTCTGTATGAGTGACATTATGGCATTTGGTGTTATTCGTGCGATAAAGGACTGCGGGTATCAGGTTCCTGAGGATTTTTCTGTCTCCGGTTTTGACGATAATCCCATTGCTGCTTACATTCAGCCGCCGCTCACCACAGTCCGGCAGGATTTTGTACAGTTCGGATATCAGGCGGCACAACTATTAAAAGATATTATTGACGGCAAAACAAAGGCGCACCATTTGTATCTGCCCCATACAGTTATATTACGGGACAGTACCAAAATTTTCACAGAATAGAGCTCATCCTAACGGATGGGTATTTTTTAAGAAAGATGCAAAAACGTTTTTGATAAAGCCGCGGGGGGATGAATCCTATGCAATCGATGAAAAAGAATGATGGACTTTCGATACAGGGTGGATCGAATGAACACGGTGTAACCGGTTCCATGACGGTTACTGCGGGAGAAAAATGCAAAATTATTGGCTGGCAGGACGGTGGGTTCCGGAATTTCGGTCACCATCTTCGCAATGAAATGGGCGGTGTATGGGCTTATCCTGTAAAAATTGCGGATGGATTCTGGCTGCGGGTAAACGGAGCTGTTGCGGAAGTAACAGAGTACGAAACAATGCCGAATGCCACTGTTTTCCGCGGAAAAGCCGGTGATGTGCAGGTTTCGCGCTTCCAGTTCTGCCCAGATCATTACCGCGGTGCGATTGTGGAGTATACTCTTTGCGTTCAGCATGACACCATCGCGGAGCTTTTGTTCATCGTCCGGTTTGATATTCAGCCCACCTGGTTTTCGGCGGAATCCGGCATCGGAAATGCTGCCGATTATGGATGGTATGAAAACGGTTTCGTTCTGGCCAAAGACCGGGAACACGAGTGGTATGCCGGCTTCTGCGGCGATATGCCGTTTGCGCGCGAGCAGGTTCAGCTGACCGAAGCGCATCTTTCTCCGGAAGAAATGATTGGCAGCGGTGTCACCGGAGCGGTTCATACCACATTGGCTCTCCGCGCCGGCAAGCCGGAAACGCTGCGTTTTTATCTTGCTGCTTCGGAGGAAAGTGCGGAAGAGCTTTGTGAAACGCTTGCTTCCATGCGGGAAGAACGGGTTGATCTTTGGGAGCGGAAAACCGCGCGTACCCATTGGATTCAGCATCACAGCGAGCTGAAAACAAGCTCCCCCGATTTTGACCAGGTATTCGAGTGGATCAAATACAATGCCGACTGGCTCGTTTCGGACGGTGGAAACTATGGCCGCGGGCTGACAGCCGGGCTTCCGGAATACCCCTGGTGGTTTGGCTGCGACAATGCCTACTCCACCCAGGGACTGAACGCAATCGGCGACTTTGAAACCAGCCGCGACACCTTGAAACTGCTCTGTGAGTACAGCGAACAGGTAAACGGAAATGGCCGAATTGTCCACGAAATCACCAATAACGGCCAGTGCCCCAACCCCGGCAACAGCCAGGAAACCGGACACTACATCACAGCAGTTTACCACTATTGGCGTTGGACCGGCGATACCGGATTTGTAGCGGAGGTTTTCCCCTATTGTGAAAAGGGAATGCGCTGGCTCCTCACTGAGATGGATCCGGACGGCGACCTACTGCCTTCCGGTTACGGAATCATCGAGATCCGCGGGCTGAACGCGGAACTGATTGATACAGCGGTTTATACCTGTCAGGCACTCTTCTGCATGGCGGAAATGGCGGAAGCACTGGGCTGCGATGGCAGCGAGTACCGTCAGACCGGAGAAAAGCTTAAAGAAGTCATCAACAACCGCCTCTGGATGGAAGAAGAAAAGCTGTTTGCCGATGCGGTCGGAAAACCGGCCGAGGTGCTGAACAGCATCGACATCCTGACACAGGATCACGACAATCTTTCGGCGGAATACCGGGAATATCTGGAAAAGCTGCGTGAAAAGCTGCGCTCCATGCCGCAGAACGAGGATGCACCGGTTTTGGTCAACAAAAACTGGGTCATCTGCACCCCGATGGAAGCCGGTATTGCCGATCGGGAAAAGGCGGAAACCGCGCTTGCTGCAATGCGGACGCCGGAGTTTATCGGGGAGTACGGCGTTTATCTGGCCGGCTTCATGCACCAGCACACTATGACCATCTCCACCGGTGCGCAGGCGGTTGCGGAAGGCCGTTACGGTTTCTGCACCGAATCGCTCGCGCTTTTGGAACGGATGGCTAAAACCTATTCGATGGTGCTGCCCGGCTCGATCAGCGAAATGTCCCCCAATTACGGCTGCTTTGTTCAGGCTTGGACGCTTTATGCCGCAGCAGTACCGGTCGTGGAATGCTTTGCCGGCTTCCGTCCCGCAATCCAGAAAGGGGAACTGGTACTGGCACCCTGTGTTCCGGATCAATGGAACGAGATGGAACTTCTGGGCGTGCGTGTCGGCGACGGTTTGGTGGATTTCCGTTTCCATCGGGAGTCCGGACGGGAAGTCTACCGGATTTCTTCCAACGGCAGTTTCTCCATCCGGTTTGCGCCCTGCCATTCCGGCAGTAAAATTCTGGTCAATGGCTGCGAAGCGGATGGTGAGATCCGTTTTGCACGCGGCGAAAATGTAGTAGAAGTTATTCTTTAAGAGATTCATATAACAGAAAGGACGTATCATCATGCTGTATAACCTGGGAACAGGCGAAAACAAGAACTGGATTGTGGCGGAAGAAACCTTCCAGCCCGACCATCTCGGAAAATGCGAGTCCATTATGTGCCTTGGAAACGGCTATATGGGAATCCGTGCCGCAACCGAAGAGCAGTACCTCGGCTGCACCCGCGATACTTTTGTAGCTGGTACTTTCAATAAATTCGGGGACGAAGTAACCGAGCTCCCCAACGTTCCGGATGTCATCGCTATGCCGATCCGCATCAACGGCGAGCTGCTCGATCTCTCCAAAGGCAAAACCACCGAATACCTCCGCACTCTGAACTTGAAAACCGGTTTGCTGGAGCGTTCCTTTGTCTGGGAAACCAGCACTGGCGCTGTTGTGCGGTTTGATATTAAGCGCATTGTATCGCTCAAAAACCTGCATCTGATTGCGCAGGAAATCCGGATGACCCCCCTTAACCAGGCAGTGGATCTCCATCTGGAATCCGGCATCAACGGCCAGGTCAGCAACAGCGGCTCCCAGCATTTTGTCGAGGGAGAGAAACGTTTCTACGACAAAAAGTATCAGCAGAGCGTGATGAAAACCTCCGAATCCGGCATTGACTTTGTTGTCAACACCACCCACACCTTCTGCCTGGATGGGGAAGAATACGAACCCAAGAGCCTGATCTGCATCGACCGCCGTCTGATTTTTGTCAAATACGATGGCCATGTGGAAGCCGGCAAAACACTGGTGATTTCCAAATGTTCCAACATCTATACCTCCCGTGACCGCGATATGGAGGGCAAAACGCTTGAGGAACTGCGCGAAGCTTCGCTCGAACAGCTGAAACTGGATGCAGCCAAGAGCTTTGATTTCCATGCAGAGGAATCTGCCGCTGAGTGGAAACGGAAAATCTGGGATCACAAGGACATTCCGATTCAGAGCAAGAACGATTTTGACCAGCTCGCCCTCCGTTTTGCCATCTATCACCTCACCGTGATGACGCCTGTTCACGACAACCGGATGAACATCGGCGCCAAAGGCATGTCCGGTGAAGGCTACAAAGGCCACACTTTCTGGGACACCGAAATTTTCATGCTGCCGCATTACATTCTGGCGGATCCCAAAGGCGCGCGTTCGCTGATTGAATACCGCTACAACTGCATCGGCGGCGCTCGCCGCAAAGCAGCCGAAAACGGCTACGAAGGCGCCATGTATCCGTGGGAAAGCGCCTGGACCGAAGATGGCGAGGTAACTCCTCTCTGGGGTGCTGCCGACATCGTGACCGGCAAGGCAACCAAAATCTGGACCGGTATCATTGAGCAGCACATCACCAGCGATGTTGCATACGGCGTTTACTACTACTACACCGTAACCGGCGATCAGGAATTTATGGACAACTGCGGTTATGAAATTATCCTCGACACCGCAAAATTCTGGCAGTCCCGCCTGGAATACAACAAGGAAAAGGACCGCTACGAAATCACCGATGTCATCGGGCCGGACGAATACAAAGAGCATGTCAGCAACAACGCCTATACCAACTACATGGCGCACTGGAATATCCAGCTCGCCATGTCCTATGCAAAATATCTCCGGGAAAACAAGCCCGAAATCTATGACCGTATCAACAAGGTGATCGACATCGACGGTACTATGCCCAAATGGGAAGAAAAGGTGGATAAGATGTACCTGCCGCTCCCCAATGAAAACAAGATCGTGCCGCAGGATGACACCTACCTGACACTGCCCGAAATCGACCTCTCCAAATATAAGGCGAGCGATGTGGTCGGCACTATTTATCACGACTACAACATGAGCCAGATCAACAAGATCCAGGTTTCCAAACAGGCAGACGTGCTGGTTCTCTTCTACATCATGGAAGCGCTGTTCTCCGCAGATGTCAAGAAAGAAAACTTCTATTACTATGAGCGTCACTGCCTGCATGACTCCTCCCTCAGCCTTTCCACCCACTCCATCCTGGCCAGCGACCTGCACGAGAAGGAAAAAGCGTACGAGCTGTTTGAGCGTGCCTGCCGCATCGACCTTGGCCCGGTGATGACCACCAGCGACGCCGGCATCCATGCTGCTTCGTTCGGCGGTATCTGGCAGTGCGTGGTCAACGGCTTTGCAGGCGTCCGCGTTGTGGACGGCAAGCTCCGCATCCAGCCCAATCTGCCCGATGCGTGGGATTCCATGACCGCCCGCATCTGCTGGCAGGGACAGGAACTGGAAATCACCGTGACCAAAGATACCCTGACCGTCTGCAACAAGACCGGCGAAAAGGAAATTTCCTTCCTCTGCGGCGGCAAGACCTATACCACTGCTGGCTGCATTACTGTGAATAACAAGGAGTGAATCAAATGAGCTGCAAAGCGTTTATTTTTGACCTGGATGGTGTTCTCACCGATACCGCGCGGTATCATTATCTCGCATGGAAACAGCTGGCGGATCAGTTCGGCTTCCATTTTGACGAAAAGGACAACGAGCGTCTGAAAGGCGTCAGCCGGATCCGTTCGTTTGAAATCATCCTGGAAATTAATGGGGCGGAAAACCGCTTTACCGAAGAGGAAAAGGAAAAATGGGCAAACGAAAAGAACCAGAAATATGTGGAACTCATCCGCGCCATCACGCCGGATGATGTTCTGCCGGGCGTGCAGGCGTTCCTCGACGACGCCAAATCCCGCGGCATCAAGCTGGCAGTCGCATCCGCCAGCCGCAACGCGCCGCAGGTTCTGGAATCTCTGAAAATTGCGGATAAATTCGACTACATCGCGGACGCTGGCAAGGTTTCCAAAACCAAACCGGACCCCGAGGTCTTCCTGGTCTGCCGGGACGCCCTGGGGCTGAAATCCGAGGAGTGCATCGGTTTTGAGGATGCACAAGCCGGGATTGAGGCAATCCATGCAGCCGGAATGTACGCGGTGGGCATCAACGTGGATGTCACTTCCGAGGAGCCGGATCTCCATCTGAAATCCACAGCGGAATTGAATGTTGACCGGGTACTTGCCGCGGCAGGACAGGCATAAATAAGCCGGGCGGGGATGATCTCCGCCCGTTTTTTTGTGAGGAGGTTTGCATTATGGTACAGTATCGCCTGATACAGAATGGCTGTGCTGCCGAAGGAGAGTTCCGGGACGGGCAGTGCGGCAGTCTGATGCTTGCTGCGTCCGAACTGGCGGGAGAACAGGCCGGACGGCTTTCCCTGAAAGCCATCAACAGCGGAACGGAGCCGGTTGTTCTTTCGGATCTGCGGATCGGAATCCGCTGGGAAACGGATGGAACGCTCTTGGGGTATACATCCGGCTGGGGCAGCGAGTGGACGCCGTTTTCCCATGATCTGAGAGAGAATGTCCGTTACGGAACCGAAGCCGGACGGTGCAGCAACGGCTGCATGCCGTGGGCAGGACTTTGTTCGGACGGCGGCTGCATGGCGCTGGCGCTCGGCTGGTCCGGAAACTGGGAGTGCTGCTGGGAAGCCGGACGCCGGATCCTGTGGCTCGGCATCACCGGATTGGAAACGGAGCTGAAACCCGGCGAGAGCTTGGAAGCTGCGGCGGTCTGCTACGGAAAGGACCGGGATATGGAGGAAGCCTGCCTGCGTCTGCGGCGGTTCTTCCGGGAGAAACTGAGCAATATCGACGAAGTATTCCCCGATCAGCTGCCCGTCGTGTGGAATTCCTGGTGGGCGTATGAGGACAAGCTGGTGGACGAACAGACCGTTCTGGCGGACATTCGCGAAGGCAGCAAGCTGGGCGTCACCCATTCGATGCTGGATGCCGGATGGTTTGGTACCGAGGATCAGGGAGATTCCTGGTTTGAAAAGCGCGGCGACTGGTACACTGTGAACACCAGGCGTTTTCCGTCCGGACTGGAAGTGCTTTCCAAACAAATCGCAGAAACCGGCGTGATTCCGGGTATCTGGTGTGAAATCGAGGCGCTGGGAAAAGACGCAGTCCTGCTGAAAGAGCGTCCGGATCTGGCGGCTTTTGCGGATGGGGAACCGGCTGGCCACCTCTGCTTTGCCAATCCCGAAACACGGGAATGGGCTTTGCAGGTGTTTGACTGGCTGATTTGTGAGAAAGGGTATCGCTGGATCAAGATCGACTTCAACCTGGATCCCAAGAGCTGTGAGAATACGGCGCACGGCCACGGCGCAAAAGACGGCCTTGCCGCACATTATCATGCGTTTTACCGTTTTTTGGATGAAGTTCGCCGCCGTCACCCCGGTGTTGTGCTGGAAAACTGCGCTTCCGGCGGTCAGCGGCTGGATATTGAGGTTGCGTCCCACATGCATGTCTGCTTCCTGAGCGACAAGGACCACACCGAATTCCATCTGCAAACCTTCTGGGGTGTGCTCAACTGGCTGCATCAGAGCAGCTGCTTCCACTTCGCCTGGTCGCAGGTGTTCGGGGAATACAATCTGGGCATCTTTGATCCGATGACCGAAGAAACGCCGGACAGCTCGATTGACTGCATGTTCCGCGCCGCGATGATGGGTGTTCCGGGGATTTCACTCCGGCTAGCCAAATTGCCCGCACGCTGTCGGGAGCGGATCGGAGAAAATCTGTCGCTGTATCATCAGATCAGCGTTCCGTTTGTCAAAAACGGCGACATTCGCCGCCTGAACGGACAGCCGCTGGAAAATGGAAAAGGGGAGCGTTTCCCAGTTTTCCAGCTTTCGGCTAAAGATGACCGGCATGTCCTCTTCTGCTTCCGGCTGACCGGCGCGGAGGAAGAGGCAGTGGTAAAACCGCGGGCACTGAGCTCGGAAAGAATGTATGCGGTGCGGTATCAGGATGGGGGGACTTTCCTCCATATGACCGGAGCGGAATTGATGGAAAACGGGCTGACAATCCGGAATCTGCCGGAATTTGCTTCCGAGCTGATCTGGATTACGCCCGAAAAATAAAGGAGTGTGGAAAATGGAACAGAATCTTGGATGGGAACTGCGGGAAGACAGCTTTTCCCCGGCAGAATATCAGAAAAATGAAACCCTGTTTTCCCAGGGAAACGGCTATATCGGCTTCCGTGGAAATTTTGAAGAGGGATATTCCAAAAACAGTGTCACCGGCAGCTATTTGAACGGCTTTTTTGAATTTACCGACATTCAGTATGGTGAAATTGCGTTTGCATATCCGGAACACGGCCAGACAATGCTCAATGTCGCCAACGCCAAGGTGATGCGGATTTGGGTGGACGGCGAAATGTTCTCGCTGGAAAGCGGGGAAGTGCTCCGTTATGAGCGGGTATTTTCGTTCCGGACCGGCGTTTTGAGCCGCAAAGTGGAATGGCGTGCTCCCAACGGAAAAGAGCTGGAAATTTCGCTGGAACGTTTTGTCAGCCAGGTACGGAAAAATATTGCGGTCATCCGGTGCAGTGTCAAGGCGTTGAACTTCTCCGGAGAAATCGGAGTGGAATCTGTTATCGACGGCAATGTCACCAACCTGACCTGTGAGGAAGATTCCCGCGTTGGTTCGGCGCTGCACGGCCGTGTTCTGGATGCGGAAGCGGTGACCAGCACCGATAATCTCCTTTCAATGGTCCAGAAAACCCGCAAGAGCGGACTGGCGCTCTGCTGTGCCGCGGTTCACAAGGCGGACGGCGCGGAAGCGGCGGAACATGCGGTGCAGCAGCTCAATTGTGCGCTTCGCTTTGCGTTCTCTCTGAAAGAAGGGGAAACGGCACGCGTGGAGAAATACATCGCCTATCAGGACAGCCGGTATGCGGAAGATTATGCCGGACAGGCGGTCTCTCTGGCGGAAGAAGCTGCCGCTGCGGGATTTGACACCCTGCTTTCTGAGCAGGAGAAATTCCTCGCCGACTTCTGGCAGGACACCGACATTGAAATCGACGGCGATCCGTCTCTGCAGCAGGGAATCCGCTTTAACATTTTCCACCTGCTTCAGTCCACCGGCCACGACGGCAAGACCAGCATTGCAGCCAAAGGTCTGACCGGCGAAGGATACGAGGGCCATTATTTCTGGGACTGCGAAACCTATGTCTTCCCGGTGTTCCTCTGCACACGGCCGGAGATTGCAAAACAGCTGCTGACCTACCGCCATTCCATCCTGGACAAGGCGCGTGAGCGTGCGCGTGAGATGGGCCATCCCAAAGGGGCGCTCTTCCCCTGGCGTTCGATCAACGGCGCCGAATGTTCGCCCAACTATCCTTCCGGAACAGCCCAGTACCACATCAACGCCGACATCGCCTATGCGGTCAAGAGCTATTGGGAAGCAACCGGCGACCGGGAGTTTATGGAACAGTACGGACTGGAGATCCTGGTGGAAACAGCGCGGCTCTGGTACGACCTTGGCTTCTTCTGTGCGCATAAGGGCGGCAAATTCTGCCTGAACTTTGTCACCGGTCCGGACGAATACACCGCTGTCGTCAACAATAACTGCTACACCAATCTGATGGCTAAGAACAATATGCTGTTTGCGGCAAAAATGGCCCGGATGCTGGGCGGCTGGGAACGGTTCGGCCTTTCCGAAGAGGAGATTGCCGGCTGGGAAAAAGCCGGTGCCGAGATGTACCTCCCTTATGACGAAAAGACTGGCCTTTATCAGCAGTGTGACGGCTTCTTTGATCTGGAGAAGTGGGATTTTGCGAATACCCCCAAAGAGAACTACCCGCTGCTGCTCCATTATCATCCGCTTGTTATCTACCGGCATCAGGTCTGCAAACAGGGCGACCTGGTTCAGGCGATGTACATGCTGCCTGACGAGTTCCGTCCCGAAGACAAAAAGCCCAACTACGACTATTACGAAGCCATTACCACCCACGATTCTTCTCTGTCCAACTCAGTCTTTGGAATCATGGCTTCTGAACTGGGCGATCCCGAAAAGGCTTACCGCTACTTCATTTCGACCGCGCGGATGGACATCGACGACGGCAAGGGCAACACCAAGGACGGCGTCCACACCGCCAATATGGGCGGCACCTGGATGGGCGTGATTAACGGCTTTGCCGGAATGCGCGTGCGGCCCGACTGCCTTTCCTTCAAGCCTGCGCTGCCTGCACAGTGGGGCGGCTGCCGGTTCCAGGTGACCTATCACGGCAGCAAGATTCGGGTAGAGATGTCCGCAGACCACACCCGGTATACATTGGTCAGCGGCAATCCAGCATCGCTTTGCCACAACGGAGAAGCGTTTACACTGGAAGGAACCCGGGAATTTTAACGAAATTTTCATTTTTTTACTGAAAATGCTTGACAAATCCTCAATTTCTGCTATAATAAGCTCAAACAGTTTAGCGCTTTAAAGCTAACCTGCTTTAAAGCAGACGAGAAAAGAGGAGTAACAATGATAGTCAAGCTGATTCTGCTGGTTGTATTTTTTGCAACTATGGTGGTGGTGGGAATCTCCGCCCGCAAACACGCGCTGAGTGTGTCCGGCTTTGTGCTGGGTGGTCGTTCGGTTGGCCCGTGGCTTACCGCTTTTGCATACGGCACATCCTATTTTTCGGCGGTTGTGTTTGTGGGATATGCCGGTCAGTTTGGCTGGAAATACGGGATTGCCTCCACCTGGATCGGAATCGGAAACGCAATTTTGGGCAGTCTGCTCGCCTGGGTGGTGCTGGGGAGAAGGACGCGGATTATGAGCCAGCATCTTTCTTCCTCCACCATGCCGGAGTTTTTCGGTGCCCGCTTTGATAGCAAAGCATTAAAAATCACCGCGTCGGTCATTGTGTTTGTCTTCCTGATTCCCTACACTGCTTCGATTTACAACGGCCTTTCCCGCCTATTTGAGATGGCGTTCAACGTACCGTATGCAGTCTGCGTGATCGGAATGGCAATTTTCACCGGTATCTATGTTATTTTAGGCGGCTACATGGCAACTGCGATCAACGATTTTATTCAGGGCATTATCATGCTGATTGGCATTGTGGCAGTCATTGCAGCGGTTCTGAGCGGGCAAGGCGGTTTTCTGGAAGCGGTCGGCAAGTTGGCGGAAATTCCCAGCGATGTACCTGCTACTGCTGGTCAGCCGGGCGCCTTTGCCTCTTTCTTCGGACCCGATCCCCTCAATTTGCTCGGTGTTGTCATTCTGACTTCGCTGGGAACCTGGGGCCTGCCGCAGATGATCCAGAAATTCTACGCCATTCGCAACGAAAAGGCCATTCGGACCGGTACTGTCATTTCCACCCTCTTTGCGGTGGTTGTGGCGGGCGGCAGCTACTTCCTCGGCGGTTTCGGCCGGCTGTTTGATGATCCCGCAGTTTACAACACAAACGGCGCCGTGGTTTACGACAGCATTATTCCGTTTATGCTTTCCAAACTTCCGGATATCCTGATCGGGATTGTTGTTGTTCTGATCCTTTCTGCTTCGATGTCTACCCTTTCCTCGCTGGTGTTGACTTCGAGCTCCACCCTGACACTTGACCTGCTCAAAGACAATGTTTTTAAAAACATGAAAGAGGAGAAGCAGGTTCTCTGGATGCGTGTTCTGATTGTATTCTTTATTGTGATATCTGTATTGCTGGCACTCGATCCGCCTGCTTTCATTGCCCAACTGATGGGCATTTCCTGGGGGGCACTGGCTGGCGCGTTCCTTGCTCCCTTCCTATATGGCATTTACTGGAAAGGTGTTACCAAAGCGTCAGTCTGGGCTTGCTTTATCTGTGGAGTAGGATTGACTGTCTCTAACATGTTCCTGCATTTTATTGAATCCCCAATTAACGCCGGTGCTGCGGCGATGGTGCTGGGGCTGATTGTTGTGCCGGTGGTGAGCCTGATCTCGCCCCGGATGCCCAAAGCACGGCTTGCGGAGATCTTCTCCTGCTATCAGGAAGAAACGGTCCTTCATAAAAAATTGGTGGTTGGCAGCGACCAGGATAATCAGGAATAATATTCAACAGGCGGTTTATCCGCCTGTTTTTCTTTATATTTGTAGTGTTTTGTGCTATAATAAAGAAAAGTGGGTGGAAAGGCGGGATTTTTTATGGGATTTGTAAAGAAAACGGATACCTTTCTCAGCAAAGATGGGAAAAATCAGGTGGCATGTTACTTTTTCGAGCCGGAAAGCAGACCATTTACCGGAATCGTGCAGATATCGCACGGAATGTGCGAATATATCGAACGTTACGAAGACCTGATCAGGTATTTGTGTGAGAATGGCTTTGCCGTCTGCGGCAACGACCACCTTGGCCATGGCCATTCGGCGAAAACCAGTGAGGAGCTTGGCTTTTTTGCAGAGAAAGGCGGCGACGAGCTTCTCCATGAGGATCTTTATCAAATGACAAAGCTTGCCAAATCGCGGTATCCGGGCATTCCGTTGATTTTATACGGGCACAGTATGGGCTCCTTGATTGCACGGCGCTATATCACCTTGTATGGCGAGGAGCTGGCAGGTGTAATCCTGAGCGGGACATCGGGTTCTCAGCCTGCGGCCGGATTTGGTGTCTTTCTGGCGAATCTGATAGGGAAAGTGCGCGGTTCTCATCATCGCAGCAAGCTCATCGACCGTCTTTCGATTGGAAATTTCAACAGCCGGTTCCGTCCCGAAAAAGGGGACAGTTTGTGGCTTTCGCGGGATCAGGCACAGGTGGAGCGCTACAATCGGAATCCACTCACCAATTACCGTTTTACGGCATATGGCTTCCGGGATATGTTCCGGTTGGTGCAGAAAGTTTCGGGGAAAAAATGGGCAGAGCAGGTGCCCAAAGCACTGCCGATCCTGCTGATTTCTGGTGCGGAGGATCCGGTGGGCAACTTTGGGAAAGGTGTCCGGGAGGTAGAAAAATTGCTGCGGGAAGCAGGAGTTTCCGACCTGACCTGCAATTTGATTCCGGAGGATCGCCACGAGATTCTATTTGAATTGGATCGGGATGAGGTTTTTCGCTATCTTCTTGATTGGTGCAGCCGGATCTGCAAAAATTGGACAGAACAGAATAATTGTTTTTCATAGAAATACATGTATTTTTCAACTGTGTACAATGTAACCAAAAAAGCGAGCGATTCTTTTTCGAATATCGTGGCGTAAACTACTTGCATAATCGATAAAAATTCAGTATACTGTTAAATATGATTGTTTTGATACTGTGAAAGGCAGGGATTTCCCATGTACAAGGATTTGATGGATACCATTGGTTTTGTTTCGGCTGCTGACCCCGAAGTTGGTGAAGCAATGGCTCTTGAGCTCAAACGCCAGCGCCGCAATATCGAGCTGATTGCCAGTGAAAATATCGTTTCCCCCGCAGTGATGGCTGCAATGGGTTCGGTTCTCACCAATAAATACGCAGAAGGCTATCCCGGCAAACGTTATTACGGCGGCTGCCAGGATGTGGACATTGTGGAAGAGATCGCCCGCAGACGTGCCTGCGCTCTGTTTGGTGCGGAGCATGCCAATGTGCAGCCGCATTCCGGCGCACAGGCAAACCTGGCGGTTTATTTTGCCCTCCTCAAGCCGGGCGATACCGTTCTCGGCATGAACCTGGCACACGGCGGCCACCTCACCCACGGTTCTCCCGTCAACCTGTCGGGCAGCTATTACAACTTTGTTCCCTACGGTATCAATGACGAGGGATTCATTGAATACGATAAGCTCATGAAGCAGGCGATGGAAGTAAAGCCCAAACTGATCGTAGCGGGCGCTTCCGCGTATCCCCGTGCGATTGATTTTGCAAAGCTGCGGGAAATTGCCGATGCCTGCGGCGCTTACCTGATGGTCGATATGGCGCACATTGCCGGCCTTGTTGCGGGCGGCCAGCATCAGAACCCGGTTCCGTATGCCGATGTCGTTACCACCACCACGCACAAGACGCTCCGCGGCCCCAGAGGCGGTATGATCCTCTGCAAGGAGGAACTGGCCAAGGCAATCGACAAAGCCATCTTCCCGGGCACACAGGGCGGCCCTCTGATGCACATCATCGCTGCAAAGGCTGTCTGCTTCGGAGAGGCGCTCAAACCGGAATTCAAAGACTATGCCAAACGGATTGTGGACAACGCACAGGCGCTGGCAGCTGGGCTTGTCAAACGCGGCTTCCAGCTGGTTTCCGGCGGCACCGACAACCATTTGATGCTCGTCGATCTGCGCAGCTTCAACCTCACCGGTAAAGATTTTGAGAAAAAGCTGGACGAGGTGTATATCACCGTCAACAAGAACGCCATCCCCAATGATCCGCAGAGCCCCTTTATCACCAGCGGCATCCGGGTAGGCACACCGGCTGTCACCACCCGCGGTTTTGATACTGCTGATATGGATGTCATTGCCGAGTGTATGTACCTCACTGCAACAGATTTTGAAGGAACTCAGGATAAAGTACGCGGCATGGTGGAAGCGCTCTGCGCCAAGCATCCGCTCTACGAATAAAACAAAAGCCCGGCAGGTCGGAAACGATCTGCCGGGTTTTCGTTATTTGTTGGGAGCAATGGGAAGCCAAAGTTCGATGTAACGGGAGTGGTTGACTGAATTGTTACCGGCTTGAAAATACCAATGGTAGACCGATATTTCCGGAGCATTTGCCAGAATGTAAGAAGATGATGGCAGCCATTCACTCACAGCCCTGCGGCGCAGTTCTTCAAACAGCATGGTCGGGTATTGCGTGTGTTCCGTTTCGCAGATCAAATAACATCCTGCTGGTACAGAGATTTTTTCAAAGCAGGCTGCTGCCTCTTCGCCGATTTCCTGTGCCAGATGATCCGCTGCCCATTCATTTAGCTGCGAAGCAATGTAAAAGTCATAGCCATCGTCACCAAAATTTTGCATAATGTTATAAGAGGTGTTGCAATCGTGGGATAGTCCTTTCAGCAGGTATTGGTTCATTCGGGTGGAAGTATAAAAATCTGATTCCTGCTGCATTCGTTCATCAGGCGTTCCTGAAAACCTCCTTTTGTATCCCGTAAAAATCAATTCTGGTTTGTCTTCAATTCGATATTTCATGATATTCCCGCCTTCCAAAGAAATTTTTAAGACAAGAGGGGAAAAGGATTTTAGATTGCTGCCGTTGCTGCGTGCCTGTGACGGCAGAATCCCATGGAATTTCTGGAATGCTTTTGCAAAGCTGTCCGGGCTTTCATACCCATATTTCAAAGCGGCGTCAATCACCTTGATTTTGCCTTCCGCAAGCTCCATGCCGGCCAGTGTAAGCCTGCGGCTGCGGATGTATTCGCCCAGTGTGAATCCGCAAAGGATGCTGAACACCCGTTGGAAATGATAGCTCGAAGAAAAGCTTTGCGCTGCCACCTCTTCATACGAAATCGACTCTGTCAGATGCGATTCGATATAGATGATGGCGTTTTGTATTCCGGTAATCCAATCCATTTCATCCTCTCCTGTCTGCTTTCATTCTACCAGATTGGAACAATGTCTGCCCGACATTTTGTGCGGAGTTATTCTGTCTTTATTTTATCATGTTTCCTGCAAGATGGCCAGACAAAAAAAGCCGTCCGGCAATTTGCCGGACGGCTTGAAAAAGGGTGGGTTAGCAGCAGCCGCAGTTGTTGTTGCAGTCGTTGCAGCCACAGTTGTTGCCGCAGCCATTGCTGCCGCATCCGCCGCAGCAGATGAGGAGAAGGATGATGATGAGGATCCAGCTGCAGTTATTGTTACCAAAACAGTTCATAGAAGAGAACCTCCTTTGATTGATGTATCCTATACTATGTAGAGGCTCTCAAAAGTGTTACACGAAATTTTATACGACAAAAGGGACGGCCTTTTCAGGCCGTCCCTACAATGAAGGAAGAGCTTATGCATTTTCTTCAATGTATTTCACGATGTCGCCGACGGTTTTCATGTTCTTTACCTGATCGTCGGGAATTTCCACGTCAAACTCGTCTTCCAGAGACATCACGAGGTCAACAACGTCCAGAGAATCTGCGCCGAGGTCGTCAATGATAGACGCCTCCATGCTGACTTTTTCTTCTTCAACATCCAGCTGTTCTACCAGAATGTCGCGGACTTTCTCAAATACCATGAGATTTTCCTCCTTCTAAAAATTATCTTTTTATTATAACGCAAAGCGGTTATAACCGTTCTGTGTCGGATGAATTAGTAATTTCTTCAAATTCTCCGATTTTTCTGAATTTATTATACCGTGCTTCCAGCAAATTTGCAACACTTTTTTGCGTAATTATGCGCAAACTTTCCAAAATTGTATCGGCGATATTTTCGGCTGTGAGCTCCGGGTTGGTGTGAGCACCGCCCTGAGATTCCGGGATAATACCATCGCAAATGCCAAAGGAAACAAGATCCTCCGCAGTAATGTGCAGCCGCTCCGCCGCGTCCTTTTCCCGGGTGGCGTCTTTCCAGAGGATACTGGCGCAGCCGCGCGGAGAGATGACGCTGTATACGGCGTTCTGAAGCATAAACAGGGCGTCGCAGACACCGAGTGCCAATGCGCCGCCGGATCCGCCTTCGCCCAGTACAACCGAAATGACCGGTGTTTTCAGCCGGCTAAATTCCAACAGATTGCGGGCAATTGCTTCGCCCTGGCCGCGTTCCTCGGCAGCTACGCCGCAGAATGCGCCGGGAGTGTCAATAAAGCAGATGACCGGCCGGTGGAATTTCTCCGCCTGTTTTGCTAGTCGAAGAGCTTTGCGGTATCCTTCCGGATGGGGGCAGGCAAAGTTGGTGCGCTTGTTTTCCTCCAGGTCGCGCCCTTTTACCTGGCCGATTACAGTAACCGGAATACCGCTGATCTTGCCAATACCGCCAATAATCGCAGGATCGTCACCGAAACAGCGGTCGCCGTGCATTTCATAAAACTCGTCAAAAATCATCGGGATATAATCGTTGATGGTGGGACGGTTTTTGTGGCGGATGAGCTCGATCCGCTCCCATGCGGTCAGTTCATTCATGGTTTGGTCCCTCCGTTGCGCTGAGATGAAGCTTCAAAAGCTTGGAAATGGTGCGCCGCATATTGACACGGCTGACAATCATATCGACAAATCCGTGTTCCAGCAGGAATTCAGCCGATTGGAAATCGTCGGGAAGTCGCTGCTTGATGGTATCCTCAATAACGCGCCGTCCGGCAAATCCGATCAGCACTTTGGGTTCCGCGATGATAATGTCGCCCAGAGAGGCAAACGAAGCAGTGACACCGCCGGTTGTGGGATCGGTCAGAACGGTGATATAGAGCAGTCCTGCATCCGAATGCCGGGCAATCGCAGCCGAGGTTTTGGCCATTTGCATCAGGGAGAGGATCCCCTCCTGCATTCTTGCACCGCCTGAAGCGGTAAAGAGTACGACCGGCAGACGTTTTTCGGTGGCGCGTTCAAAAGCACGGGCAATTTTTTCGCCCACTACCGAACCCATCGAAGCCATCATAAAATGGGAATCCATGACACCGATGACACATTTGCGGGTGCGGATGGTGCATTCCCCGGTTAAAATGGCATCGCGCAAGCCGGTTGCCTTTTGAGCAGCTTCTACCTTTTCCGGATACCCCTCAAAATTCAATGGATCTTTGGAAACCAGGTCGGCGTCATATTCAACAAAACTATCCTTATCTACGGTGATTTCCAGTCGCTCTCTTGCCGAGATACGGGCGTGATAATTACAGGCGGAGCACACCTTCATGGCGGATTTAAACTCGTCCATAAACATGACATTCTGACAGCGGGGGCATTTAAAAAGCAGGTCGTTCGGGATATTGGAGCGAACGTGGTTGCTGCCTTTATTGTCATAATCAAGCCGTGACTTGACTACCTTAAATAAATCTTCCAGCATAAGAGTTCCTCAGGCCTTTCCAAAAAGAGTGGGGACGCCGAAGCGGTCAGGGCTTTTGCGGGAACAGATCCTTCCGCCGGTTCAGGAAGCCGATATCGTAGCGGGCGGCTTCCACATCGTCGTCTTTTATCAAGTTTAACTGAAAATCGATATTGGTGTCAACCCCTTCGACCAAAAATTCTGCCAGTGCCCACTTCATTTTCATCAGTGCTTCTTCTCGTGTGGGGGCGTAGGCAATCAGTTTGGCAATCATGCTGTCATAGTATGGGGAGATTTCACATCCTTGGTACATCGCGGAATCAATGCGGATTCCGGGACCTCCGGGCATGTGCAGGCTGACAATTTTACCGGGACAGGGACGGAAATCCAGCGCCGGATTTTCGGCGTTGACCCGGCATTCGATGGCATGCCCAGTCATATGGATGTCGTTCTGGCGGATGTTCAGCGGTTCCCCCGCAGCGATCCGCAGCTGGGATTTGACCAGGTCGATGCTGGTTACCAGCTCGGTGATAGGATGTTCCACCTGAATCCGGGTATTCATCTCCATAAAGTAGAAATTTTCCCCCGAAAGCAGAAATTCAATCGTCCCGACATTGCGGTATCCGCAGGCAGCAGCCGCTTTTTTGGCGGCTTCGCCCATTTTCTCCCGCAGGGCGGGGGAGAGCACCGGACAGGGACACTCCTCGATCATTTTCTGGTTGCGCCGCTGCAGAGAGCAGTCGCGCTCCCCCAAATGAATGATGTTGCCGTAGTTGTCCGCCATAATCTGGATTTCGACATGACGGGGATCTACAATAAATTTTTCCAGATAGATGCCATCGTTGCCAAAAAAGCTTTTGGCCTCCTGTTTTGCGGTGAGGATGGCGTTTTCCAGCTGAGATTCATTGTCAACCTTGCGGATGCCACGTCCGCCGCCGCCTGCAGAGGCTTTTACCATCACCGGATAACCGATTTCTGTTGCAATTCGCTTGGCTTCTTCTAACGAGGAAATCTCGCCGTCCGAGCCAGGCACGACCGGCACGCCGGCAGCCTTCATCGTGGCTTTCGCTTCCGCTTTGTCGCCCATCCGGTCCATAGCCGAGGGAGGCGGTCCGATAAAAGTGATGCCACACTTTTCGCACATCCGGGCAAAATTGGCGTTTTCCGATAAAAAGCCAAATCCGGGATGGATGGCTTCCGCTCCGGTCAGTTCACAAGCCGCCAGGATGGATTTGATGTTTAAATAGCTTTCCGAGGTTTTTGCCGGTCCGATGCAAATTGCCTCGTCGGCAATCTGTGCATGGAGGGCGGAACGATCGGCTTCCGAGAAAACCGCGACCGTTGCAATGCCGAGTTCCCGGCAGGCACGGATAATCCGGACGGCAATCTCCCCCCGGTTTGCAATCAATACTTTCCGAAACATCTGCTTTAATCCCCCAGAACCGAGGAAAATTCGGCAGTTGCAATTTTTTTGCCGTCCACAGTGGCAGTACCTTTGCAGAAGCTGATTCCGTGAGCGGTCTTGATAACCTCCACTTCCAGCGTCAGGGTATCACCAGGACCGGCTTTGCCACGAAAACGGGCTTTGTCGATTCCCGCAAAGAAAGCGATCTTCCCTTTGTTTTCGGGCAGGCAGAGGGCACAGACAGCGCCGGTCTGGGCGAGCATCTCGATGGTCAGAACGCCCGGCTGGACCGGTTCCTGGGGAAAATGCCCCTTGAACCAGAATTCATCGGGTTTCAGATATTTTTTCGCCACAGCGCGGACGCCGGGTTCCAGTTCGATGACCTCGTCGATCAGCAGAAAGGGGTCACGGTGCGGGATAATTTCCTTGATTTGTTCCTGATTCAGCACAGACATGATGGCCCTCCTTACTCAATGATGAGGATTGGCTGGCCGTATTCCACCGGCTGGCCGTCCTGCACCAGAATTTTCTTCACTTTACCGTCGTATTCGCTCTGGATTTCGTTCATGAGCTTCATCGATTCAATGATAAAAAGGACATCGCCCTTTTTGACCGCTTTGCCTTCGGTGACGAAAGGAGGTTTGTCGGGGGAGGGAGATGCATAGAATGTGCCGACGATGGGGGATTTAACGGTGTTGCCCGCAGGCTCTTCTTTCTTGGCGGCAGGAGCAGCCTGGACAGGTGCAGCGGGGAGGGGCGTCGATTCTCCCTGGACAACGATTTCCTTCTGCTCGGATTTGAGCGTAAGCTCGAACTCGCCGTCTTTTACCTTGACAGCCGTGAGACCGGTGTCAGCCATCTTGTCCATCAGTTCTTTGATTTCCGAAACGGTCAGTTTCAGTTCGGACATGGGAAACACTTCCTTTCGGATTAATCTTCGTATTTTTTCAGGCAGAGGGTGGCGTTATGGCCGCCGAATCCCAGCGAGTTGGAAAGCGCAACCTTGATATCCGCTTTGCGGGGGCCTTCCGGCACGCAGTCGAGGTCGCAGTCCTCGTCGGGGACTTTGTAGCCCAGAGTCTGGGGAATGACGCCATTTTCGAGTGCAAGTGCGGTGATAATAGCTTCTACTGCACCTGCAGCGCCCAGCATATGACCAGTCATAGATTTAGTGGAAGATACGGGAGTTTTTGCTGCGTGATCGCCCAGCGCCTTTTTGACGGCATTGGTTTCATACCGCTCGTTGATCGGGGTGGAGGTACCATGTGCATTGATGTAGTCCACATCGGCAGCGGTAAATCCGCCTTCTTCGAAGGCTAGCTGCATGGCTTTGGCAGCCGCGTCTCCTTCCGGAGAGGGGCTGGTAATATGATAGGCGTCACCGGTTGCGCCATATCCCACGATTTCCGCATAGATATGCGCGCCGCGCGCCTTGGCGTGTTCCAGCTCTTCCAGAATCAGGATGCCGGAGCCTTCACCCATGACAAATCCGCAGCGTTCCTTGTCAAACGGAATAGAGGCGCGATCCGGGTCGGCGGAGGTGCAGAGGGCGCCCATGTTGTGGAACCCCGCCACGGCAAATTTGGTGACAGAAGCCTCGGCGCCGCCGGTAACACAGGCATCCAAATACCCGTGTTTAATCTGGCGGAATGCTTCGCCCACCGCGTGGGAAGAGGTTGCACAGGCGGTAACGGGAGCAAAATTTACGCCTTTGAAGCCGGTGCGGATCGAAATCATACCGGCAGCCATGTTACTAATGAGCATGGGAATAAAAAAGACAGAAACTCGCTTGCTGCCTTTTTGTTCAAATTTGGTGTGTTCTTCCTCAAAGGTCTGGATACCGCCAATGCCGCTGCCGACAATTACACCGACACGAAAGGGATCCAAGTCTTTCAGATCGCTGCCGCAGTCGCGGAGCGCTTGGTCCGCAGCACAGAGGGCATACTGACAGTACAGGTCGGTGCGACGCTGTTCTTTTTTATCTACAACGGAAGAAGGATCGAAATCCTTTACCATTGCGGCTAATTTTACTTCGATATCCGAAACATCAAAGCGATCGATTTCTGAAATGCCGTGTTTTCCGGCAAGAATGCTGTCCCACATGGTTTTGACATCATTGCCGATCGGGGTAATGGCACCCACCCCGGTAATTACTACTCGTTTCATGGATTCTGTTTCCTCCTGTTACATGGACATGCAGCCGGATACTTCCAGAACCTGGCCGGTAATATAGGAAGCGCGATCTGAAGCCAGGAATGCTACCGCGTTTGCGATATCTTCGGGCTGGCCGAAACGTTTCAGCGCAATCCGGTCGATAATCGCTTTTTTGTATGCTTCGTCGAGCACATCGGTCATGGGTGTCTGAACAAAGCCGGGTGCGACAGCGTTGACGGTGATGTTACGGCTGCCAAGTTCTTTGGCGGCTGTTTTTGTCATACCGATGATACCGGCTTTTGCGGCAGCATAGTTCATCTGTCCGGCGTTACCGTAAATACCAGCGACCGATGAGATGTTAATGATATGGCCGCTTCTCTGCCGCATCATAACGCCGCTGACATGGCGCATCATATTAAACACAGATTTGTAGTTTACATTCGTAACAGCGTCGAACTGTGCCTCGCTCATCCGGGCAAGTAGACCATCGCGAGTGATGCCGGCGTTGTTAACCAGAACATCAATCGATCCAAAGCGTTCTTTTACCGCTTTGGTCATCGTTTCGCAGGCAGTAAAGTCCGAAACATCGCAGAGGAAACACTCTGCTTCCACGCCGAAAGCGCGGCATGCTTCTGCGGTTTGTTTGCCGCCGTTTTCCAGTTCCTGTTCGCCGCGGCAGTTGATAGCGATATTATAACCTTCTGCTGCCAGTGTTTTGGCAATGCAGGCGCCGATCCCCTGGGAGGCGCCGGTAATCAGTGCGGTTTTTGCCATTCTGATCTTCCTTTCAGATAAAATAGAGTTTACAGGGAAAGGGAAGCTGCTTTGTTTCGGAGGAGCTCTTCCGCTTCAGTGAAAACATCAGTGATGATTTTGCTGCAGGGACGAATTTCATGTACCATACCTGCAATTTGTCCAGCCATAAAGCTGCCGTTTTCACGGTCGCCGTCTTTTGCTGCACGGCGGAGCGAACCGATGGTAAGTTCTTCAATTTCCTCAAAGGTAGCACCGGCACGTTCTCTCTCAATGACTTTTTTGGTATATCGGTTTTTGATCTGCCGGACAGCTGCGCCGCCGCAGATTTGTCCCGTGACCGCTGAGTCGGTGTCCTTGGCGCCCAGAACAAGCTCTTTATAATTGGGATGGATCTGGCATTCTTCCGAAGCAAGGAAAACAGTACCCATCTGGATACCTTCCGCGCCAAGCATCATGGCAGCGGCAAGTCCGCGGCCATCTGCGATACCGCCTGCGGCCAGAACTGGGATGGATACTGCGTCGACGACCTGCGGTACCAGACACATGGTGGTTGTCTGCCCGATATGACCGCCTGATTCGCAGCCTTCGGCAATCACAGCATCGGCACCCGCGCGTTCCATACGCCGCGCCAACGCGACCGAAGCGACAACCGGAATTACCTTGATACCGGCAGCCTTCCAGCTTTCCATATACTGCCCGGGATTTCCGGCACCGGTGGTGACTACGGCAACACCCTCTTCCACCACAATTTTTGCCAGTTCCTCGGCATTCGGGCTCATCAGCATAATGTTGACGCCAAAAGGTTTATCGGTCAATTTTTTCGCTTTGCGGATTTCTTCGCGGATAACTTCGGCAGGTGCGGAGCCGCCTGCAATCAGGCCAACGCCGCCGGCATTGGAAACCGCTGCGGCAAGAGTGGATTCCGCTACCCAGGCCATACCGCCCTGCAGGACGGGGTACTCGACACCGAGAAGTTCCGTAATTCTGGTTTTCATCTTATTCTGATGTTCCTTTCTGTTTAATACTCAAAAACTGAACTGCCATATACCAATCCTGCGCCAAATCCGACCAAGCAAAGTGTTTGACCATGCTGGATTCTGCCGTCCCGGATTGCTTCATCCAGTGCAATGGGAATACACGCAGAAGAGGTATTGGCGCGTTCGGCAATGTTGCAGATGGTTTTTTCCATGGGAAATTCCATTGCGGCGTTTGCGGTCTGAATAATCCGGATATTTGCCTGATGAGGGATCAGCCAATCAAGCTGATCCAATGTGATGCCGTATTTTTCACAGGCATTGCGGACAGCTTTGGGCATAGAAGTTACTGCAAATTTGTAAACTTTTCGTCCGTCCATATACAGCATTCCAGGCTTGATGTCGGCAAATCCGTCGCAAGAGGCCGTTGAGCGTGTTGTTACAAATGGCACCTGATTCTCCGGATGCCGTGCGAAAAGAGTATATGCTCCTGTTCCATCTGAACCGAAATCAGCAGCATATGGCTTGTCCGAAGGCCCAAAAATAACGGCACCGGCGCCATCACCGAATAAAACGCAGGTAGAACGGTCAGTATAATCAGTAATCTGGGAAAGTTTTTCGGAAGAGACGACCATAATCCGGCTCATGCCGTTTTTCAAGTAAAGCCGTGCAATATCGGTTCCGTAAACAAACCCGGCACAGGCAGCATTGACATCAAAAGCGAGGGCGTTGGATGCTCCTAACTTTCCCTGTATGATACAGGACAGAGACGGTGTGTAGTAGTCAGAAGTAACAGTAGTACAGATAATCATATCAAGATCTGTCGCTGTAATTCCAGCGTTTTCCAAAGCTCGTTCCGCTGCAAAAAGCGCCATTTCGAAATTGGCGCCGTCATGCAGATGACGGCGATTGATACCGGAGTGCTTGACAATCCATTCATCAGAGGTATCTACATATTGGGTGAATTCTTCGTTTTCTACAACCCGTTCCGGAATAAAAGAGCCGGTTCCCAGAATTTGAATTCCCATTTTCAATTCCTTTCTATATCAAAATGAAATCTGCACAGATTCGCAAAAAGACTTGCAAAAAGGGCGCAGATTTGTTATAGTGAAAGAAGAAGCTTCTGTCAAAAAGAAACTTCACGATCTTATATTTATTGTACTGATTTGTTACGCTTTTGTCAACAAGTATTCTGGCTGTTTGGCGCTTTCTGGCAAATGGAAGAGATATTTTCACAAAAAAGTAACAAAATATTCTGGTAATTCTGTCGAAAAACGGAGAGGTTTTTTCTGTTTTTCAGAAAGGAAATCATACATGAACGCATTGTTATTTGCTGGACAAGGCTCTCAAAAACCTGGGATGGGTGTGGAACTGGCCGCTCTTTCGGACGGTGCATCCAAAGTATTTGAAATTGCTTCTTCTGTGTTGGAATACGACCTTCTGGCTCTTTGCCGGGATGGCTCGGCCGAGGAATTGGCAGCGACCGAGGTGGCACAACCGGCTATTATGGCAGTATCGCTGGCGGCATTTGCCGCCTTGACGGAAAAAGGCGTGCCGTTTGCAGCCGTTGCGGGACATTCGCTGGGTGAATATGCCGCGATGGTGGCGAGCGGGATGCTTTCAATGGAAGAGGGATTTGCCCTGATTCGGTACCGTGCGGCGGCAATGGGGAAATGTGCTGCCAATTCAAACGGCGCCATGGCGGCGATTATGGGTTCTGACGAAGAAACTGTGGCAAAAATTTGTGCCGAGACAGAAGGATATGTTGTGCCGGTTAACTATAATTCCACTGTGCAGACTGTGATTGCAGGGGAAAAAGAGGCCGTTGCCGCCGCTTCCGCGAAATTTGCGGAGATGGGCAAACGGGCTATCCCGCTTGCAGTTGCGTCTGCGTTCCATTCCAAGCTGATGCAGCCGGCTGCGGATGAGTTTTATGAACATGCCAAAGCGTTTTCTTTCCGGAAGCCGCAAGTGGATTTCTATTCCAACCTTTCTGGCGAAAAACTGGAGGATTTTTCGGATATTCCGTCTCGTCTCGCCAGCCATATTGTGTCGCCGGTGCTATTTACCAAAGAATTGGCAGCCATGGAAGCGGCGGGAATGGATACATTTATCGAATGCGGTCCCGGAAAGGTGCTGACTGGGTTGGTGAAAAAGACGCTCAAGGGTGCGAATGCCTGCAACGTTGAGGATGCCAAAACTCTGGAAAAGGCATTGGAGTCTGTTATGTCCAAATAAAAATTATATTAGGAGGTTTTTTCCATGAAAGCGATGAAACTGAATCCTGCGTTTAAAGATTATCTTTGGGGCGGCACCAAGCTGCGCGACGAGTTCGGCAAAAAGTGCGATTATGATAAGGTTGCCGAAAGCTGGGAGCTTTCCTGTCACAAAGATGGCAACTCGGTGATTGCCGATGGCGAATATGCCGGTATGACGCTGGCAGATTATATTCAAAAGGCCGGCAAAGCAGTGCTGGGAACTGACTGTGAAAAATTTGAGAATTTCCCGATTCTGATTAAGCTGATTGATGCGAAGGACAATCTTTCGGTGCAGGTTCACCCCGATAATGAATATGCCCAGCGGGTAGAGGGTGAATACGGCAAGACCGAAATGTGGTATGTTGTGGATTGTGAGCCCGGCGCGTCGTTGCTTTATGGCTTTACCCATGAGATTTCCAAAGAAGAGTTTAAAGAGCGTATTGAGAACAACACGCTGCTCGAAGTGACCAACCGGGTAGAGGTTCATCCAGGAGATATGTTCTTTATTGAAGCGAAAACGCTCCACGCGATTGGCAGCGGTATCCTGATTGCGGAGATCCAACAGAACTCCAATACCACCTATCGTGTGTACGATTATGGACGTGTGGGTGCCGACGGCAAAACCCGTCCGCTTCACATTGAGAAAGCATTGGATGTCACCAGTCTGACACCTCCTTCCCATCCGGTTGGACCGCAGGGCAAAAAGGAAACCTTTGACGGCTATGTTTCCACTTTGCTTGCATCCTGTGAGTATTTTACTGTACATGAGATGGAGATTTCGGACAAGGCGGAGCTCTGTGCCGATGAGAAATCGTTCCATTCTATCTTGGTTTTGGATGGCAGCCTGACACTCCGGATGGATGGGGAAGATATGAAATTGGTCAAGGGTGACAGTGTCTTTATTCCGGCAAGTGCAGGATGCTATACATTGTCCGGCAAGGCAAAACTGGTTCACACAACTGTATAAAAACGAAAGGGACGGATTTCCGTCCCTTTTTTGCAGGAGCAGATAAAATGTCGAAATTGTATCAGCGAATTTATGAGATTGTACGGCAGATTCCGCCGGGAAAAGTTGCTACCTATGGTCAGATTGCATTGCTTGCTGGAAATCCGCGCCTTTCTCGGGTGGTTGGGTATGCGCTGCATATTGCTCCTGATGATGTTCCTTGTCACCGGGTTGTGAACCGCAAAGGGGAAACAGCAGTGACTTTCCTGCAGCAACAGAGCCTTCTTGAACAGGAAGGAATTTGCTTTACTGCTGACGGCAGAGTGGATCTGCGGCTGTATGGCTGGCATTTGCTGTGATTTTTTAAGGCTTTTGTATGTAAAAATTGAATCGGAACGGCAGAGATTTCTTCCTCATACAATAGGGCAGCAGGATTCATCCTGTATTACCGATTAAGGGGGAGATTCAATGTGTTGTCATTGCGGAAAATGCTTCTGTTGCGGCTGCCAGCATGAGCAGGAAGCGGTAGAACAAAATATCGGGTGCGGTTGTGAGAATACTGTGCAAACACAGGAAGAAACATGTCCAGACTCTGAAAATAAACAGCATGGTTGTGGATGTTGGAACTGTGGATCCAACTGCAGGCGTGATTATGATTACGCTTATGATGTTGCAACTTCTGATTCGGTTTCCTGTTCAGGCTGTATGTCTGGCTTAAATTCCAATTGCGATGATCCGGATGTCCCGGTTTACCATTGCGGCGGGGGATGTTCCCGAAGCAAGTGCCGGATTTGCTGCGATCAGAACGGTTGTTGCCGTGTTTATCCGTGCAGTTGGCGCAATTCTTACTGGCCAGAATTTGCACATCCGAGATGGCTTTGCTGCCGGGATTTGTACAACGTGAGATGACAAAACACCCGTCCGTATTGGACGGGTGTTTTTCAGTTGCTAATGAGAGTTTATGGCTGATTTATAAAATCACCTCTGATCACTTTTACTAGAGATATGTTGCTTTAAGTATACTTTTGACCGATATTTGCGGTGCTATGACCCATTTAATATATTCGCTTTCATTCATAATCCATTAATAAGTCAAGAACTAACAAGCACATTCCTGCCAAGGAAAACAAGAGAATCAGCCATACAACCCAAGCAAAGCTATATGGAGAGCCATCCACAGACATTCCCTGTGTCGCGCAAAGGGATACGGCGTGGAAAAGTGGAAAAAAGCTAAGCCATTCAATCCCATTTTCCATACCGGAGAGCGCCAATAAACTTGGCAGGCAGAAAATTGTTGCGGAAATAAAAGAGGTTGTCAAAGAATGTCCCATTTTCTGCCCAAGCCACAATGAAATAAGCCCCATTCCCATACATGCTGCGAAACGGCAGATGAAACAGAAAAGAAGAAGATCGCTCAGGGTAAAGCAGGACGGGATATTCTCAAAATCAGAGATACTCATGGTGGGGGCGAACATAGCCGGAAGCCCATAGTCCCGCAGAATTTGATACAAATGGGGAATGGAAGCTACCAGGGTGATGGCAACAGCCCCAATACCGCTTTGCAGCAGTTTCATTTGAACGGTTTTGCTGCGACCCCTGGGTGTGCAGCGGAGGATCACCTCCATACCGCTTTTTCGTTCCATAGCGAATAGGCCGGAAAAGCAGAAAGCGCATAAAAGGCCGGCGTAGAGGGTATCATACAAAGCTGTATTTCCATTCAGACCGAACAACCGGCGATAACCGGTTTCATACACCAGCCAGGCTTTGGGATGCTCTTTCAAATAGAGATTGATGTTATTTTGAATGATCCGGGTGTAAACCTCGTATTTTTGCTGCAACGGCGCGTATTCCGCCAGAGCATACTGGCTGAGCTTCCCGGCGGCAATTTTCCGCTGCGTTTCCAGCATCGGCGAAAACTCTTCTCCAAACCGAAAAATTTTGTTATAACTTTCCGACGTCCAGGGACCGGAAAGCAAATTCATATAATTGGCGTAATAAATTTCCTCGGCATCCCGATAATTTTCGGATGTTCCCGTTTGGCAGATGTTCCAAATGAAAAAACCAATCAGTAAAATTGCCGCGCCGTTCATCCAAAACAGCTTTTTCCCCTCTTCCTGAAATATGGTGACAGGATGTGTTTGATGAGGAATCGGAAAAATTTTTCCGCGTATAGGAGAATGGGAAAGTTTTGCTTTGGAAAACAGCAGACAAAAGGCAATCCCAAATGTAAGCCCGAAAAGAACAGCCGTAGTCCATTCTACAAAAGGAAGGGAAACCGGTCTGCCAAACCAATCCAAATCCCGATAGATTCCCAACAACTCATTGGTTTGCAGCAAGCTGGCAAGGTTGGCGTATTTGATCACACTGAGCTTTCCGGTGGCGGGAATCATCCATCGAATTCCGTACATGGCCAATGGAAGCGCTAATGCGCTGATCCAACCGGCTGCCATATTCCGGGCAGCCAGCATGGCAGCCATGACCCATAAACCCATTACCAAGATGCCAGCCCATTTTGCCAACAAAAACAGCCCCAAATATTGTCCCACGGTGATTTTCATGGTGCATCGCATCAAAGCGGGAACACTTTGAATGCTGCGGGAAAGGGGTCCCAATCCAAAAGTAACGCCGCAATACGCCAAATTGACGCCATAAAGCAGCAGCAAAATGGCCAACAAGCTGATCCCAAAAGCCCCGAGCTTGGCAGCAGCGGTGAAAAGGCACCCTCTTGGTAATGTACGAATCAAACCCAAAAGCCCATGATCCCGTTCCTGCCGCACCAAAAGCATAGCCAAAAGCGCGGTGGCAGCCAGCAAAAACAAATCGGTAAAAGCGTAGGAAATGGCGGTGTACAGCCCTTTCTGAGGGGAATAATCAATTGGAATTTCTTGCAGATTCTCATAAACCGCAGCTGTCCGCAGAATACTTTCCCGTTCAAAATCCGATTGTTCATTCTGGAAAATGGACAGTCCCGAAAGCCGCACCGCCTTTTCCTGCACCTCTTTCAAAAATCCGGAATAGTTGGCGACAACATCGTATTCCCCCGTTAATTTATGATATAAAATGTAATCGCCCGTCAAACTGCCAGTAGATAGAGAATAATCGTGTTCCAAATACCGCTGCTCATAGTTTTGAAACAACGCTTCATTTTGTTCCCGGTATCCCAGCCAGGCAGGATTTTCATTGGCGGATTCCCGAAAAAACTGCTCCATTTTCAAAAGTCCTTCCGCGTCGGCATAACGGGAATGCAGCAGTTCGCCCTTTTCTTCCATAGTTAGGGGGGATAGTTCCGCCGCCGCTCTGCGATAAGCGGAAGCGGTGGGCTGATTTGCGGCGGGACGGGTGCCGGTCCAAAGCAAAAAGAGATTGGCGAAGGCTAGGATGGCAAGCAGCAGCAAAAAGGTTCGGTTTCCCCAAATTTTCCGCATCTCGGCAAGAAACAACCTCATTTTCCATCCTCCTCGCCAAAAATATGCAGGTAGACCTCTTCCAATCCTTTTCCGGGCGCATACCGTTCAATCAGCGTTGGAACCGGGGCAATATCCACCACTTGGCCGGAACGAAGCAGGATCACCTGATTGGCGACGGTTTCCATATCGGAAACTACATGGGTGGCAACTAGAATGATCCGCTCTTTCGCCATACCGGATAAAAGGTTCCGCAGACGGACTCGTTCCTTGGGGTCCAGTCCCGCAGTGGGTTCATCCAGAATCAGCAGCTTTGGATCCCCCAGCAGCGCGGACGCCACCAAAAGCGCTGCTTCATGCCGCCGGAATACGCAGTCAGCCGTTTGTCCAGTTCCGTTTCCAAATGGACCGCCGCGGCAACACGAGAAACCTCACCAGCGGTATTTTTGCGTGGAATTTCCTTTAAGGCCGCCAAATAAGCTAAAAATCTGCGCCCGGTGTAATTGGCGTAAAGACTTTGCTGCTGGGGCGCATACCCAAGAATGCGGCGAAACTGGATTCCTCGCGCCGGCCGGTGATTCCAAAGCACCTGTCCCGCATCGGCGGCAACCCCGCTGGTAATGATTCCAATTAGGGTGGACTTTCCCGCGCCATTGGGTCCTAAAATTCCATAAAGTCCCGGCGTCAGCGTCATGGAAATCCCATTCAGCACTTTTTTTCGTCCTTTTCCCGGAGTCGAATATGTTTTTTCCAAATAATTTATGTCCAATTGTGGTAATGTTTTCTGTTCCATTCCTATCGCCCTCCTGCTTTAACGGTAACATGGCGATATTTCCATTCTGTTTCCGAACAAAGCAAAACAGCGCCGGAAAGGCGCCGTTTTGCTAAAACCGATTACCAAAGGGATTGGAGATACTGTGTCTGGATTTCCCGATAATTTGGATTGCCCGCGAAGAAATCCACAAAGGAAATCAAGGCATACCGGTTGATTACCGAACCGTTGGTCGTAGGCGTTCCATCGGACTGAATGTAAGTGACTTCTTCCATCTGGGTTTCAATTTCCACAAGGGGGCTGTCCGCACTTTGTCCCAATATGGCCACAGGTTTTTCTTTACCGTTGCTTTGGTAGCGCAGGGGGATTTCGGTAACGGATCCGTCCGATAAATCCACCGCATACCGGCGAAACTCCTCCCAAGGACCCTTGACCGTCAGCAAGGCATGGTTTTCCACAATGACTTCCAGCCGTTCAACGCCGGCGTTTCCCTCCGGATCGTTTTGCACATCCGTCAAAACATCACTGGGCCAGGAAACCGCAATCTCGCTGCTTTGTCCATTTCCGGAAGTCCAATGCAGCTGATCCGGCAGCTGATTCCATTGGGAATCGCACCAGTACAAAGCGCCGTCCTGCCACATTTGCAGCCGCCCCTCATTCCCCATGGGAGAAGTCCACGTTTCCAAATCCCGTTCCGCACCGGTATCCACATTTTGCAGATAAACCCGATGCGTGCCCACAAAGGACGACTGATATTGGACATAAAGCTGGTCAATTTCTTCCTGCGTCGCGCCCTCTGGAATTTCCGGTTCCTGTGTGTTTTCCGGCACCTCAAAATTGTATTCGTAACACACAATTTCTCGGCCATCCACTCCTAACACCTGATCCGCAAGGGGAAACACCTGTTCTGCGTCTCCGCCATCCAAAGGAACCCGGTACAGATCCATACGGTCGCCGCTTCCATCCGGCTGGGTGACAAAAACGGAAAAATATAAATTCTCATCATCCACGCAGCACAATTCCCAAATATCTTCCCCGGAATCTGCCTGGAAAATTTTTCGCCGGTTGCTTCCACTGCTGTCCGCCAAATAGATGATAGCACCGCCATTCTCGCTGGATAGCGGGTTTACGAGAAACGCAATGGTTTGATCGTCCACTATGGCGATGCTCGAAACCGTATAACCGTTTGCAATATACGCTGTACAGCTTTCACTGTCGTGATTGCAGGCAGGTTGGGCGCAAAGAGCCGTATCGCTGGCCGACGGATAATCGATGTAACGCAGGATGGTGTGATCCATCTGAAAGGCTGTTCCATATCGGCCTGTGGTATTTCCAATTTTTAGGGAACGGAGCGCATTTCCGTCTGATTCCTGATTGGATGCAGATGCAGAAACGTCTGAAGCCTCTACGGAAACGCTGCTGGTTTCGTTGGGTTTTGCCGAACTGTTTTGGCACGCGGTGAAACTGGCGGCCAAAAGGATCGCAATAAAGAGAGCGGAAAATTTTTTCATTGGATGATCCCTTCCTTTCTCATCCAGATTATCATCTGGTCATTTCCGAAATGTTTCCATTCAGAAGAATTTTGAAAAAGAAGAAGCAAATTCCTCTGTGGATAGGGAAATGGCGCCAAAGGACAGGCGATCCTCCTGAAAGGTATAGTAAAGATAAATTTGTCCGCTTTTTGACCAACAAGCCGCACTTGCTCCCCCGGTCTCTGCGGTTTCCCAATCCGTCAGAACATCCAATCCAAGATAGGTGCGGTAAGCGTTTAGAAATATGTCCGCATCCTTGTCCATGAGCTGCACGGTGACGGAACAAGAGGTGACCAACCCTGTTTTTCGGTGCCACTGTACCGCGACGCTTTCCAGCTGCTTGTGGGTCGTGCCCGGATAAGCAAGATACGTCCCCCCTAGCAATCCATCCTGTTCCTGAGAATAGGCGGCGGAAGAAGGCCGGAGGAAAATTTCCTCGATTTTTTGCAGGCATTCTTCCAGCAGTACCCCTGCATTTTGGAGATCTTCCGCTTTGGCCGACAGGATCGCCGCTTGTTCCGCCGCATCTGCCGGTGTGTAAGGCGCGTCCATTTCCATGCCGGACAGATACCGCTTTCGATACAGCGCGTACAAAACGGGGATCTCCTGAGCCTGTTCGGAGGGAAGTTCCACGGAAACCGGCCGCGGGATGTCCGTTTCCAACAGCCTTGCATCGTGCCAGGATGCGAATACCCATGGCAGCGCCATGGAAAACAGGCAGAGAATACTCAAAAAAAGCAACGTGATTTGCCGCAGGCGTTTTTTCCGTTTCACGATTTCGCCTCCTTCAGCGTGATCCATACTTTGGTGCCAATCCCCAAGCTGCTTTCGATCTGAAAGCTGCTGTGGTGAATCTGCGCGATCATGGAACAGATACTCAGTCCCAAGCCGTTGCCGCCATTTTCCCTTGTTCGGCTTTTTTCTACACGGTAAAAAGGCTCCGTAATTTTAGAAAGTTCTTCTTCCGGGATTCCTTTCCCATGGTCCTCCACACAAAGCCGGATTCCGTCCGATTGCCGGGTACAGGTAACGGTTACCATGCGATCCTTTGGTTCCGCCGCCGCTGCGTTTAAAATCAGATTCCGAATCCACGTCACCAACAGCGCCCTGTTCCCTTGAACCGAAATTTTTTCTTCGCACAACAGTTCGATCCGGAGGAAGTTTTCCGGCAGGCTGCGGCGAATATCGCCGTATATGGCGGCAATCGAGGTTGGCTTTAACTGGCACTCTCCCTTTTCAAGCCCCAGCAGAAGCAACAATTCCTGACATAAAGTTTCCAACCGGGTAGATTCCCGATAAATGTAATCCGCGGCTTTCCGCCGCCTTTCCGCCGGCTGTTCTCCGCTGCGCAGCATATTGGAGTAACCTAAGATTGCGGTCATGGGGGTTTTCAATTCGTGGGTAAATGCCGCCACAAAGCGTTTTTGCCGGTTGGTTTCTTCCTGGAGCATTTGGAACTGTGTTTCAATCGCGTCCGCCATTTGGTTAAAGGTTTTTCCCAGCCGTTCCAGCTCATCTCCGGAGGAAATCTCCACCCGAACGCCGGTTTTTCCTTCCGACAAGGCGTCGCTGGCAGATTCCAGCTTTTTTAAGGACCTCGTCAAAATCCTGGAAATGCAAAGCGCCGCGGCGCCTGTCAGCACCAATGCGGTACCTTGTAAAATCAAATGCTGGCGAATTTGCCGGTCCCGTTCTTGGAACTGTTTGGATACATCATAGGCGTTTACCAGCCAGATTGGGCGGTCCAAGCCGCGCAGCGGCGTTGCAAGAAGGAGATAGTATTGTTCGCCAACGGCAATGTAACGCGCCTTTGTTTCGCCTGCGGAAATGGCTGCCTGTTGGTCGGAATAGGGAATGGTATGGGGCATATTGGAATACAAAACCGTCCCATTTTCTCCAAAAAGAGAAAAAGGCGAGGCAGAGTCAGCCATCACCACCTGCTCCTCCTCCGCGTAAAGTTCCGCAAGGGAATCCATGGTTTTTGTAGAGCTGTCCTCTGCTTCCCCGAATTTTGTTTCCAGTGTATACCGATCCCGCAATTGCTGCTGGCTGCTTTGCTGGATCATGTCCCTTTGCATCTGAGAAAAATTCTGCTGGATGGTCCAGGTTCCCCCAAAAGACAGCGCGGCGCATAATAAGGATAAAATTGCCAGTGTTAGTTTATACGCAAATTTCACCGTTCCGCCTCCAGAAGATACCCGATTTTTGGCACGGAGCGAAGCTGATGCTCCCATCCCAGTTTTTTTCGGAGTCGGGATATATGAATGTCCAATGTTCGAGTATTGGCTTCGCTGTCCAGTCCCCATACCCGCTCAAATAAAACGTCTCGATAGAGCACAATTCCCCGATTTAACACCAGTGCCATAAGCAGATCAAATTCCCGGGGAGTCAGGCTGACCGGTACACCCTTTTTGGAAACGGTTCGGGTGTCGGGGTTTATTTCCACATCCCAAAGCCGGATGGTGCGGCTTCTTCTGCCGGTGTGCCGCATCAAGCCATCCACTCGAGCCAGTAGTTCATCTGGGGCAAATGGCTTTACGATATAATCATACGCGCCCGCTCTTAGCCCTCGCACTCGATCTTCCACAGAGGATTTTGCGGTGAGGAAGATGACAGGCGTCTCGGTTGGCCGGATATATTCCATAAGCGAAAACCCATCCACACCGGGCAGCATGACATCCAGAAGAATCAGATCAAATTTTTCTTTTTCAATGAAATCCGCTGCCTGTTCCCCATCAAACGCCTTTACACAGACATATCCAAAATCTTCCAATGTCATTTCAATCAGGTCCGCAATGGCTCTTTCATCTTCTACAATTAATACCGGATACACAATCTTCCCCCCTACAAAATCTCCTTGCTTATTATATCCGAAGAATGTTTCAGAACTGTTTCTGTTGCATCATGATGTCCTTTCGTTATCATAGCAGTATCAGAAAACAGCAGTTGAATTTATTTCAACTGCTGTTTTGATCGTTATTCTTTTTTTACGCTTTCCGCAATCTGAATCAAGGTCTGTTCGGATAACGGGGCAGTAATACAAAATACCGAATCTCCTGTTTCAGACAGCCAAACCAAAGCGTTCGAGGTTTCCTCGTCGGATGCCTGGTAAAAATCAGCTGGAAGCTCATCCACGGATACTTTTTTTGCGGTTGTATCATCTGAAATCAGAAACAGGGCGGTCGCGTCCGTTCCCTCGGAACAAATAAAACTGATCATCTCGCCTTCTTTATTCTGATAAACATAGAAGGCACCTGCTTCCGAAATGCTTTCCTTAGCCTTTTCATATCCTTCTGGCAGCCACGCCGGTTCGTAATGCATGGCATTTGCCTGCTTATCAGCTTCTCCCGCAAATCGGTAAACCACATAGGTTTCGTAACGCTCTTTCACCCAGGCAAAGAAAGCAGCTCGGGCCTCTGTGTCAACCGCTAACCATACGGAACCCACCAGTAGGATGGCTGTAACGAAACAAGCCGCTCGCCGGAGAAACTGATAGACAGCCCGATGACGTTCTTTTAGAAGCACACGTCTCATCTTACCCTCAAAATGCGGAGAAAAGTGATGGTCACATTCCTCTTTGGCTGGAAGAGAGTTCTGGATAACTTGGTCAGCCTCCGCAGCGGCTGTGCTGAGCATTGTATCTGTAATCACGACTGTTCCTCCTTTTTATACAGGTCTTTCAACTTGTTTTTAGCCCGTTGATCGAGCTTCGACGCTGCGGAAAAGGAAATCCCCATTATCGCCGCAACTTCTTTCACACTGTATCCATAATGATACCGCAGCAAAATCATTTCACGATACCGTGCGGGAAGCTTTAAGATGCAGGCTGTCAAAGCGTTTTCTCCTTCATAAACAAAGGAGATACCCGGTACCTCGTCATCCATTTCAACCATTGGATGCTTGATGCGGCGACGGTACAGGTCGATCGCTTTATTTTCCGCAATCGTAACGACATACCCCTGTGTTTTTGGACACACAGGTTCATCAATTTTTTGGATATTTTCCGCTATTTTGATAAACGCCTGATGAATTGCGTCTTCCGCGTCTTGCTCGTTATGTAAGATGGAATTGGCGACATGAAACATTAAGCCGCGGTACTCCAGATAGATCTGTTCCAGTTTTGATTTTTCTTCCGGAGTTTCAATGATGGAAAGATAAAAGATCATCACAGAAACCTCCAGTTGTTTTTAGTATTATTATATCACATTCTGTAATTTGCAAACAAGTAGGCAAAAGGAATACGCTTTATTCTGCAACGATCATGCCTGCATTTTACGAGTTGTCGCTTAACTAACGTTGGATTTCTTTTTTGCAGGAAGAGCAGTAGGTTTCATCAAAAAAGAGGAATTTGCCGCAATAAGGACATCGATTGACAAACAGTTTGTAAAAAACGCCCATAAATATCAAGATCATACAAACAAGTCCAACATAGATCCCCGCTTGAACTTCATAATTACCGGTTAACAGGGATAACCCTACAATTCCCCAATCAATAAAGAAAACAACAACTGCCACAATCCATATTCCCAAGAGTATTCTTCTCATTCGATTGCCTCCTTTAATGTTTATTAACGTTTTTATCCCGCAGAATTGGACACATGTTTAAAATTTTTTAATGCACACAGATGAAGAAAATCCTATTTAAATGCACATGTTCAATTGTTCATAAATGTCCAATCAATATTTAACTATAATAAAAGCACAGAGGAAATTGAATCCTTCTGTGCTTTTCCAAATAAACATGGTTTGTCACACGGTTAGAGTCCATAGTCTTCGCTCATCTCTTCTGTACCTTGATTGTAAAAGACTCGGTGTTGACGCCAATATTTTATCTTTATTCGATATTCCTACCGGTTTTTTAAACAATATTAATAATAAAGGCTCTTCAGGATGGATGCCGTTCTCATCCTTTACCTAATATAAAAGTTTTAATCTTCCAGCTGCCGGCTTAAAAAGGCTGCTGCGGCTTGTGTAAGTTTGCATTGTAGGTCATTGGGATTAGAGTCTGGCGTTTGGGAAAGGAGCAGTACACTCCCTGTTACATCGCCGCCGGAAATTACTGGACAGCAGACCATTGCTTGGCGATCTGTTCCTTCAATTGGTTTGATATGAGCCGAAGCAGCTTCTTCCCCGATACAGCGTCGGGATTCCATAGCCTCCTCCAAAACTGGTGTAATGCGCCGCTCCAACACTTCTTTTTTCGGGATGCCAGCGGCAGCAATAACATGGTCGCGGTCACAGATAATTGCCGGTGCTGCACACATCTTATGCAATACATCGGCATATTGCCCGGCAAAACCGGACATTTCACCAATCGGCGAATATTTTTTAAAAATCACCTCTCCGTTGGTATTTGTGTATATTTCCAAAGGGTCACCTTCCCGGATCCGCATGGTGCGGCGGATTTCTTTTGGAATGACGACACGGCCTAAATCATCAATTCTTCTCACAATGCCTGTGGCTTTCATATAGTTTCCTCCTGCAAACAGATTCCATAAGCGGAAAATTTTGTATTTGTATTGTTTGCAGACCTTTTGAAATTATGCTTTAATAAGAATAGCTACTGATTTTTTCTATCAAAGTTTTTTGAACGATTTTGTGTGTATTTATCATTGGTAATCTGTAGGATTGAGATTTATTGTGACTGTTTGGGTTTTGGATTCGTTTATATAGGTGAAAGCTTTCAAAAGAATGTACAGGGAGGTGTGCCGGATGTCAAAAGCTGTGTTTGCGGAACAGCAGCTTTACCAACTTTTATCGGATGATCCGGAGCGGGGAATTGATGCGCTGCAATCGCAATATGGCGGAATGATTTTTCGGATCATATCCCGGATTTTGCCGGAATATCCGGAGGATGCCGAGGAGGTGGCGGCGGATGTGCTGGTTGCGGCATGGCGGCAGGTTTCCAAGTTGTCGGAAGGGAACCGCCCGTTGGGGGCGTGGCTGACGGTGACAGCCCGTAACCGCGCTATCGACCGGCGGCGTTTACTCACCAGAAAACAGACGCTTCCCCTGAATGAAGAGGTGGATTTTCTGGTGGAAACCGGTTCTTCTGATGGCGAAGACCTAATTGCGGAGCTGGTATCCGATATGAGTGAACCGGACCGGGAGATTTTTCTGCGGCGGTACTACCGGATGGAAACAGCACAGGAAATTGGGGCGGCAATGGGAATGCAGGCACATACAGTCAATGTCCGTCTGGCAAGAGGTCGCCAGAAACTCAAAGCCGAATACCTGAAACAGATGAGAAAGGAGAATGGGCGTTATGCGCAGCAGCATGGAATATCCTGAACTGATGCAGGAATTGGAGAAGCTGGAACAGGAAGACTCCGGCATTGGCGAGCCGCTTTCTCCGGCTCAGAATGAGCGGATCTGCCGAATGGCTCTAAACAAAATGAACGGGAATTTTGCGGCAGTATCTGCAAAAACAGACAATCATGAGCAGACAAAAGGGGCGAAGAATATGGAAACAAAGAAAAAGACAGGGCGCACTCTGCGCCGGACAGCGCGTGTTGGTCTGATTGCGGCGGCACTTTTCTGTGCCAGTGCGGTAACAGTGTATGCGGTTGGGCCGGAACTTATCCAAATGCTCAGTGAGAAGATCGGATTTTTCCAGGATGCGCCTTCCAAGCAGGAGGTGGATAATCCTGTGGATGCGCCGCGGGGTAATTATACCGAAACTCAGCAGACGCTGGAAGCCTTTAACGCGCCGGTGGGACAAAGCGTCACGGACAACGGCGTTACTGTTACACTGGACAATATTTCGATGGATGTTTCCAGTATGGACATTTTCCTGACGATTTCCGGGGAGGAGGCCATCCAGGCAGTCAAGGATATAGATGACTATGGTCCCCTGTGGAACAAGTTTTTTGGAACCGGTCCCAATTTCTACTGGGCGAAAATCAACGGTAAAGAAATTGCCCAGTCGGATGTGGAGGACTGGTATCTGGATGATGATGGCAATCTGAAGCTCTGGCGGCACTATATTTTGACCGAAATGCCGGAAGGCGAGGAAATTACTGTCGAGCTGAATGAAACGGAGAGAGCTCTTGGAAAATCGGGTGAATGGTGCTTTACCGTAACATTGGATGGTGCTTCGGTGCGGGCAGGCGGAAAGGTTGCGGAATCGGGCACCTATTCCATGCCGGAAACTGTCTACACGAATTTTGACGGATTTGGCTCTACACTGACCTTAAACAAGGATCTCGGACTGGAATACCTTGCTTTCGGGCCAAAAGGCGGCGTGATTGAGACCAATGTGACTGAGAAAAAAATGACCGACGCCAGTGGAAACGATGTCTATGCGTATGAGGGATTAGACGCCCAGATGCTCTATATTACCGACAATACCGGGAAAGAGCTCTATACGTCGCACTCCTCGGTGAACGGCGGAGATGCTTTAAATCTGACGGCTCCGGATCCTTCGGCGACTTCTTTGACGCTGACACCCATGCGGTACTGCTTTGCAAATGAAGATGGCTCTACTTCCGAAACCCGCACCATTACCACGGACGAACTCAAAAATGGCGCCAAGGTACCCACCAGTCAATACGGTGGATATACCGTAAAGGATTTTGCCATCCAAAACGGCGTCATCAGCTACGAACTGGTTCCCTATGGCTGGAACAGCATTAATGGTGAGATTCTGCGTCCGGATGACGAAGGAAAAATCAGCATGGTATCCGAAGAAGCTACCAATTTGCAGGACGGCGGAACCGCAACACTGCTTCACTCCGCGCTTCTGTCTTCGACCGTTGATCCGCAGACGGGCATCATCAGCGTACGCTATGATTATTACGCGGCAAGCGACGAAGAACTTGAGAGTATTACCGAATGGAAATACGAGTATTTTGACGTGGAGATGGATACCGAACACGCGATTACGGTAGAACTGGATGATGTAAAATGATCTTATAAAACAAATAATCAAATAAAAGCCGTCCTTTTGGGCGGCTTTTATTTGATTGTGAAGATGTTGCAGAAACAGTGGGGATATGTTCATATCACGATGATATGAGAGCTAAAGTTCTCTTTTTCGGTAGAACAAAATGGAAAGCCGCCAGGATAAAATATATAGTAGAATAGCGCCCCCGCAGATTAATCCCAACACGCCAGGCTGATTCATCAACAGTATTGTTTGAAATCCAAGTCCGGCCAGAATTGCTGCTATTGCACAAATAATCCCCATCATCAAATAAAAGGCAATCCGTCCTTTTTCCGCTCCGAATTTAAAGACGAAAGGAAGCAGGAGGGTTGGGCCGATCAGTCCTAAAACCAGAAGTGCCGCGCCTGTTGCGAACAACTCCGATAAGGAAAAATAACCATTTAGTTGCATCCGAACTGCGGCGGCTGCCATCGATACAAGCAGCGTACTACCTCCAAAAATCAGTCCGATCAGGTATTTGACCGAAACCAGTTGAGCTTTGGAATAGGGGAGTGTTCCACTGTATAGCATCCATTTGTCCCGCTCATCGTAGGAAATCAGCGTCATGGGAATGATTCCCGCAATCATTGTGGGATAAATGATAAAAAAAATATTGTCCCCTCCAAAGAAAGAAATCGCTAAAAATATCGCTACAATGACTAAGAATGCCCGGCAGTATTTCGCCGCCATATAAAGATCCTTTAAAAGCAGCCCTTTCATATTACGCACTCTCCTTTACCATAAAGATAAACAGTTCTTCTATGCTGATAGGACTGACATTCATGCCACCCGGAATTTTGTCCCGCAGTACCAGTGCCTGTGCGCCATATGGAGAAATCTTTTTTCCTTTGATTGCGGTGGGATTCAATTCGGATAGCTGTTCTTTTGTACACTGCAGTAAGCCATATTGTTCCAGCAGCCGATCTTTTTCCTCGCAGAGCAGCAGTTTTCCCTTGTGCAAAAACGCGATATAATCGCAGATTTTTTCCAAATCGCTGACAATATGAGAGGAAATAAGCACAGAATGGCTTTCGTCTCTGGTAAACTCGCCGAACATTTCGATCACTTCATCCCGCACGACCGGATCTAATCCCGAAGTCGCTTCGTCCAAAATCAGCAGCTTCGGGTGATGGGAAAGCGCTGCGGCAATTCCCAATTTCATTTTCATTCCCCGGGAAAAGTCATGAAACGGTTTGTTGGAGGGTAAAGAGAGCTTTTTCAGATAATTTGTATATAAAACATCGTCCCATTTGGAAAAAGTGTGGCGCATAATGTTTCCCACCTGCTTTGCCGTCAGACATTCCGGAATTCCTACATCGTCCAGCACAACACCGATTTCCTGTTTGGAAAGTTTGAGATCCTTTTGATTATCTTGTCCAAAAATCGTAATGCTTCCGCTGTCTTTGCGGACCATATCGAGGATCAGTTTAATGGCAGTGCTTTTGCCTGCGCCGTTTTCTCCGATCAGCCCCATAATGCAGCCGCACGGCAGTGTGAGGTTGAGATGGTCCAGACAAAAATCTTGATATTGCTTGGTCAAATTCCGGATTTCCAACGCGTTCATATATCATACCTCCAAATTGATGCGAAACATTTCGATCAGTTCTTCTTTGCTGAGATTGCACGCTGCGGAAAGCTGCAGTATTTTTTGCATATATTCCTCGATTTTTTTCAGATTTTCTTCCCGCAGCAGTTCAACATTCTTGGCAGCGACAAAGCAGCCTTTAGCCGGGAGCGTGTAAATAAATCCTTCGCGTTCCAGCTCATCATAAGCCCGCTTGGTTGTGATAACGCTGATCCGAAGATCTTTTGCCAGGTTTCGGATGGATGGAAGTGCTTCGTCTTGTTGCAATTCTCCGCTGATAATTTGATTTTTAATCTGTGTATAAATCTGATCGTAAATTGGTGCACCACTTTTGTTATCGATCAGGATGTTCACTTCATCACCTCCAACTGTATATTTACAGTATATACAGTAAATACAGATTTGTCAAGATGTTTGGGCAAAAAAACTCCTGTTGCGGAAAATCACGCAACAGGAGTTTTTTGCCGTTATTTAGTCGCCATATACTTCGGAAACAAAACGCCGGAGGTTGGCAAGTCCGATGGAGATCCCCTGGATACAGTCCTCCATCCCTTCAAATTCCACGCCGATATAACCGTTGTAGCCGGCATTTTTGAAAATGCGCAGGCATTGTTTTACCGGGACAGTGCCGTGACCGATAATTGTACCGCGGAGATAGTTTCCGGAGCGGGAAGCGAAAAAGCCTTCACCGGGATCCGGTTCATTGCCGCTCTTTACGATAAAGTCTTTTGCGTGCGCATAGAACACATAAGGTGCCGCTTTGCCGCAGGCGACAGCCGGATTTTCGTCGGCGCAGAGGAAATTTCCCATGTCACAAAGCCAGCCAAAGTTCGGGTGATCCACAGTGTTGATCAGGGTTTCCACCCGATCGGCATCCTGTAAAAAGGTGCCGTGGTTCTCCACCATAGTGCGGATCCCTTTGGAAGCAGCATATTCCGTCACTTCCCGGATACCGGCGGCCAGCTCATTTACCATATTTCGGAGTCCACGGGAGTTGGATGGCCCCGACCAGGTGGCGTCATGCCGCATGCTGGAAGATCCCAGGATTGCAGCAATATCTACCTTTTTTTTCAGGCGGGCAGCTTCCTCAGCCGGTGTGGTTTTGAAAAAGTCCGCACTGATGGTATAGTTGGAAACCGGCAGCCCAACCCGGTCACACTCCGCCTTGATCTGGCGTGCATATTCCTCTTCACTCATTCCTTCGGGAGGCTGCAGGTCGGTGAACTCAATGGCATCGAAGCCCATCTCCTTAGCTTTTGCAATACAGGAAAGCTGGGTGAGCATGCCTTTGCCGATATATTGAGAGAAGCTGTAAGAGCTGACTGCAATTTTCATGCCGATCCTCCTTTTACTGGATGACAACCTCGTGACCGGTGCGGGCAGATTCATAGATTGCGTCGAGGATTTCCATCAGTGTTACGCCGTCTTCTGCCGGAGATTTACAGGGAGTGCCGTTGATCACACAGTCCACATAGTGGTTGATTTCGTTTTCAAACAGTCCGTCAAAGCTGAGTGCGGTCGGTACGCAAAGGCTCACATCGGTCATGTAACCGTTCATTTCGGTGTACATTTCCAGTTCCGGATCCAGTTTTGCGCCGGCTTTGGTGCCGAAGAACTCGATTTTGCCTTCATCCTGCTTGATATTCAGCGAGAAAGAGGCTTCGATGGAAACAACAGCGCCGTTGTCATAACGGATCATAGCAGATCGGAAG
>CALWNQ010000015.1 GCA_944382875.1 uncultured Clostridia bacterium
GCAGGCCAGAAAACATCCCTTGCCGTTCGGCTTGCTTGGCCGGGCGGCGCTTGTTTTCCCGCAACTCCTGCGCCCGTGCAAAAACTTGCTCGTCGATAATGGCCGGCTGGGTATTGGGAAAAATCTGCTGATTCTCTGGGGCGTTATGCAGCCGCTTTTTCAGCTTGTGGGATTTGGAATAGGTCTTGAAGTTCACCGTGCAGCCGGTGTACTCTGGCCGCTCCAATATCCCCGCGACAGACTTCGGACTCCATTGATACGCCTTATCCGGCAGCGGCTTTCCGTCCCGTTGGGCGTAGTGAGCTTTAACCGTCAGGACGTGTTGGGCGGTCAGCAGCTTGGCAATCTGCATAGGGCCTTTCCCCGCGATGCACAGGTCAAAAATCCGTTTGACAATCTCGGCGGCTTCCTCGTCCACAATCCATTTCTTTTTGTCCGCTGGGTCTTTCATATACCCGTAGGGCGGATTGGTGCAGAGGTGTTCCCCGGCGTTTCCTTTGGCCCGTATGACGGCCCGGATTTTCTTGCTGGTATCGCGGGCGTAGAAGTCGTTGAACAGGTTACGGAACGGGGTAAAATCATTGTCCCCCTTGTCGCTGTCCACACCGTCATTGATGGCAATATACCGAATATCACGCTCGGCAAAGAAGCTCTCAGTATAGTAGCCCACTTTCAGATAATCCCGGCCCATGCGGGATATATCCTTGACAATGACGGTTGTGACTTTTCCCGCCTCGGCCAGCCGGATCATCTCATTCCAGCCCGGACGGTCAAACGTCACCCCGGAAACGCCATCGTCAATGAAAAACGTGGGATTGGGGAAACCGCTGTCGGTTGCGAACTTCAAAAGGATTTTCTTTTGATTGGCAATGCTGTTGCTCTCGCCGTCCAGCGCGTCCTCTTGGGACAGGCGGGCGTACAAAGCGGTAATGTTGTCGGGATAATTGGTATTTGCTGTCATGGTTCATTCCTCCTGTGATGAACGCCCGACAAACAGGTTGCTGTCTTTATTATACTGCGTTTTGCCCTCTTTGTCAGCAGATGCGGCAACGGCTTCCGCGCGAATAAGGCGCATCATCTTGTCAAAAAGAGGCTCCGTTCCGCCGCAGGAGGTGTGTATTTCATAGACCGTCCTACCGAGCCTGTAACAACGGTTTCTTGCAACGGATTTCCCCGTTTCGGCAAATAATCGCTCTCTTTCTGGCTTCGTTTCTGTTCCATTCCGTTCCCATCCTTTCCGGAGAAGTCACAACAGAGCAAGCATAGGAAGTGTGGCCACACTTCCGCAAAATCTTCGTTTCCGGCCTGCTGCCGGAGCGGAGATTTTTGCTTGTTGGGAGCTTCCCAAACCCTTGTTTTTTGCTTCGCCAATATTACGCTGGAAAGGACGGAATCTGCCCGCAAAATCACAGTATATTCAAAAAATAAATATATAAGATAAACAGCACCGGGGCGATATCTTTTGGCCCTGTTCCCGGTGCTGTTTGTAAATTTTTTTGGTGTTTATTTATCATCAACAAGGGAAAGTCAATCGGTTCGGTATTGTGAATGATTCTGCGTTTGGAAAAGTAATAGGCTAAAAAGAGGCACAGCAAATCCAATCCCAGCATCCCCACTACAAAGAGAGGAAGCCGTCGAAGCGCCGCAATGGAAAAGTAATTGCTGGTAAGTTTTGTATAGCTGTCTGTGGGATAGCCCAACACCAACAGCCCATCATCGGTGTTCCAAACAAAAACCGGGTAATCCTCAATATATCCTTTTGAAAATAGTGCAACATCTTGAATGGTGTAACTTTCCGGCACATTGTCCGGCAAATCAACCGACCAATAACATTGTCCATCTGCGTCCAGGTAGATTGCCCAAATATGATTCTGCCGGAGTTTTTGCACCGCATCATCCGACAATTGTTCCGGCGTGGCGGCAGCAGCAGTCATTTCCGACATGGATTGCGGGGATGAATCTCCATAATCCTCGGTCACAATCTTTTGAAATGTCAGGCCGAATACCACCGCGTTAAGGAACAGCAATATCAGAATAAAGGCAGCGAACGACACAAGATATTTAGATATATAACTTCCGAATGATCTCATAACATCACTTCCTTGCTATCAGCTTATAGCCCAAACCTTTAATGGTTATCAGGGATACGGGTTTTGACGGATCAGTTTCAATCTTTTCCCGGACGCGCCGGACATGAGCAATGAGGCTGTTTTCATAACCAAAAGGATTGTCCCCCCAGAGGGCTTCACAAAGCGCATCTACGGTAACAATCTTTCCAGCATTACGGGCAAGAGTTTCGAGCAGGGTGTGTTCTTTGGCTGTCAGTGAAATAATTTCGCTGCCCTTATGGACTTCGGCTCGGCTAAAATCAATCGTACATCCATCTAAAACAAGCAGCGGTGAATCCTCTTTATAGGTTCGACGCAGTACCGCGTAGATACGCAACAATAATTCCTGCGGCATAAAAGGCTTTGAAATGTAATCGTCTGCACCAAGCCCCAATCCCGATAATTTGTCTGCTGCCTCGTCCTTTGCTGTTAAGAAAATGATTGGCACATTGGTAAAGGTGCGGAGCTGCTGCATCAGAGAAAAGCCGTCCCCATCTGGCAGCATGACATCCAAAACAATTAAATCAGGAGTTTCCTCTTTTGTGGTCAAAATAGCTTCTTTGACCGACATAGCAGTAAGGACAGTTTCAAATCCTGCATCTTTCAATATATCTGATACCATCTTCAATAGTTCCTGTTCGTCATCTACCAACAAGAGCCTTTTACTATGTAAAAAAGAATTATCCATAGCATCCTCTCCAATCTGATTTTCTTTGTTTCTATTATATCATAGGCTGTCCATTCTGCGATCTTGCCCCTTAAAAAGTAAGGTAAAAGTAAGGACGGGAGAATGTAGATGTCAGGTTGAAGCTGTACCATAAAAACATCGAAAGGAGATGTTTTTATGGACTATATCATCACAACGGAACAGTTGACCAAGAAGTACAAGAATTTCATTTCGGTCAATAATGTTTCGCTTCATATTCGCAAGGGCAGCATTTATGGGTTTCTCGGCCCCAACGGTGCGGGAAAATCTACGACCATGAAAATGTTGCTGGGCCTAACCGCGCCGACAAAGGGCAGCTTTACCATTGATGGAAAGCAGTTTCCGAATGACCGGATTTCCATTCTCAAAGAGATCGGCTCTTTCATCGAAGCGCCGTCTTTCTACGCAAACCTCACCGGGCGGGAAAATCTTGATATTATCCGCCGCATTTTGGGACTGCCGAAAGCCGATGTGGAAGATGCGCTGGAGCTGGTGGGGCTGACCGAGTTTGGTGACCGGCTGGCAAAGAAGTATTCGCTGGGAATGAAGCAGCGCTTGGGCCTTGCCGGGGCGCTGCTGGGGCGTCCACCGATCCTGATTCTGGACGAACCCACCAACGGCCTTGACCCGTCCGGTATCCACGAAATCCGCAATCTGGTAAAATCCTTGCCCAGCCTTTACGACTGCACGGTGCTGATCTCGTCCCATATGCTGTCTGAAATCGAATTGATTGCGGATGTCATTGGGATTCTCAACCACGGGCGGCTGCTGTTTGAGGGAAGCATGAATGATCTGCGTCAATACGCCCTGCAATCCGACTTCGCTGCGGACAATCTGGAAGATGTGTTCCTTTCTATGGTTGAGAAAGATAACATGGACAGAAAGCAGAGGGCAAAATTATGAAAACGCTGGCAATCGAACTTCGGAAAGAAAAGCGAACTGGCGTGATTCCCATGCTGCTGGCCGTTGGTGTCCTGGGAGCCGCCTACGCATTTGTCAATTTCATTGTGCGAAAAGACACACTTCTGAATCTGCCGCTGGCTCCGATGGATGTCTTTCTGACCCAGCTTTACGGCATGATTATGGTGCTGAATCTGTTCGGTATCGTGGTCGCTGCCTGCATGATCTACAACATGGAGTTCAAGGGAAGCGCTGTAAAGAAGATGTATATGCTTCCCGTCAGCGTCCCGGCCATGTATCTGTGCAAATTCCTGATTCTGACGGTCATGTTTTTAGTTGCAATCGTGCTGCAAAATTTGGCGTTTGCACAAATCGGAATGACGGATTTGCCGGACGGAGCGTTTGAAATGGGAACGCTGGTACGATTTGCCGGATACTCTTTTCTCACATCCATGCCGGTACTGTCGTTTATGCTGCTGATTTCCTCGCGCTTTGAAAATATGTGGGTGCCGCTTGGAATTGGTGTCGCCGGTTTTCTAAGCGGTATGGCCCTTGCAAATTCGGGACTGGCACTTTTGCTGATGCATCCTTTTGTGATTATTCTGAAACCAGCGGTGGCCATGAGCGCCCAGCCTGATCCGACGGTTGCTTTCGTCGCTCTGGTAGAAACGCTGTTGTTCCTTGCTGTGGGCTTGTGGCTGGCGAAGTACAAACGCTACGAGTAAGGAGGAATGATAAGAAATGAGCTTTTTGGATTTACTCAAAATCGAGTTTATCAAAGTAAAACGCTCCAAAATCGTACCCCTGATTTTCATTGCACCTTTATTAGTGGTGGTTTCCGGGGTTGCGAGTTTGAGCAACTACTTTACGCCGGAATACACCAATGCGTGGCCTGCCATGTTCATTCAAAGTGCGCTTGTTTACGCCTACTATCTGCTCCCGTTCAGCATGATTGTAGTCTGCGTGATGATTGCAGGACGAGAAACAGGAAATAACGGGATTCTGAAAATGCTGGCGCTGCCGGTCAGCCGTTGCACATTATCCATTGCCAAATTCAGTGTGCTTACCTTTTATCTGTTTATGGAGATGGTGGTGTTTCTTGTCGTGTTTGGAATCGCCGGGTTGATTGCGACACAGACAATGGGAGTAACAGAAACCTTGCCGATCCTATATCTTCTGAAATGGTGCTTGGGGCTGTTTCTGACTATGCTGCCGTGCATTGCGGCTATGTGGGCCATCACCGTGCTGTTTGAAAAGCCGCTTTTTTCTGTAGGATTAAATTTGCTGCTTGTGATTCCCGGTGTATTGGTTGCGAATACGCCGCTGTGGATCGCCTACCCGTACTGTTACAGCGGTTATCTCGTTTCCTGCTCTCTCCATGACTTTACAGCAGAAACTTCCGACGCCGCTTTTTCGATGTTTCCGTTCCTGCCGTGCGCGATAGTCGTGTTTGGTCTGTTTTTCGCGCTGGCCGTCACCCAATTTGGAAAAAAAGAAATGAGGTAAAACTATGGAAAAGAAAAAACTTCAATCAGTTAGTATCGCTGCGCTCATTGTGAGCATCCTGCCGCTGGCGGCTCTTGCCCCATCGCTTCTGCACTTTTCGCTGTCGGACGGAGTCCGAACCGCTTGGGCCGGAGCCAATATCGTTTTTGTCCTGCTGGGCCTGATCCTTTCGGTGGTGTGTGTGCGGAGCAAGGAGAGCCGCAGCGTTATCAATATTGCATCCACGGCAATCAGCGTTTTTTGGGCGCTGCTGATGGTGGGAATTGTTGCGCTTGCCTTGTTCCTTACTTTTGTTCAGTGAGGAAACAGTTATGCGTAAAATTGGGAAATTTATTGGATGCTGCCTGATTGCGGTTTCTTTGCTGGCCTGTACTGCCTGCTCCGGCCTCGATAGGTTAAGTGACAGTCTTAAGGATGGAGCAGAGCAATTAAGGGACGATGTAGTGATCGGAAAAAGTAACGCCCTTACCACCCCTTATCAGTCCTTTGAGGGTAGCCGCACTTCGGATAATGACGCTTTTCAGGCAACCTATGACGCTTCTGTAACTGGATTTAACGGACAGGATATTTTAGTTGCAGACACTGATCTTAAAGAAAATGAGTGCCGCGAAATTGTAATCCGATACCAGTTTGATTCTCTTGACGGAAGCTGTCAGCTCATTTATATCTCCCCAGAATTGGAGGAGCAAGTGCTTTCTGAATCTGCCAGCGGAAGCGTTGCCGTTCAGCTTCATGCAGGAGCAAACTACATCGGAATTAACGGCACAGACTATTCGGGTGCTATCCAAATAACAGTACAATAATATTCCTGAGATTCTGCCGGATGACGGCAAAAGAAAAAAGCCGTCATACAGCAGACCTTTGACATGCCTATATTACCTTTCGGCGGCTTTGAGAAATTAAGGCCGCCGTTTTCGTTTGCCCTGCACAGGAACGGCGGTTATGGAGGAAACCGCTATGCGAATGCACCAAACACATAACTTCTCAAAAAAAGTTTATCTTCAGCACGGAAGAGGTTTGGACAAAAAGATGTACTATACGGTGTAAGTTGTCGGCATATTACATTTACTTTTGCTGATCTGTTATAGCGGTCTTTCGGTGCGGGCCGAAACTGCCGTATCAACATAGACACAATAGACCCAAGGGGTGGTGGCACCAACTCTAACTTCACATTCTCCCGCGGATCGGTGGTGAGAAGATGAAGTACATCTCTGATAGTTATGGAGAACACTGCCGGTTTGACGCTTTCTGCAAAACCGTTCTCCGCAACGAGGCCAGAACCTATCTGCGGGATTTGGGCCGCCAGCGAAATCGCGAAACTCAGTTCAGCGCTTTGCCGCAGCATGAGTTGGACAAGCTCTGCACCGTAGACCGCTATCCCAGCGACAGCTTTGTGTTTAGCTCTCATGGACACGTCCTGCATATTGAGAGCGAATTGGTGGCAGATGCTTTTGCCACCCTGCCGGAACAGGAACAAAGCATTTTGATCCTGCATTGTGTGCTGGAACTTCCAGACAGAGAAGTGGGCGTTTTTGTAGGATTGTCCCGCAGCGCCGTCCAACGACACAGAACAAAGATACTGAATGAACTGCGAAAAAACTTGAAATCCAAAGGAGTGAAAAACTGATATGAACCAGCCAACTTTTAACGGCAGGGTGCTTTTGCCAATGGAGGTGATCGAAGCGGCCGCGCCGGTGATCCGTTAGCATTGGAGCGCGTATTGCGGTATTACGACCGCTACATCAACAAGATTTGTACGCGAATGCTTTATGACAAAGATGGTTTGCCACACATCGGCATTGATGAGTACATGAAGCACCGCTTGCAGGCAAAGCTGACGGAAGCCATCGTGGTAAAGAAATAGCAAAGCCAAAGGAAGCCGTTAAGGGTCGAGATGAACGCTTCGCGCCCTTGACGGCTTCCTCCGTCTTTACTGTGTGGCAATCAAGCAGGCGCAAGCAGAAATCTGCTTGCGCCCGCTGCTATTATGACGTTTATGCCTACGCACTTAGAGGGTTAGAAAACCCGATGTTACCGGGCCTTTCTGGCGTGCTTGGATAGCCAGAGGTGTCTTGCCATTCTTACCCTTAAAAATGCAGTTTGAAATGCGTAGAAAATTGTATAACAGATTTACTATTAGCGATACAAATCGCGTACATCCCATGGCATCAACATCCAATTTCCATTATTTCGCCAAGGTACCCCAACACGATCACTATTGCTTTCATATACGCAACCAAAAACTAAGGTAGCTTCTTTTGGTTCTATATCTGTTGTAAAAGAAACTCTAACTACAACTTTTGATAAAGCACAGGCTCGTTCTTCAACTTCGATAATTTCAAAACAATTAAGAATTTTATTTTCAAATATTTTGCGACATTCACCTGCTCGTTTTCCTGCTGATAGACTTGAAGGAAACATCCTTTGCAAATATATTGATTGTTTCCCGTAATTTCTGCTCTTCCATGCATCGAGCATTTCCACAATCTTAACAATATAAGGATACTCGGTATAGTCTTCCGCTTTACCTGAAGCAGGAATATCTTCCCCCACAGTAACAGACCTTTTTCTCCATGATGAAATTTCTTCTCTTATCTTTTTGTTTTCTGCTAAACGTAATAGAGATTCTCTTATTGGTGAAGGATTGAGTGATTTTTCGTATTTCTCTTTTCTTGTCTGCTCGCTATTTTTCATTTTCATCCAATCAGCAATAGCAAACATAAGAGCTACACATTTACATGACACATATTCATTGGCATAATTGAGGTCGCGCCCATGCAAAATGCCGTTACGATAAGGCAGTGTAATCCTTTCCGTGTTCGTCTTTGTACGATTCTGATTAATTATCCCCTTTAGCTTAGATAATCCGTCACTACACCCAACTAAGCAATCCCACGCGTCAACAGATGTTCCTTCTGCAAAGAAACCCTTGCTTTTTGTGAAGTCATTAACTGCTCCATCCACTATAATCAGAGCAAGAGGAACACTTGCGTAATATCGTCCTGCAAAATGGTCTTCAAAAAAGCACTCAATCAAATTGTTCCTTACAAAAAATGCATCCGAGCTATTCTTTATCCAATGAACAATTTTACTAACATCGTCTGTATAATAGTTAATTAAGACTTGTTCGGCGGCTTCAATTCCACTTTTGTCAAAAGCGTCATTTGCGCTTTCTATAAGTGCAAAACTCATACTGTCATAAGCGCACCAACCGTACGAAGAAAATCTTTCGTTGAAAGCGGCAGTTTGAGTAAGCATATTATCAAACTGCTTTTCTAAATTCCGCAGTTATTCCCTTTGATCTGGTTTTAGAAATAGAGCCAATAATTTCATTGCTTTTATATCGCTTCGCAATTTGTTTAAGGAAAGCAGATTATCATCCATGCTTCTTCACCGCCTTTCATAATATATTCTATCACAAAACACCTCCGAACGCATTACGCATTCGGAGGTGTTTTGGTTTCAACCTGTTTGTCAGTGGCTAAAGTAATCGGTTATGCTTACTTCCTTATTGGTGTTTACCTAAAGCGGCACGCTTTTCTTGTTTTTATGCGTTGGGGTTTTCCAACTGTTTTCGGAACAGCATCCGGAAAATCCAGCGGACCAACGGTCCGCAGTAACAAATCTGCCAGAAAAATGCTACGGGGAAATTGAACAACACGGTTTGCAGCCAAACGGAGACAAACTCGCTTCCCGCATCCTTGAAAAGAATGGTGGCAATCAGACTCATGGTGGGGCACATAATCAGCACAATTATCGCGGAAATAGTTAAAACAATGAAAACCGGTTTGTCCTGAGGGGATACAATTCGGAATGCCAGCTTGTGGGCTAATTTGTCCACAAGGAAAAATTCCAGCACAAACGCAACCGGCCACATAATCAGCATCTCATGGAACGCCATGAGAAATACCTGGTAGCACATACCGCCGGTGTTCAGGGCGATGTTGTAGCAGATCATGACATAGACCATGCAAAAGGCCATGATGAGGGTAAAAATAATGTTCTGAAAGGTGGTTTTCGGCATTTTATTCTCCTGCTTTCTTTGATAAATTACACAAAAAATCTACGTGTTGTTCGTTATCAAGCAGGAGCTTGTGCCGTTTCCAATTCTTTACCAGCATTTTTTGCGCTAAAATTAATTTATTTATTATACATGAATTTTTAAAAAAAGTCAAGAAAAAACAGCCTGCCTTCCGCGAACCCGTACGGAGGCAGGCTGTTTTGCTGTTAGATGGCAAGCCGTTCCGGATGATCGGCCCCTTTGGTCTGGATTGCGTAAAGCTGGGTGAGATAGGCGAGATACGCCTCTTCCTCCAGATTTTTGCGCAGGCTGCGATTCGTAATTTTGCCCGGCATATTTTTCTTTTTCAGCCGGGAGATTCTACGCCAGCAGCGTTCAATCCGATGTGCGGTGAGGATACAGCGCAAGGTGCGAAAGGGTGTGTTTTTCTCTGTCATGGGGAATCATCCTCCTATTCAAATGTCAATGTCCCAGAAATGAACGATTTGGGTTCCAACAACTATGATTATACTCGAACAGCTTTAAAAAAAGTGTCGAAATGTGGGATAGGAAATATTTTTTTCGAAGAATTTTTCTGATCATGCAGAAATGTTCAGAAAAAAACAAAAACCAAGCGAATGGGCGGCAATCTATGCGGAAAGTGTGAAATTTCTGCAATTTTTGGCGATACAGGTTGCGTTTTATCTGTTGTATATGGTATAATATAAACGATTGATAAAATTATCAGGGGGGATTTTTATGCTGACTGATATCGAAATTGCCCAGCAGGCCAACATGCTGCCGATTCGAGAGGTTGCTGCTTCTTCGGGAATTCCGGAAGACGCACTTGAATATTATGGGAAATATAAGGCAAAACTTTCGGATGAGTTCATTAACTCGTGCGAACAGAATCCGGACGGGAAGCTGATTTTGGTGACTGCCATTAACCCCACACCGGCTGGCGAGGGGAAAACAACCACCTCGATTGGACTGGGACAGGCCATGTCCCGCCTTGGAAAGAAAACTATGATCGCGCTGCGGGAACCTTCGCTTGGGCCGGTATTCGGCATCAAGGGCGGTGCTGCGGGCGGCGGTTATGCCCAGGCGGTTCCGATGGAGGATATCAACCTTCACTTTACCGGCGACATGCATGCCATTACGGCTGCCAATAACCTGCTCTGCGCCATGATCGACAATCATTTGCAGCAGGGGAACGCACTCGGCATTGACCCGCGCCGTATCCTCTTTAAACGCTGTCTGGATATGAACGATCGCGCGCTCCGTTTTATCAATGTCGGACTCGGGGGCAAGGTGAACGGCATTCCGCGTGAGGACGGCTTTATCATCACCGTTGCCAGTGAAATTATGGCAATTCTCTGCCTGGCAACCGATCTAATGGACCTGAAAGACCGGATTTCCAAGATTCTGGTTGCCTATACTTGGGACAACAAGCCGGTTTATGCCGGTGACCTCAAAGCACAAGGCGCGATGACGGTGCTTTTGAAGGATGCGCTTAAGCCGAACCTGGTCCAGACACTGGAAAATACACCGGTTCTGATGCATGGCGGTCCTTTCGCAAATATTGCGCATGGCTGCAACTCGGTGCGCGCAACCCGTCTTGCGTTAAAACTTGCCGATTACACTATTACCGAAGCGGGCTTCGGTTCTGATTTGGGCGCTGAGAAATTCTTTGACATCAAGTGCCGCAAAGCCGGTCTCAAACCGGACTGTGTGGTTGTGGTAGCGACTGTCCGCGCACTGAAATACAACGGCGGCGTTCCAAAAGCGGAACTGAACGTCGAAAATCTGGATGCGCTGAAAGCAGGTATTGTAAACCTTGCGGCGCATGTGGAGAATATGCAGAAGTTTGGTGTACCGGCTGTGGTAGCCATTAACCGTTTCCCCACCGACACCGAAGCGGAGCTGCAGGTTATCGACGATTTCTGCAAGGAAATGGGTGTGCCGTATGCTCTTTCGGAAGTGTTTGCTAAAGGCGGCGAAGGCGGTTTGTTGCTGGCGGAAAAGGTATTAGAAACTCTGGAAACCCGGGAAAGCCATTTTGCACCGATTTATTCGCTTGACCTGCCCATCCGTGACAAGATCCGGGCGATTGCCGAAAAGATTTATGGTGCTGCCGATATTTCTTACACTCCCGCAGCCTCTAAAGCGATTGCCGAGATCGAAGCGCTGGGGCACGGAAATCTGCCGGTCTGCATGGCTAAAACGCAGTACTCCCTTTCGGACGATCCCGCAGCATTGGGACGTCCGCAGGGCTTTACACTGCATGTGTCTGAGGTTCGGCTTTCTGCCGGCGCCGGATTTATTGTGGTTTTGACCGGAAGTATTATGACAATGCCCGGACTGCCCAAAGCACCGGCCGCCGAACGGATTGACATCGATGAAAACGGTGTGATTACCGGACTTTTTTAATCCTTCGGGAGGTTTTGCATGAAAGAATTCTGGCTGGCGGTAAAGCGTTATTTCCGCCGCCTGGACAAGCCGCTGATCTTGCTTTGTGCCGCGGCACTGGCGTTTAGTGTGACTATTTTGTATTCCGAAATGGTGGCAGGTTTTATCACAAAGCGTCAGCTTCTGGTTCAGCTTTTTGCCGGCTGTTTGGGGCTTGCGGTGATGATTGCAATGGTGTTTATCAGTTACCGCTTTTTGTCCAAGCTGTGGTTTTTGCACCTTCCGGTGACGCTGGGGCTGGTGTTGGCGACCTTTGTCCTGCCGGAGCCGTTTGTCTACAAACCGGATGGTTCGGATGATGTTGCCTGGCTTCGGTTTGGAAGTTTTACCTTGCAGCCATCGGAACTCTTAAAAATTTCGTTCATCCTGACATTTGCGCTCCACTTGTCCAAAGTGCGCGATCAGATGCACAAACCGCTGCAGGTGCTGCTCCTTTGTATACACGGAGCGATTCCGTGCCTGCTCATTTATAAACAGGGGGATATGGGATCTGCACTCGTCTTTTTCTTTATCTTCCTCTGTATGATTTTTACTGCCGGGCTTCAGTGGCGGTATGTGCTGGGCGGAGTTGCTGCGATTGCGGCAGCGGTCCCCATTGTATGGTTCAGCGACAGTTTCCACGACTATCTTCAGCGCCGGATTCTGGTGTTGGCTGATATAGAAAATTCCACGCTCGCCGAAGCATACCAGCAGCAGGTGGGACAGAAAATCCTCGGTTCTGGGGAGGTTTTTGGAAAAGGGTTGTTTTCGGACGATCTGAATTATGTATTCGCCATCCACAATGACTTTATTTTGGCCCATATCGGCCAGACACTGGGATTTGTAGGATGTACTTTTGTCGTAGTGCTGCTCGTTGCAATCTGCGTAAAAGTGCTTTTGACTGCACGGATGAGCACTGACCCCCTTGGCTGCTATATCTGTACCGGCGTGTTTGCGATGTTTTTCTTCCAGTTCCTCATCAATGTGGGGATGGTGCTCTGTCTGGTGCCGGTAATCGGGATTACCATGCCGTTTATCAGTTACGGCGGCACCTCGATGGTTGCATCCTTTGCAGCGATGGGACTGGTGATGAGCGTCTATTCTTTTAATAAAAAGCGAATTTCTTAACAGGAAAGGATTCTGATATGAGAGTAATCACAGGTACTGCCCGTGGGCGGAAGCTGAAAACACTGGAAGGGATGGAGGTTCGTCCCACTACGGATATGGTGAAAGAAGCGGTGTTTAGCATCATTCAATTCCGTGTGCCCTGCGCATCGATGCTGGACGTTTTTGCGGGAAGCGGTCAGATGGGGATTGAAGCGCTGAGCAGGGGGGCTTCCCGTGTTGTATTTGTCGACAGTTCAAGGGATTCCCAAGCGGTTATCCGTGAAAACCTGGCGAATACGGGCCTATCCAAGCAGGCTCGTGTGATCGCTGATGATGCTGTATCGTTCCTTTCCCATGCTACAGATCAATACGACATTATTTTTCTGGATCCGCCGTATGAGCTGGGGTATGCGCCCAAGGTACTACCGCTGTTGGATCGGCTGTTGGCGCCGGGCGGGATTGTGCTGTTTGAGCATCGATTGAAAGAAGAGCTGCCTGAAACAGTGGGCGGGCTGGTTTTAAAAAAGAACTACCGCTACGGGAAAATTGCAGTTACTACCTATATTCACGCGGAGGATGCCGAATAGCCCCCGCCGAAAGGAAGCCAAGAAACCATGAGAATCGCTGTCTGCCCTGGGAGCTTTGATCCCATTACATTGGGCCATTTGGATATTATTCGACGTGCTGCTAAAATTTTTGACGAAGTGATCGTGTTGGTTTCGATCAATCCCGCCAAAAACAACTGCTCCTTTACAACTGAGGAGCGAATCCATCTGATCGAAAAGACGATTGCCGGAATGGATCATGTCCGGGTGGATTCTACTGATGGGCTGCTGGCAGATTATCTGCGGGAAAAGGGAGCCTGTGCCATTGTCAAAGGGCTACGGGCAGTGTCTGACTTTGAGTACGAGTTTCAGATGTCGCTTGCAAACAAGCATCTGAATCCTGAGGCGGAAACGATCTTTTTCACTGCCGCTGCGGAAAATATGTACCTCAGTTCCAGTATTGTCAAGCAGATCGCCAGTTTCGGCGGAGATATCAGCGAATTTGTTCCAGCTTGTATTCTGGATGAAATCAAAAGCCGCCTTCTCAGAAAATAACGGGCGGGGAAATGGACAGGAGGAAGGAAATCCATGACGAATCAGGAAAACATCGACAGCATCATCCTGATGATGGAGGAGATGCTGGACAGTGCATGGAGCATCCCGCTTTCGGGTGGAAAGGCGGCAATTGATGCCGAACGGTTCCATGAACTTTTGGATGATCTGAAAATGCACATACCGGTTGAGGTTGCAAAAGCAAAAGAAATTGTCAATGACCGGAAGATTATCCTGGACGAGGCAAAAAAGGAAGCAGAAATGACCCTCCGTGTGGCGGAGGAACGTTCCAAAAAGATGATCGAGCATGATGAGATTGTCCGGCAGGCGCAGGCAAGAGCCAACGAGATTCTCAGCACTTCACAGCTGCAGGCACGTGAGCTCAAAAAGGCGACCGGTGATTATGTGGATAGTGTGTTGCGCTCCACGGAAGAACAGATTGCCAAATCGCTGACCGAACTTCGCACCAAACGACAGGCGATAAAAGCAGCCAAGATCAACTGATATATCCAGGAAATAATAGTAAAAGGACACCCCGTTTGTCGGGCAGCATGTGTATGCTGTTTGATAAGCGGGGTGTATATTTTAAAAATTGGGGAGAGCGTTTCCCCAATAAAATAACAGTAAATAAGACGGAGTTGTGAGCCTGTATAGCAGGATAAAACTCCGTCTTATTTGTTTACTTTGTATGTTGCGGAAAGAAAATTTTCTGTTGGAATAGAACGAATACAGAAATTTTAAAGACGTTCCAGTAAATTTGGCAGCTCACTCATATTACGAATGACATAATTTGCTCCGCAGTCCTGATAAATTTTCCGGACGCGATCCATTTCATTGCTTCGCTGCTCTGGCGTCAAGGCTTCGTACTCTGCCTGAGAAAGAGCCATAAGGGAACTGCCTTCTAGTATACCAACAGTAATTAAACCGGCGTTTTGTCCTTCCTGGATATCCGCTACAGTGTCCCCAACTTTGACTGCGGCTTGTACTGAAGAAACTTTCAAAGTTTCCAACGCCTTGAAAATCATGTAAGGATAAGGGCGGCCGATTCGATTGGTTGAATCAGAGCTGAACCAGCAGTCTGGAGAATACCCCGCCTTGTCTGCTGCCGGAACGACGAGGGACATCATTTCGTTGTTGTATCCGGTGGTGGATCCAATCTTGATGCCATGCTTTCGCAAAGCAGCGGTTGCTTCCACAACATGGGAAATTGGCTGCGAATAATCCGGCAAAATCGAGAGAATTAACTCTTCGCTGCGCAGGTAAACACGCTCCACATCTTGCTCTGTCCAGGGCTGTCCGTAAATTTCCTTCCATTGTGCGCTGATTCGCGTCATTTCAAACATAGTCTGTACATGCAGCCGTTTGGAAAGGCCCATTGGCTGCCGGATTTCTTCGGTGGTGGGACGGATTCCGAATTCCTCGAAAGCCTGGCGGAATGCTTCTACCGGAGCAAAGCACCCGTAGTCTACCGTTGTCCCTGCCCAGTCAAAAATAACGGCTTCGATCTGTTTTTTCATGGTATTACTCCTTTAGATCTTTATATTCTTTAAAAATATCCAGCAATTTCTCGATATCATCCTCATAAATTTCCCCGATATTGCCAATTCGGAAGGTATCTGCATCGGTCAGCTTGCCGGGGTAGATGACATATCCCCGCTCCTTGATAAAGTGATACATTTCCTGAAAGGAGAAGGTTTTGTTTTCCGGATACAGAAAGGTGGTGATGATAGGGCTTTGTACCGATTTCGATATATAAGGCCGAAAACCAAGCTGTTCCATTCCTTCAATCAGCAGCCGGTTGTTTTTCGCATACCGACTGTGACGGGCAGCAACACCGCCTTCTTCCTCCAACTCTTTTAGGGCTTGTGCAAAAGCAAGTACAACATGGGTTGGGGAGGTAAAACGCCATTTTCCGTCCTTTTCCATTTCTCTCCACTGGCTGTATAAATCCAGAGAAAGGCTTCGCGCCAGACCGGCGCACTTTTCCAGCGCTTCACGGCGCGCAATTACAAAAGAGAAGCCCGGAACACCTTGGATACATTTATTTGCGGAACTGATGAGAAAGTCAATCCCGAGCGCTTCCACCGGAATTTCCATGCCGCCGAAGCTGGACATGGCGTCGACAATGAATGTCCTTCCAGCCTCTTTTACAACCTTTGCGATTCCTTCGATGTTGTTTAAAATACCGGAGGTTGTTTCGCAATGCACAATGGATACATGGGTGATATCTGGATTCTCGGTCAATAGTTTATCGATCTTTTCCGGATCCGGTACATTTTGATAGGACTCTTGATAAACCAAATGGGAGATTCCGGCAGTGTTGGCAATGTCTGCCATTCGCAGGCCGTAGGAACCGTTGGCTGCAATTAGGAGTTTGTCCTTTGGGCCAACAGAGCTGGTTAAGACCGATTCTACGCCAAAGGTGCCGCTTCCCTGCATCAGTACGGAGGTATAGGTTTGATCGGAGGCTTGGGCAATGTCCAATAATTGTTTCCGAATCCGCTGCGTGATTGCTTTGTAATCGTCATCCCAGGTACAGTGATCTACCAGCATCCGTTCTTTGACAGTATCAGTAGTGGTGAGTGGACCTGGAGTTAGCAACTTATACATTTTGTTTGTTTCTCCTTCCTCATATAAGTTTATACATCTGACAATTTGCCAGAAAGCTGCATTTTTGGGTTTGTACAGCTCTTTCTTGATTGTATCAAAGGCTTTTTTCAGCAGCAAGTATAGTTAGGTAAAGGACTGGTAATTCTTGTGAAGAAGGAATTTTGAGAAAAATGGAAGAACAATGTCAAATTTGTAAAAACAATATAGGAAAATAAATAAATTTCATGAAAATAAACCAAATTATTTGATTTTCCATGTAAAAACACATTTACCTGGATTTTATGAAAGCTCGATAGAATGTGATTGGAAACAATGGTAAACTGTGAACAGAATTAAGAAATCCGTTGGACAATATGGCAGCCGAATCTGGATGGCCGGAAATGAGGATAAAATGGATCAGTATAGGGATCAAACAGAAAATGATATCAGAACAGATAGGCTTTTGCGGGAAGGCGATGTAAACTTTGGCAGTCAACGCGAGCAATGGTACAGGCATTTGCCGGAAGGCACAAAGGAGATGCTCAAAGCGGACGAGGAAGTTTTTCTCAAACAATCCATGTCTACGCCTTGTTTGGATGTGATAACAGATGCGGAAGGGGCCTATCTCACAGATTGTCAGGGAAAACAGTATCTGGATTTTCACGGCAACAGCCTTCATCAGGTGGGTTATAAAAACCCGTTTGTGGTGGAAGCAGTGCAAAAACAGCTGCAGCAGCTCTCTTTTATTCCCCGAAGGTTTACTGCTGAAATCGCGGTAAAGGCGGCAAGTCTGCTGGTGGAAAAAACCGAATCGCGGGATTACCGTGTGCTGTTTCATCCGTCGGGAAGCGGTGCGGTTGGTATGGCCTTAAAGATTGCCAGAAAAGCAACAGGCAGACAGAAAGTTATTTCAATGTGGGAATCCTTTCACGGTGCCAGCCTGGATGCAATCGCAGTTGGCGGGGAGGCTGTTTTTAAAAAGGATATGGGGCTGATGATGCCGGGGTGTATCAAGGCAATTCCCTACAACTCCTATCGCAATCTGATACACAGCACAGATCCGGAAAGGATAGCGGATTTTTGTATCGATTACATTCGATATATCATCGAAAACGAAGGGGATATCGGGGCGATTTTGCTGGAGCCGGTTAGAGCAACGGATATCCATGTTCCGCCGGTGTCCTATTTCCGGCAACTGCGGCAGATCTGTGATGAAAACGGTATCCTGCTGATTTTTGATGAAATCCCCACAGCACTTGGAAGAAGCGGTTGCTTTTATGTCCACCAGAATTTCCAGGTAGAACCGGATATTCTGGTTTTAGGAAAGGGGCTGGGCGGCGGTGTGATCCCGCAGGCTGCGGTTCTGGTGAAAAAGAAATACGATTGTGCATCCGAAATTTCCCTGGGACACTATACCCATGAGAAGCCTGCGTTGGGATGCGCCGCCATCTGTGCAACCATTGCGTATATTGACAGGGAAAACCTTGTCGAGCGCGCGCGGCAATTGGGGAATTTTTTGCGGGAGCAGGGAGAAGCACTGTGTCAGCGTTGGAATTGTATTGGGCAAATCCGGCAAATTGGGCTGATGATCGCATTTGAGATTGTGCAGAATCGGGAAACCAAGGAAAAGGATGCGGAGCTGGCCGAGCGGGTATTGTATGGCTGCCTGGCTGAAGGACTGTCTTTTAAGGTGTCGGGAGGAAGCTGCCTGGTATGGCATCCGCCGTTGATTGTGACAAAAGAGCAGCTCAAAACGGCCTTTGCGATCCTGGAAAAGGTATTAAAGGAGCAGAAAGCTGATGGAAGATAAAATTTATTTCGGCAGTGAGCCTGGATACTATAAAGGCGCTTTGCATTTCCATACCACATGGTCGGACGGAGCCAGAGAGCCTGAAGAAGTGATCCGATGTTATCAAAGCTGTGGATATCAGTTTGCAGTTTGGAGCGATCACGATATTTTTATCCGCACAAATGAGTTTGATACATCCGATTTTATCACCATCGGCGGGATGGAAAGAGGCGGGCTGAATCCGCAGTGGGAAGAAAATGACAATATTGGGTTTCATTTTGGCTGCATTGAGGATGAAACGGTAAAAGCAGCACAGCGGTATGGGCATCTCCGGAAATTTCCATATCTTCAGAAATGGGAGGGCGACCAATCGGTTACGGATTGTGTGCAAAGGATGAAGGAGCATGGCAATCTTGTGATTTTGAATCATCCGGAATGGCATATGACAGCATTTGAGGAAGTATTGAAAGAAGATTATTTTGCAATCGAGATTTTCAATTATGCGACAGAGTGGTCAACTGTAACTTCATATGGAACGGCATATTTGGATTATGCGCTGCAAAATGGGAAAAAAGTGTTTTTAACCGCTTCAGATGACGCGCATGAGTTTGACGAGAGTTTTCGGACAAAAGATTTTAACGGCGGCTGGATTGTTGTCAACAGCCCTCATTTGGATAAACAAAGCATCGTTTTGAATATAAAAAAAGGAAACTATTATGCGAGCTCCGGTCCGGAGATTTATGAGATCCGGATAATGGACGGCATGTTGAAAATAAAATGTTCTCCGTGCAGGTTTATTATGTTTAAATCCTGGCCGGAACGTTCTGAATTTCTGTGCGAGCGAAGAGAAAATACCCCTTTGACAGAAGCCACACAGAAGATCAAACCTCATATGCGGTACATTCGGGTAGAGTGTATTGATTTTGAGGGGAAAGTGGCATGGTCCAATCCGATTTTTCTGGATGAGAGAGCCGAGTAATAGTGAAAACAGGATTGCCGGACCGGGAATTTTTTCAGCGAACCCGGTGTCGGAAAAGCAGGAAAAGGAGAATGAAAATGAACAAAAAAGTTGTATCGGCAATGTGCGCGATTCTGGCGGTATCCATGCTTGGAATGACAGCCTGTGGACAAGACGGAGATTCGACCGTAGACAGCAAAAATCAGGATGGAAAAAAAGAAATTACCATCACCGTTCGGAAAAACGAATGGGGCGGACGGGCGTATGCTTTTGAGGAAGCTGCTGTAAGGCTGAACGACGAGTTGGAAGCCAATGGGGAAAATGTAACGGTGACCATTGATTTTTGGCCGGCAATCGATGACGACGAGCTGGTATTGCAGGGACAGGCAGGCAATATTGCGGATGTCACTTTAAATTCCAGTGTGGATATCGGATGGGAATATGACGCCGGATTGATTCAGCCTATTGATTGGGTGGCGGATTCGGAGGTGTTTCAGGGCGCTTCTGAAAGCATTATGAACATTATGTATTATGATGGTCATTACATGGGTGTGATTCAGGATATGGACGCATCGCCGGTGTTTATTTCAAGGAAAGCGCTGGAAGGACTTGGCTGGAGCGCAGAAGAAATTGATGGGTTGAGAGAAAAGGTGGACAACGGGGAATTCATTATGTCCGACCTGATGGAAACTGCACAGCAGGCGATGGAGCAGGGGCTTGCGGACATTGGGTTTGCGGTGGAAGACACCCGGTTTGAGGGCTGGACCATGTCGGCCGGATACAACAACTACAATCTGGAAGAAAATAAACTTGTGGTTAACGAAAAGGCTAAGGATGTATATAAGTTCTGGGAAAAAGGCGTGGAAATGGGCGTTATCAAGGAAAGTATCGGAGAGGTTGACACAGATACCGCTGCGCCGATGATGATCAATCAGGAAATTTTCGCTACCTTTGCACGTTCGGAATTTTATCGTATCCTGGCGGACAACATGGAAATGAAGATCACAGATCAGGAGTTCCAGGACTGGTTTGATGAAAATATCGTTTGGACTCCGGTGCCGGCAAGCGAAAAAGGCGGTCAGCCTTCTTCTTATTCCAATCCTGCCATGCTGTTTGTCGGTTCTTCCGTTGATGAAGAAAAAATGCCTTATGTCCAGCGGTATTTGGAGCTGATGCTTTCCCCCGATATTCAGGTGAACCATACTGTGAACTCCGGTAAACTTCCTGTAACACCTGCTGCTATGGAAGAAGTGGTGGAGACACTGCCTTTCTATGCGGATCATTACTATATGACGGAATTTACCAAAGTCCGCCCGGCTCATCCGGATTATGCCGTGCTGATTGAAGCATATACCCTGGGGGTAGACGCGATTTTAACCAAAGGCCAGACGGCGGATGAAGCCTATGATTTGTATGTAAAAGACGCAAAACAGAATGTTCCGAGCGACAGAATCATTTTTGAGTAATGGGTGATAACAGTGCAGGAGATGCAACGTATAACTACAGCGAAAAAAATAAAGAGGAAAGTCTATCCGTATTTGTTTATCTTACCATTTGCATTGTTGACACTTACGTTTTTTATCCTGCCGGCAATTGCAACTGTGTGGATGTCCTTTACGGATTTGGATGTAAAAATGAAGCCAAACTTTATTGGATTAGAAAATTATATCCGAATTTTTCAGGATTACAGTTTGGGTGAGATCCTACAAAATACAATTGTATACGCGGTTGCTTCTTTGGGATTTGTATTGTTATTGTCCCTGATCATCGCCATTTCCACCCAATATTTTATGAAAGGGAAGACAGTTGCCACAGGATATCGTGTCCTGTGGCTCATCCCAAGCCTTTTTCCGAGTGTGGTATTCGCAATCTTTTGGAAGTATATTTTTGATCCTACTGAGAATGGCTTCTTAAATAAAATCGGAATGCATCTGGGAGCGGTGGATGAGCCGGTTTCCTGGATTACCAGATATGCTATGCCCATTGTAATTTTGGGGACAGTGGTTGGTTCTGTGTCGAGTAATGTGATTCTGCTTTCCTCCTCAATCAATTCAATCCCGGAAGATTTGTATAAAGCGGCGCGAGTGGACGGAGCGGGTGAAAAGTCGATCATCTTGAAAATCATTTTACCCACCCTCCGATGGCCGCTCATGTACATCACCATTACGACTCTGATCGGCTTTGTTTCCTCTTATTTCTTCATTATGCTGCTTACCGACGGCGGCCCCATGCACGACAGCACAACTCTGGCCCTGTATTCCTATCAGCAGGCATTTCAGTTAAAATATTATGGATACGGTGCAGCCATTTCCATGTTTGTGGTAGTCATTGCGTTGGCGTTGACTTTGGTGCTGCTCAGGCTGTTCGATTTTGACGCATTGGTGCAGCCAAGCAGGATTGAAGAATAGAGGTGATCTTTTTGAGCAAAAAAATACTGAAATTGCTGGTAGTACATACCTATATGGCGATGCTGACGGTACCGATCCTGTTTATGATTGTCTGGTATTTTATGACAGCTACCTTTAATTCGTACACCGGATCTTTTTCATTGGATAATTTTGCGTTTATGTTCGGACCGATTGAGAGCATGGGAATCAAACTTCCGGCAATTTGGCCGATAGTACTGAACACGCTGGTTTACTCCTTTACCATTGTAATGATTGAGGTTTTAATTTCCGTACCGGCGGCCTACGCTTTTTCTCGATTGGACTTTAAAGGAAAACGCAATGCCATGAAATTCCTGTTCATCATGCGTTCTTTCCCCGGTGTTACGTTAATTATCGCAACCTTTTTCATATTGGTGAAAATGAATCTGGTTGACACTTATTTGGGTATTATTCTGGTTGCGATTACAGGTTCGCTTCCCGGACATGTATACATCATGAAAGGCTTCTTTGACGAAGTGCCCTGGGATTTGGAATGGGCAGCTATGACGGATGGATGCAGCCGGTTTCGCGCTTTCCGGAAGGTCATTCTTCCGGCGGTAAAACCCGGAATTGGAGCGATTGCCATTTTCTCCTTTCTGGGTGCCTACGGAGAATGGTTCTTATTTAAGCTGCTGATTTTTTCCGATACACGGTTGATTATTGGTGGTTACATTGCAAAATTGATTACCGAGGAAAATGTCATTGTGGACTACGGACTGATCAGTGCATTGGGGTTGTTTTACACATTACCGGTAATTCTGTTCTATATTTTCTCACAGAAAATATTTATGAAGGTCAATATTGGAGGTTCAAAAGGCGTATGATTCAGCTAAAAGGAGTCGTCAAGGAATATGGCAACGCAAAAAATAAAGAAGTGACCAGAGCGGTGGACGGGATTGATTTGGAAATCAATCAGGGAGAATTTATCGCCCTGCTCGGGCCGTCGGGTTGTGGAAAAACCACGACATTGATGATGATCGCAGGATTGCTGAAGGCAACAAAAGGAGAAATTCTCTTTGATGGGAAAGTTGTGAACCAAATGGAACCCAAAGATCGGAACATCGGCATGGTATTCCAATCCTATGCGCTGTATCCTCACCTGAAAGTGATTGATAATATTGCGTTTCCGTTAAGAGAAAAGAAAGTGCCCAAAGCGGAAGCCTATGAAAAAGCAAAAAATATTGCAAAAAAACTGCAAATTGAAAACTTGCTGAACAGAAAGCCGGCACAGTTATCTGGTGGGCAGCAGCAACGTGTGGCGATGGCCAGAGCATTGGTGAAGGAACCGCAGATTTTGCTGCTGGATGAGCCGATGTCCAATCTGGACGCCAGATTAAAGCTTGATTTAAGAGATGAGATTCGCAAGCTGCAGCGGGAGATTGGGGTTACCACTATTATCGTAACGCATGACCAGGAGGAAGCTTTGGCAATTTCGGATCGGGTTGCGGTTTTGGATGCAGGAAAGATTCAGCAATATGATACGCCATATAATTTATACCATAAGCCCAAAAACCTTTTTATTGCCAATTTTTTGGGAACACCGCCCATGAATATTGTCGAAGGCCATGTGGAAGAACAGGATGGCCGTCAGGTATTTGCTGCGGAAGGAGTTCGTTATATGCTGCCGCAGAACAGGGAGGTTGCAAAGGAACACATTGGATGCAGGGTTGCGATTGGCCTTCGTCCGAATGATATCCGGATCTGTGAGAGCACGGAAAATACCATTCCCGTTCGGATAGAGCTGGTGGAGCAGCTTGGAGCCGAGCAGCTGATTAAAGCGAAACCTTTGGCTGGCGATCATATCATCAGAATTGTTGCCGAAAATGAGATGAAGCTGAAAGCAGGAGAAACAGTATCGATCCGGATTTTGGAAAATAAATTCCACTTGTTTAATCTGGAGCGGAATGGCATCAATATTTTATCGTAAACAGGACAGATGGAATATGAAAGATCGTATTATTTTGGATGAGAATTACAGAAAATTTAAAGGAAATATCCACACACATTCCACCAGGAGCGACGGCGCATATTCGCCAAAACAGGTGATAGAAGCATACCGGGAGCGGGGCTATGATTTTATCTGCCTCAGCGATCATGAAATCTACTATCGAAGCAATCAGTTTGATAGCGATACCTTTCTTGCGCTGGATGGATACGAGATGGCTTGTGAAACAGGCGAAAGCGGCTGCAATGCTTCGTTCCATATTCACGGGCTGCTGGATGAGAGCCTTATTGCATCCCAGCCTTTTGCCCACAACGAAATACATGAGAAACCGCATTATCATTCCTTGGATACTGTGCAGAACATGATGGATGAAATGGCGAGCAGAGGAAATCTGATTATTTTCAATCATCCCAACTGGTCCAGAAACACATATGAGGAATTATTGCAATTAAAAGGCTATTGCGCAGTGGAAATTTATAACCATCAGTCCCAGATGGAGGAAGCCTGCGGATACAGCGTCAGTTACTGGGATTATCTGCTGCAGCATGGAAAAAAGGTATGGGGAATTGCGGCGGATGATGCACATGGTGGAAATTACCTGAATGCTTATAGTGAGTTTTTCGGTGGTTTTATTTTTGTGCAGGCGGAAAATTTAAGGCAGCAAAATATAATAGACGCGATCAAACAAGGAAAATTTTACTCTTCCAATGGGCCAAGAATCGATGATATCCGAATAGAAGATGGAAATTTGAAAGTAAGATGTTCTCCGGTAAAAAGAATCCAGTTTGTGGTCTATCCAAAGAGAGGCAAAACTGTTTACCATCCAGATGGAACCTTGATACAGGAAGGAAACTATCCTATAAAAGGGACGGAAAAATACATCCGAATTGAGTGTATAGACGAATGGGGTGGTATAGCATGGTCCAATCCCATTTTTATGGAGGAAGAATAGGTAAATTCGCGTAAAACTTTTTAGTTTTAATTATATTCGAAATAAATCGCCGGGATGACAGAAATCCCGGCGATTTATTATTTTATGTGTAGATGAAAAATTGACGCTATTCATTTTCCATGTGTTCCCGAAAGGTTCGAAACATTCCTTGCTTCATATTATTCATCATGATTTGTTGCACTTCTTTGATTGTGATACTATCTTCATAACGGAACCACCACCGAACCAGTGTCATCATATCCGATGCAAATAGACGGGCATATAAGTCCGCATACAGCTTTTGTGAAGTTTCTCCGCGATTTGATATAAGGTTTTCCAGTATATTATCGTGGATTACCTGTACCATTTTGCTGAATATTCCGTATTCTGCCGGGGATGACCATAGAATTGTATATTCTTTTTTATGCTGATGAATGAAGCGAAGCGCTTTTTCAAAGTTTTTTTGATAAATCAAATTGTGAATATTATCGGGCGATGCATTGATAAATGTTACATTGATCTGTTTGCGGAATTTTTCCAGAATCTTGTTTACATACTGATCCATCAAATCAGATTTGCTTTTATAGTACTTGTAAAAGGTGGAGCGGTTAATCATGGCTGTCTGACAAATTTGGTCAACTGTGATTTTGTCAAAAGGCATCTCGGATAGGCTGTTCAGCAGTGCCTGGTCGATTTGTCTGAGCGTTTTGACAACCCGAAGGTCCGTTTGCGGCATAGTAGTTAACCTCCCCTAATTTTTTTAGATAATCAACATTTTGTCTGCGAATGTTGGATAAACAACAGAATCGGGAAGGGTGATGGTAGGCATTCCGGTCCCGTCGTGTTACAATAATATTAAAGGAATATACTGTTTCTATTCTATCATAGAATCAGGTATCTTTCACGAATTGTTTTCGAAAAATGACAAAAAATGATGGAGGAGTTTTATCAATGGCATACAAAGTTATGGGGATTACTGCCGGACGTAAAAATGGAAACAGCGAGATTTTGCTCAAACAGGCGCTGATGGCTTGTGAGGAAATGGGTGCGGAAGTGACCATGATCAATCTGCGGGATTTTCATATTCTGGATTGCACCGGCTGTACGGCTTGCATCAAAGCGATGTCCATGGGAAAATACGCGGGCTGCGTGTTGGACAAAAAAGATGACAAGAAAAAGATTATGGACGTGATGCTTGCGCAGGACGCGGTGATTTTCTCCGTACCCACCTATGACCTGATGCCTGCTTCTGCGTATCTTACCTTTGCGCACCGGAGCTTAAGCTATGAAACCTCTTTCCTGGAAACCATTGGCGCCATTGAGCACCGTGACCGTGTTGCCGGTCTGATTTCGGTGGGCGGTTCCACCCGTTCCTGGCAGTCCATGGCTCTGGAGGGCTTGCAGGCCACCATGTTTACCACCGATATGAAGGTTGTGGACATGATTCTGGCTACCCGGGTACCTGCTCCCGGCCAGTGCCTGCTGGATGAGGAACTGATGGCTCGCGCCCGCAAGCTGGGTGAAAATATTATGACCGCCGTGAAAACTCCTGCCAATGAGCGGAAATGGCTGGGCGAGGAAGATATGGGCTGGTGCCCCAACTGCCACAGCAACGCGCTGGTGCTGGGTGAAAAACAGTGGGATGGCCTCCATTATCCCATTGAATGTCAGGTGTGCGGGGCTGGCGGCACCCTGGAAAAGACCGAGGATGGCAAGTGGAAATTCGTTATCCAGGAGGATGGACTGCTGAAAGATCGCACCACTGTTGCCGGACGCGCGAAACATCTGGAAGAAATCGCCGAAACCCAGGGAGGATTCTTCTCCGACCCGGAAAAGATCAAGCTGGTGCAGGAGAAAAAAGAGCAGTTCGTGAAAAAGACCTTTAAGGGTATTGAATAACCTTTTGGGAAAGGAGAAAGAACGATGAGCGTATCCATCGAGATTGACGGCAGGAAGATTCAAGCGGAAGAAGGCATGAACCTGCTGGAAGCCGCTTTGCAAAACGGCGTGTACATCCCGCATTTGTGCCACCATCCGGATTTGCCCGACATTGGCTCCTGTCGGCTGTGCATCGTGGAGGTGGAGGGAATGGAAGGCGTACACCCTTCCTGCAAACTCCAGGTAAAAGAGGGTATGAAGGTTACCACCAACAGTGAGAAGATCGCGCCGCTTCGGAAACTGGCTATGGAACTGCTGTTGGCGGCTCATCCGGAGGACTGCTCCACCTGTCCCAAATACGGACGGTGTGAATTGCAGACCTTGATTCAGTACATGGGTGTTTCCGCTACCCGGATGAATACCCGGATCAAAGGTTTCCCCCAGAATGACAAAAACCCTCTGCTGATTCACGACATGAACCGCTGTGTCTTGTGTGGACGGTGCGTCCGTGCCTGCAACGATTTGCGGGGTGTGGGCGCTTTGCAGTACAATAAGAAAGACCTGGAAACCTATGTGGGAACCCTCCACGACAAGCTCCTCAAAGACGCGGACTGCCGGTTCTGCGGAGCCTGCGCCGAGGTGTGCCCCACCGGAACCATTCGGGATATGATCGAATTTACTCCCATTGAGAAAAAGGATACCCTGATCCCCTGTCAGGCCACCTGTCCGGCGCACACCGATGTGCCCCGGTATGTGCGGTTTGTCAAGGAAGGGAAGTTCAGCGAAGCGGTGGCCGTGGTCCATGAAAAATTGCCGTTCCCGGAATGCCTGGGACGTGTCTGCGCCCATCCCTGTGAGAAAAAATGCCGCCGGGGAGATGTCAACGATCCCATTTCCATCCGCAACATCAAGCGTTACGCAGCAGAGCATGGAGACAATGAACTTTGGAAGAAAAACAGCAAGCATCTGCCGGCTACCGGTAAGAAGGTTTGCGTAGTAGGCGGTGGTCCTGCCGGCATGACAGCCGCTTATTATCTGGCAAAACAGGGACATGAAACAGTTTTGAAAGAGGCATATCCCACTCTGGGCGGACAGATGTCCTACGGAATCCCCGCCTACCGTCTGCCTCGTGAGGTTGTGGCAAAAGAAGCTGGATATTTGCAGGATGCCGGAGTAAAGGTAGAAACCAACTGCCGTGTCTCCGATTTTGTGGCTCTGACCAAAGATTATGACGCTGTATTGCTGGCGTTGGGCACCCACAAAGGCGTCAAGCTCCCCATGGAAGGCAACGACCTGCCAGGCGTTCTGGTAAATACGGACTTTCTCCGCAACGCATCCATGGGAACCGATACCGGAATGGGCAAACGGGTTATCGTATTAGGTGGCGGCAACGTTGCCTTTGACTGTGCCCGCACCGCTCGCCGTCTGGGAGCCGAGGAAGTTCATCTGGCCTGCCTGGAAGCCCGGGAGAAAATGCTGGCCGATGAGGAAGAAATTAAGCAGGCCGGTGAGGAAGGCATCCAGATTCATCCTGCTCACACCTTTGAAGCCATTGTTGGAAACGGAAAGGTGGAAGGAGTCAGATTCTGCAACGTGAAATCCTTCACCTTTGACGAAAACCGCCGAGCGATCATTGAAAAAGAAGAAAATTCGGAACATATTATCAATGCCGATACCGTTATTTTTGCCGTTGGACAGCGGACGGACATTACCCCCGAGGCCGGATTGGATTTGGGCCGCGGAAACTCCATTGTGGTACAGCCGGACAGTCTGGAAACCAGTGTTCAGGGCATTTATGCCTGTGGCGACGCGGTGTACGGAACCCATACCGTTATTGAAGCGGTTGCCGCCGGACGGGAAGCTGCCAGCCAGATTGACAAAGCCTTGGGCGGCGATGGAGATATCAGCGAGCGGTTAGCTCCTGTGGAAATTCCCGACTCTTATATCGGAAAAACCCTGGGCTTCGGCGATTTGGAGCGCAAAGAGGAGTGCATCCGCGGCGCTGAGGACCGGTATCACGATTTCTGCCAGGTTAGCGCCGGTATTTCGGACAGCGACATTTGCGGGGAAGCGTCCCGTTGCCTGCAATGCGACCTTCGGTTCCAGATTACCGGACACCGCATTTGGAGCGATTACACTGAGGACAAGAAGGAGGCGGCAAAATGAGCCTGTTACAGAACAATACCGAAGCCTTGAACCGGCTGCGCCGCTGTCCCAAGGAAGAATTGGAAACGATTTTCGGGACAATGGAGCCGGTAAACGGCGCCGTGGTGGGCGCTTTGTATAACGCGGACACCGAAGGAATGAAAAACATCCTGCTCCATGCCAATCCCGCCGGAATGATCGCCGGCTTAAAGATCGCGGCGCTGCTCACTGGAGCCAAGGAAGCTCAATTGGTGATCAACTGCGACGTAAATCAACAGGAACTGGAAGCGGATGCCGGGATTGTAGAACTGCCTTTGACGATTACCCAGGCAGCGTTGGTCAACAAAATGCTTCACAAAAAGAACCGCCTGTTCCCGTTGGATACACTGGCTGCCATGGCGGACCGGTTGCTGGGGAACACTCCGGGGCTGCTGTTGGCTTTGGATAGTGAAACGCCTGTGGAAGCGAATCCCGCTCAAACTGTTTGGGAATTTACCGGAGAGTGCAAGGGGGTTCTGGCAGACCACCGTTTTTACGCCCCTCAGGAACTTCAGAATCTGACTTTGGAACAGTTAAACAGCCGTTCCGGCGTCATTCGCCGCCTCACTGACCGGGATTGCCCGGTGGACGGCGCGAAAAAGGAAATCCTCACCCTGCGGCAAAAGAGCTGCGGTAAATGCACCTTCTGCCGGGAAGGATTATACCAGCTGGCGGAAATTTTTGAGAATGTCTCCAATGGCCGGGCAAAACCCGCCGATTTGGATTTGGCAAAGGAAATCGGGGAGGCCATGACCATTTCCTGCAACTGCACGTTGGGCGAGGAAGCCGCTTTGCCGGTTCTTTCCGCCATGACCGCTTTTGAGGCGGAAACCCAGGCGCATGTCCGCCGGAAAGAGTGCGCCGCCAACGCCTGTCTGGCTCTCACCCAATTTTATGTGGACCCGCAGCTTTGCAAAGGCAGCGGCGCCTGCATCGGGGTTTGTCCTGCCAAATGTATTGAAGGCGGCGAAGGTTTGGTTTCGGTCATTGATAACTTTGACTGCACTCGCTGCGGAAAATGTCTGGAAGTCTGTGAAAATGGCGCCATTAAACGCGTGTCCGGACGTCTGCCCAAGCTGCCGGATTCTCCTATTCCGGTGAAAGGCGCGAAACCTGCTGTATCGGTGGAGGAAAATACCGTTTACTGTCCCATGAAGCGCAAACGTGTCTTTGTCCAGCCGGCAAAGACCGCCCCTGTGGAAGAAAAAACCGCGGAACCTGTAAAAGAGACAAAAATGACTGAGGTGAAAATTATGAAAACCATGGAAACAGATGTTGTCATTGTTGCCGGCGGTCCTGCCGGTCTGGCTGCTGCCATTACCGTAGGCGAGCACGGACTCAAATCCATTATTCTGGAAAAATCCAGCGCAACCGGCGGCGCCGCTAATATGGGTATGGGACCTCTTGGCATTGATACCAAGATTCAGAAGGCGGCTTTCAATAACCTGAGCGTGGACAAAGCCATCCAGATGCACATGGAATACACCCATTACCGGGTAGACGAGGATCTGGTGCAAACCTATTTCCACAAGAGCGCCGATACCATCGAGTGGCTGGAAGAAATGGGCGTGGAATTTGCCGGTGCGTTCCGTTACTTTAAGGAATCCGAAGCAACCTGGCACATTGTCAAGCCGGAAAACGGCGTCATCGGTCCCCGTGCCGCCAGCGCCATGGTGAAAGCTATGACCCAGCGGGCGAAAGAGTTAGGCAGCGAGATTCTGCTGGAAACTGCCGCCACCTCCCTGATTACCGAAAATGGAAAAGTCTGCGGCGCTGTGGCTGTAGACAAAGACGGCAACGGTATCGAAGTCCAGGGGAAAGCAGTAGTCGTCGCCACTGGCGGCTTCGGCAATAATCCGGAAATGATTGAAAAAGAATTCGGCCTGCACATTGGCAAGGATTACTTCCCCTTCCGGATTCCCGGCATCACCGGCGACGGCTTGAAGATGATGTGGGAAGTGGGCGCGGAGAAATTCGGCGCCAACATCGAAGCCATTTACCAGCTTCCCGACAACTTAAACTGGTTCCTGTTGGATGCGGTGCTCCGGCAGCCCAACCTGATGATTAACCAGTTGGGCGACCGTTTCATGAACGAAGGCGACCTGGGCAACACCACCTACGCCGGCAACGCTCTGGCTTTGCAGCCCGGCAACTACGCCTACTGCATCATGGACGAAGGTATCCTCAAGGAATACAAGAAAAACGGTCCCGATATTGTGGACATCGTTCATCCCGCCGAAGCATTCCTGGCCTTTGAAGGACAGGCGGCGCAGGCTGTGGAGCAGGGCTATGAAGCTTACTTTGAAGCCGAAACCGTGGAAGAATTGGCTGGAAAACTGGGCATTGACCCGGAAAAACTCCAGGATACCATCGACGAATACAACGCCATGTGCCGGTGCGGTGTGGACAACAAATTCCACAAACCCCAGAAGTATCTGCATCCCATTACCGGCAAAGGCAAATACCTGGTAGGCAAATACTACCTGGGCGCTTACGGCACCGTAGGCGGCGTCCGCGTCAACAAGTACTGCGAAGTGCTGGATAAGAACCATATGCCTATTGAAGGGCTGTACAGCGCCGGTTCCGACGCCAACACCATCTATGGTGACAGCTATAACTTTACACTTCCTGGCAATTCCATGGGATTTGCCGTCAACACCGGACGGATTGCCGGTGAAAGCATCGCCCAGTATATTGCTGATTGCCAGTAAGGAAGATGTTCATGATCAAAAAATCAGAAACTTTGACATTGGCTCTCTGTATCGCGCTGCTGCCGCCTATTTGGTCGGTGGCGGCGACTTATCTCAACTTCACAACTGTAGCTGTGGCGTTGATTTGCGCCGGATTATGCGCTGCAAACGGGGATAAAGCCTCAGACGCAGTGCGGATTTCCATTGGCTTTTTGCTGGGAGATTTCTGGGCGTGGCTGGCGATTTGGATTATGGACATTTTGCCATGGAATCCGGATGCGGAACTGTTTGGCACCCTGTTTCTGTTAGGCGGTCTGGCAGTTATTCTGTCTTCTTTGGCTCCCAAATGGATTTTCTGTCCGGCGTGGCTGTGTGGTTGGGCCGTTGGACTCACGATTATGGCTCCGGGAGGCTTTTCGGAGATTGGCAGCCTTCCGTTTCAGATTGGAGCAGCCATGTTGGTAGGCGTCTGGTATGTGGGAGTATTTCTCAATCTTGTGCGGAACTGGATGCTCCGGCTTTTGTCCAAAGGCCGGAAATCGGAAAGGTAGGGATCTTTATGGGCAAAAAAGTTGGGGTGAGCCGGGAGGAAATGGCTCTCGGGTATTACAAATATTTTGAGCAGCCGCTGGCTCCCATTCCAGCGGAAAAGCTGGCTGTTTTGGAAAAAGGTCCGTCGGAAGTTCCGGCGGTTCCCTTTGTGGAACGAAACCTTTTTTTAAGCGGGAACGACAGAGAATACTGCCAAATCGGTTATGGCGTTGCGCCGGATGGAACCGGATTTGTCTGCAATCAGACCTATATGCCCGGCGTCACCGGCGAGATGCTGGACTGGTGGTTCCCATGGCACAGCGTTGGTTCCGACCTGCGCTACAAAATCTGGGACCCGGAGGACCATTATTTTGCACGGGCAAATCGGGTGGATTATGTCTGCGATCCTTCTGTCCCTATGAACCAGAAAACCTGGGGCGTTGACCACTATATCATGGAAGATGTGGGACCTGGCCCGGATTTTCTAAAGCTCTGCTTTAAGAGTCCGTCGGACTTCGGCTATGACCCGGCTATTGTGGGAACAGACGCCTGCCAGTCCATGGTATGCGCCATTGGGGAAGGCGGTTGTCCTGCCGCCATGACTCACAAGTGGGTGCCGTATCAGGACGGCGTGCTGTTTACTTCCCGGTTCTGGATTGGCTTTGGATTGGTAGACGGGGAGTATCGGAAAATCCTGCCGGAAGGGGTGCGTCTACCGGATTTTGTCCCTAAGGGATTGTTTGCGCATAATATCAAGGAGTTCAGCAACCTGGCGGCAATTCTGCCGGAAGTATGGAAGGAATACGGGACTCTCTCTCTTTAAAAATAAACAACAGCCTGTCTGTGCGATTTCCGAAAGACAGGCTGTTGTTTATTTTGGTAAATCTGGTTATTCTGCTTCCCCAAGGATTACACGCGCAAAGTTTTTCCACAAGATTTTTTCCCGCATGTCGGGAGGAAGCTCCAAAGAATTGAAACGTTCCAGTTCAGCTTGATGCGTCCACATGGGGAAGTCTGTTCCAAAGAAGAAGCGGTCTTCACCAAAACGTTCAAAAAATTTCCAAGCGTCTTCCTTTGATAAAGCAAACAGGGAACTGGAGGTATCCATGTAAATATTCGGTGCTTCATAGACCTCCAGAGCCTCTTTCCATTGGGAATACCCGCCAAAATGAGCGGCGATGCAGGTGAGGTGCGGAAAACGTTCCGCCACCTTTTCCATCCGGTGTGGTGCAGAGAAATCATACCGCTTGTCTCCAGTGTGGAATAGGATTGCCAGTTTTCCTTCCGCCATGCGGTAAATCTCCATCGCGCGGTCATCATCAATATGGAATTTCTGAAAATCCGGGTGAAGTTTTAACCCATAATAGCCCCGTTTGAGGATTCGTTCCATTTCTTCTTCCAGCCCCTCCATTTCCGGATGCAAGGTTGCAAACGGGACAAACTCCGGATGTTCCTGATATTCTGCCCAGATGAAATCGTTGATGGCTTGAACCTGTCCCGGGCGAGTTGCTGTGGAACAGACCAGATAGCGTTCGACACCAATTTGTTTGCCGCTTTCCAGCAAAGCTTCTGCCGTGCCGTTGCCGTCGTGCATGGCGAGATCGTAAAAATCCCCGATCGATGCGACAGCCTTTGCCGCAATTTTTTTGGGGAATATATGTGCGTGTGCGTCAATAATCCGTTCTTTCTCCAATGTGTTTCCCATCCTTATGAGAATAAAATTCTTTAAAATATAATGTTACAGACAATTATACAATACCTATTGATTTTTTTCAACTTATATTTTCACAAGAATGAATTTAAAAAAATCGGAAAAGCTGGTTATTTTGTTGAGCGGTTTAAAATACATTTTATTTTCAAAAATTAAAGCAGCACAGTTCCTGTCAGATAGGGCAAAAACAAATGGTTGAAAAGCAAATTTTTGTATGATATAATAAAAACAATATATTTCTAATGACAACTGTTTTCAATAACACATAATTCCCAATAAATGCGGGAGGGTGCTGACATGAAGAAAGAATATCTGGACCGAATTGAAAATCTGCGGCAAAAAGCCCTTTGTCCCGCCATTAATTTCAGCCGGTTCCACATTGATTTTTATGACCATTATTTGCAGAATGTCGGGGACTGCGGAAAGGTATCCGCTTATGCCGAAGCGGTAACCTACGCATTTCAGCGGATTGTGCCGGTCATTGACGATGGGGAGTTAATCGTTGGAAAATGCGGGGATGTTCCGTTTACGGAGGAAGAGGCGAAGCATTATGAGAAGATCAGCGCTCAGGCTTCTCAGGTAATCGAGATGATGGGGCAGGATTCCCACATGGCGATTGATTACGATTTGCTTTTACAACAGGGAATTTTGGGGGTTATGGAAAGCGTAAAAAACCGCCGTCTTGCTGCCCAGGATGAGAAAAAAGCTGCCTATTATCTGTGCTGTGAAAAGGCGTTGGAGGCGGTGATTCAGCTGTCGGACCGGTATTCGGAATATGCGTACCGGCTGGCGGAACAGTGCGCCGATCCGGAGAGAAAAAAGGAACTGCAAACCATTGGGGAAATTTGCAGCCGTGTCCCAAAATATCCGGCAGCCAGTTTTTATGAGGCGATTCAGTCGGTTCATTTCCTGACCTTCTGCTTGTCTTTAAATCCCCACAGGCTTTGCTGCCAGCAATATCAGCTGGGGCGTCCGGACCGATATTTATACCCCTACTATCAAAAGGATATAGAAGCGGGAAGGCTGACGCCGGAATTTGCCCAGCTTTTGTTGGACTGCTTAGGAATTATCGTCAATCATCGGGTGGTACGGGGGTTATCCTCCGGGTGGATGGTTGGCGGCCGAGACCGTTACGGAAAGATTGTAGCCAATGAGTTGACCTACATGGGGATGCAGGTTGTGGACGATATTCGGTTGGTTTATCCAGCCGTTGGACTGTGCTATACCCGGGAAATGCCGGAGGATACCCTGAAACTGGCCTGTGAGATTCTGTCTCACGGAAGATCCCATCCCGCGATTTTCAATGACGATATCATTTCCGCGGGACTGCGGGAATACGGCGTTCCGGAGGAGGAATGTCACGATTACATTCACAGCACCTGTGTGGAAATCACCCCCATTGGAGGCTCCAATATCTGGGTAGCCAGTCCGTATATCAATCTGCCTCAGATTTTACTGGACATTCTTCCGGAAGACTTAGAAGATTTTGATTCTCTCTGGGAGGAATACTGCCGTCGGCTGGCTCTTCGGATTCAAAAGGAATTTGAGGATATGAACCGTTACCGGGATACCCGGGCGGAAAAGAACTTAACGCCGCTTCTGTCCTGCTTTGTCCACAACTGTATGGAGCGGGGAGTGGACATTGAGGAAGGCGGCGCCAAATATAACTGGATTATGCCCAGCTTTGTGGGAATGGCCAATTTGGTGGACTCTTTCTATGTTCTGAAAAAAGTTGTTTTTGAGGAAAAGAAGCTTTCGCTGGCCCAGATGTCCGCCTTGCTGGACAGCAATTTCCAAAATCAGGAGGCACTGCGCCTGCATCTGCTCAACGATATTCCCAAGTATGGAAATGATATCGACGATGTGGACGCCCTCGCCCAGAAAATTGTGCATTTTATCGTGGAAGAATGTAAAAAATACACGCCGTCCCTGCCTGGCGCCCGATTGGTACCCAGCGCGTTCTGCTACGTGATGCACGAAGCCTTTGGCGCGGAAACAGGCGCCACGCCGGATGGACGTTTGGCGGGATTCCCCTTAGGGGATGGCTCCGGTCCCTGCCAGGGGAGAGAAATGTGCGGACCTACCGCCTCCATTCTTTCCAGCACCAAATGGTCCCATAAGGAGCTGATTGGCGGCATTGCCGTAAACATGAAATTTTCCAAGCGTGTCTTTTCGGAGGATTCCTTCCGGAAAATGACCGCCTTGATTCAGACCTACATGGCGCGAGGCGGCTTTGAGCTGCAAATCAACGTGGTTGACAGTGAAACGCTCAAAAAAGCCCGGGAAAATCCGGAACAGTATCAGGATTTAGTGGTGAGAATCGGCGGTTACAGCGATTATTTTGTCTGTCTCTCATCGAAAATGCAGGAGGAAGTCATGCTCCGCACGGAACATGACCTGTAAAAACATGAGCTCAACAGGATATATTTTTAACATACAGCGTTTTTGTGTGCAGGATGGACCGGGAATCCGCACAACGGTTTTTCTGAAAGGCTGTCCGCTTCGCTGCCGGTGGTGTCATAATCCGGAATCCTATTCCTCCAAACCCCAGCTGATCTATCGGGAAGAACGCTGCATTGGCTGCGGAGCCTGCGCCCGCGTTTGCCCGGAACAGCTGCATTCCTTTTCAGGCGGGAAGCACCTTTTTGACCGAAGCCGCTGCCTTTCATGCGGAAAATGCGCGGAGCATTGTTCCGCGCACGCGCTGGAACTCTGCGGCAAGCCTGTGACGGTGCCGGAAGCGCTGGAACCTGTTTTGCGGGACCGGGAGTTTTATCAGGCAAGCGGCGGAGGACTGACCATTTCGGGCGGGGAACCCATGATGCAGCCGGAGTTTACCATAGAATTGGCAAAGTCGGCAAAAGCCCAGGGAATCCATGTCTGTGTGGAAACCAGCGGCTACTGTTCTGAAACGGATATTTTAAAGCTGGCGGAATGGACCGACATTTTTTTGTATGACTACAAGCTGTGGGATGATACTCTGCACCGCCAGTATACCGGAGTTTCCCATGAACGGATTCTCAAAAATTTGGAAAAGCTGAATCAGGCAGGCACGCAAATTATTTTGCGCTGCCCCATGATTGACGGGGTAAACTTAACGGAAGATCATTTTACGGCTATTAGGGATACGGTGAACCAGCTTTCCGGCATCCGTGCCGTTGATTTGGAGCTATATCATCCTCTTGGCATTTCCAAACGGGTCACACTGGGGATGGAATCAGCGGAAATCCCCGAGGAATTTTTAAGCAGGGATCAGGTAAGGAATTTCGCGCAATTTTTGGAGAAAAACGTATCGGTCCCAGTTTCTGTTAAATAAACAAAAAACGGAGCATTGCGTTCATGCAGTGCTCCGTTTTAAGATTCAAAAATATTCACCAGAATTTTTTGCGTTTCATAATCCAAAGACACCATGCGACAATCGCTAAGCTGACAACGATTACAGCAGGATAACCGTATCGCCAGCTTAATTCCGGCATGCCGATAAAATTCATCCCATACCATCCTGCAACAAGGGAGAGGGGCAGGCAAAGAGTTGTAACAACGGTGAGAATTTTCATGATTCTGTTTTGACGAATATCAATTTCCGCCTGAAAAAGTTCCCGGATCTGAAGGCAGTATTCTCGCAGCAGCTGTGATTCGTCCCGCAGTCGGCTCAAGCGTTTTCCCAACATATGGAAAAGTTTTCGTTCTCCTTCGGATAAAAAGCCGTACTCATCCTCTTCCAGCTCACTCACCATATTCCCGAGCTGCGAATAGTAGCGAAACCAGTTCATGGCTTCCTTGCGCATGGCTGTGAGAAGTGTGCTGAAGTGATCCAATGAACCGGATAAAATTTGGTCTTCCAATTGGCCGAGACGGTCTTCCAGTTCTTCCAGATGGTGGGGATCTTTTGCAAGCAGGAGCTCCAAAAATTCATAGAAGATGCGGCACGGACTGTTCTCTTGATTTTGCTTTTCCTGTGCCAGCCGTTTAAAGGCGGAGCGGGCGGTTCCGCAGTCGTCACACACGACAAGATGGGTATTGGTAAGCAGATAACCGAATGCAATGGGATCTCCTTCTTTGGTTTTGCGGGGGGTAAAGACTGTTCCGCAAAGGCAGTCCTTGCGAATTTCCGCTTTGCATACCCGTGCGTCTCTGGCAAGAGGTGTATGGTAAAGCACGGTTTCCAACCCGGGTATGGATTTGGTATGAACCAGCTCCTCACTGGACAAAATGATTAGTGTTTGTTCATTCGGCAGGGATGGACGTGTGATTGGTTCTATCTGATTTTTTATGACGTATAATTCCATTGACATCTCTCCATGCAGCAATTCAGCCCATTTGTTACGACCATTGTAGCACAGAAGCTGCGAAAAAACAAGAAGATGACTGGAAAGGAGCAAAAATCCCCGACAGAAGCCGGGGATTTTTTCGTTATTTGCTGCAGGATTTTTGGGTAAAGTTCCAGGAGTCGGCGCACATTTCCTCAATTCCCATTTGCGCTTCCCAACCCAGCAGTTCTTTGGCTTTGGTCGGATCGGCATAACATTCGGCGATGTCGCCGGGACGGCGGGGGGCAATCTTATAATTGACCTTGCGGCCGGAAGCTTTTTCAAAGGCAGCCACCATCTGCAGAACCGAATACCCATGGCCGGTTCCGAGATTGTAGGCGTCAACACCCTTGGTATCCCGCACCCGTTTGAGTGCTTTGAGATGGCCTTTTGCAAGGTCGACCACATGAATATAGTCGCGGACGCCGGTACCGTCTGGAGTGGGGTAGTCATTGCCGTAAACCGAAAGACATTCAAGCTGTCCGGCGGCAACTTTTGCGATGTAGGGAAGGAGGTTGTTCGGGATGCCGTTGGGATCTTCCCCAATCAGGCCGCTTTTGTGCGCGCCGATGGGGTTAAAGTACCGCAGCAGGGCAATGCTCCATTCCGGATCCGCCACTTCCAGATCCCGGAGAATCTGTTCAATCATCAATTTGGTAGAACCGTAGGGGTTTGTGGTAGAAAGGGGGAAATCTTCCCGAATCGGGACGGATTTTGGTGCGCCGTAAACGGTGGCGGAGGAGCTGAACACCATTCGTTTCACGCCGTATTTTTCCATCAAATCACAGAGGATCAGGGTGCCGGTGATGTTGTTGTGATAATAGCGCAGCGGCTGGGAAACGCTTTCTCCGACAGCTTTGAGTCCGGCAAAGTGAATCACCGATTCAATGCTGTTTTCCGCAAAGATTTTTTCCATCGCTTCCCGGTCGAGCAGATCCGCTTCGTAAAACTTAAAATCTTTTCCGGTAATTTCCCGGATACGGTCGAGTGCTTCCGGTTTGGAATTGACAAAGTTGTCCACAATGATAATTTCTTCTCCGTTATCCAAAAGCTCCACACAGGTGTGAGAGCCGATATATCCGGCGCCGCCGGTGACCAGAACTGCCATAAACAAGACCTCCGTTCAATCTGTCGCAGTGTTTGTCTTCCCCTTTAGTATATCCGGAAAAAGGTTTTCCGTCAATCGCTTGCAGGAATAATCCATATAAAAGCGAAAGTTTTGCGTATCAAAAAAACAGCAGGTTTGGTTTGTGGAAATATTCAAAATTTCTTCTTACCTTTTTGCGCTGTTTGTGATATAATAAAAACAGTATGGACTTTGCAAACAGAAAGGATGAAACCATTGATCTGTCAAAATCCGATGCAGCGGGAGGAGATTGCAAAGGGCACCGCATTCGGCAGTATTGCGGACAGCCGGTTTAAAACCAATCTGCTCACCCTCAATCTTCTGCTGCCGCTGCAAAGAGAAACAGTTACCGAAAATGCGCTGATTCCTCTTGTTTTGGAAAAATGCTGGGAGGAAGCGCCCACCAACCGGGCGTTTTCCCGTGAACTCAACCGGCTGTACGGGGCTTCGGTTTCCGCTTCGGTTTCCAAACTGGGGAACGCGGAAACACTCACTCTCTCTTTTTCCGCGATTGACAGCAGCTATGCGCTGGCTGGAGAGAATCTGCTGCTCGAGGGGGCGCGGATTCTGCTCGGACTGCTCCTAAAACCTGTTCTGAAAGACGGGATGCTGGAATCGGAAAACCTGGAACTGCAAAAACAGTACCTCTCTGATTCCATTCAGGCGGAAATCAATGAAAAGCGCAGCTACGCGTTGGGACAGACTGTGAAAAAGATGTTCGGCGGAGCGCCCTGTGCACTGAACCGGATGGGGTATCTGGAAGATATTCCCGCTATCACCCCCGAAAAGGCGACAAAAGCCTGGCGGCGGATTGTGGATACTGCCCGGATTGAAATTCTGCATGTGGGGATGGGGGATCCCACCGAGGCGAAGGAGCTTTTCCGAAAAGCCTTTTCCGAGATGGAACGGCATCCGGTTACTTTGCCGGAACTTCCTGAGCTTTCTCCTTTTGCGGAAGTTGCCGAGGTTGTGGAAGAAAAACCGGTGGCACAGGCAAAGCTCTGCCTTGGGTTTACGACCGGCGTCAACGCATACAGCCCGGAACTTTCGGCCATGCGGCTGATGACCGCGATTTACGGCGGGACGGCGACCTCCCGGTTATTTACCAATGTTCGGGAAAAACAGAGCCTTTGTTATTACTGCGCGGCACGGTTTGACCGCACCCGCGGGATTTTGCTGGTGGATTCCGGCGTTGACCGGGAAAAGGCAGAACAGGCAAAAGCTGCCATTCTGCGGGAGCTGGAAGCCATGTGCAACGGGGAATTCACCGATGAAGAGATGGAGTTTGCCCGTCTGAGTTTGGAAAACAGCTACCGTTCGGTTGGGGATTCCGCCTGGGGGCTGGATGGATTCTATCTTACCCAGACGGTGCTTGGCAGGAATGAAACACCGGAAATGCAGGCGGAAGCGCTGCGCCAGGTGACGCGGGAGCAGGTCTGCGAGGCGGCTTCCAGGGTGAAATTGGCGGTCAGCTATCTGTTGGCTGGCGGGAAGGAGGAATCCGTATGCGAAGAACAGTAATCCGCAGTGAACAGCTCGGGGAGGAATACATCCGGTTGGAGCACGAATCGGGGCTGCGCATTCTGCTGTATCCGATGAAAGGATTCCGCACCGCCTATGCTATTTTCGGGACCGATTACGGTTCGATTGACAACGAGTTCCGGCTGGAAGGGGAAGAATCTTTCCAAAAGGTTCCCGACGGCATCGCGCATTATTTGGAACACAAGCTTTTTGAGAGTGAAGATGGCGATGCCTTTACCCTGTTTGCCAAAACAGGAGCGGATGCCAACGCTTTTACCGCTTTTGATCGGACCTGTTATCTATTTTCCTGCACGGAAAATTTTGGAGAATCATTTCGTGCCCTTCTGCAATTTGTCCAACATCCCTACTTCACGCCGGAAACAGTGCAGAAAGAGCAGGGAATCATCGGACAGGAAATTCGGATGTACGATGATAACCCCGGTTGGCAAGTGATGTTCGGCCTTTTGACGGCACTTTATCGCAATCATCCCATCCGTACCGATATTGCCGGAACAGTCGAGAGCATTGCGCAGATCGATGCCGGGCTGCTCTACCGTTGTTACGAAGCGTTCTATAATTTGTCCAATATGGCGGTGACGGTTGCCGGCAACTTTGATCCAGATGAGGCGGAGCGGATTCTTTTAGAGGAATTAAAGCCTGTTAAGCCGGTCCGGGTGGAACGGCCGCAGGTGGAGGAGCCGGCGGAGGTTGCCTGCCACGAAGTGGTAAAAAAACTCGATATCTCGGAACCGCTTTTCTACTTTGGCTGGAAGCACACGCCACTTGTGGATCCGGCGGCTGAGCTGCGGGCGCAGGTGGTTTACAACATTCTGCTCGATATGCTTTCCGGTCCGACCAGCGACTTTTATGAGGAAATGAACCGTGCTGGTTTGCTCAATCAGACATTCGGCAGCGAGGTATTTGCAGGAAGAAGCTACCGTGCTCTCTTTTTCGGTGGGGAATCCCGCGATCCGCATGCGGTTTATAAAAAATTCTGCCGGATGGTGGAGGAAAAGCAGCAAACCGGTTTGTCCGAAGAAGACTTCATCGGCTGCAAAAATGCTCTGTACGGCAGGGCGCTGAAAGACATTAACGATGTGGAAACAACGGCAAATGCTCTCTTTTCTTACGAAATGATGGGGCTTTCGCTCTATGACGTGACGAAAACTGCGGCTTCGGTCACCTTTTCGGAAGTAGAGCAGGCGCTCCGGGAAGGATTCCGTCCGGAATCCGGAGCCATTTCGATCGTTCTTCCCATCCAATAAATTTTACAGGTGGTGTACCAGACAGTGAACACAGTTTTGTTAAAAAGCGTTTCGTTTCCCGGGCTGGGCCTTAATTTTGAGCTCAACCCCACCATGTTCCAGATCGGATCGTTGCGAATTACCTGGTACGGTTTTCTGATTGCCGTTGGGATGCTGCTCGCAATGGTTTTTGCCTACTGGAAAGCGCCAAAATTTGGCGTCAATCGCGACAAACTCATGGATGCCGGACTGGGCGGTATCGTCGGCGGTATCATTGGCGCCCGAATTTACTTTGTTGTTTTTTCCTGGGATAATTACAAAGATGATCTGCTTTCCATCTTTAAAACATGGGAAGGCGGTATGGCGATTTACGGCGGTTTGATCGGTGGTTTGCTGATAGGGCTTTTGGTAGCAAAGCTCCGTAAAATCCGGATTTTGCCTGCGCTGGACTTAGCCTGTATGGGATTTTTGATCGGCCAGTCGATCGGGCGCTGGGGAAATTTTGTCAATGTCGAGGCGTTCGGCGGCAACACCAATCTGCCTTGGGGGATGACTTCACCCAGCATTACTTCCTATTTACAGGAGCATATGTCGGAGCTTTCCGCGCTCGGCATGGATATCAGTGCCAGCAATCCGGTTCATCCCTGTTTTCTGTATGAATCGCTTTGGTGTGTGGCTGGTTTTGTCCTGCTTTGCCTGTATATGAAGCATCGCCGTTTCGATGGCGAAATTTTCCTTCTGTACAGCGCATGGTACGGCCTTGGCCGTTTTTGGATTGAAGGACTCCGCACCGACAGTCTGCTGATCGGAAACCTGCGGGTTTCCCAGGTGCTCGCCGGTCTGGTGGCTGTGGCGTCAATTATTCTGCTGATTGTGGTGCGGAGCCGCATCCGCGCAAGCCATGATCCTGAGTATCTGAAGCCATATGGCCAGACAGAAGCCTGGGTGGAGGAATGTGCCGAGGATGAACGGAAGCTCCGTGAACGTATGGAACGGAAAGCCGCGAAAAAAGCTGGTAAAACAGTGCCGGTAGCAGACGATAAAGCAGAAGAGACGGAAAAACCGGCTGATTCCGATGCTCAGACTGAACCCGGAGAAACAGAAAATACCGAAGAATCCCCAGAAACGGAGGAAAAACAGGATGCAACTGATTGACGGAAAACAGATTTCAGCACAGGTAAAAGAACGCGCCGCTGCGGAAACGGCAAAACTTTCCGAGCAAGGCGTAGCAGTTTGCCTGGCAGTGGTGATTGTAGGGGATGACCCTGCTTCCCGCATCTATGTTAACAACAAGAAAAAAGCATGTGCTTTCTGCGGCATCCGCTCCGAGGAATATGCGCTTCCCGCCGAAACAACCGAAGAAGAGCTTCTGGCGCTGGTGGAAAAGCTCAACGCTGATCAAGCAGTCAACGGAATTCTGGTGCAGCTGCCGCTGCCCCGCCAGATTAACGAAGAGCGAGTGATTGCCGCCATCCGTCCTGAGAAAGACGTTGACGCTTTTCATGCTGTCAATGTGGGCAAAATCATGATCGGCAACTATGACTTTCTGCCCTGTACGCCTGCCGGCTGCATCGAGTTGATTGATTCCACCGGTGTGTCCATCGAAGGCAAACGCTGTGTTGTCATTGGGCGCAGCAATATTGTGGGCAAACCGATGGCGATGCTGCTGCTCCACCGGAACGGAACGGTAACAATCTGCCATTCCCGCACGAAAAATCTGTCCGAAATCTGCCGGGAGGCGGACATTTTGGTTGCAGCGGTCGGTAAGGCAAACTTTGTCACAGCTGATATGGTCAAAGAAGGCGCTGTTGTCATCGATGTCGGTATGAACCGCCTCGATAACGGCAAACTGTGCGGTGATGTGGACTTTGAAGCGGTCAGCAAAGTGGCCGGCTACCTTACGCCGGTACCCGGCGGAGTTGGCCCGATGACAATTGCAACGCTGATGCAGAATACCGTAAAGGCCGCGAAAATTCAGAATGGGATAAAAGACTGATGAAAGGCCGCAACATCTTTGCAAAGGAGAGGAACAGCCGTGTATGAGACACTTTGTATGGGCTGTATGAAGGAGAAAGGGGACGCGCCTGTCTGCCCACACTGCGGTTTCCGGGAGGATATGCCGCATGGTGCTGCCTATCTCCCGCTTCGCACACTGATTGCGCAGCGGTATTTGGTGGGACGGGTTCTTTCCGCTAACGGCGAAAGCGTTTTATACATCGGATTTGACACCATGAGCCAGAAACGGGTCGATATTCGGGAATATTTTCCGGATACCCTTTCCAGCCGAGCGCCGGATGGCATTACTGTCCAGGTGATGGAAGGCCGTCAGATTCCGTTCAAAGCCAATATGGGCGATTATATGGATATGATGCGCAAGCTTACCCGGATGCGCACACTTGCCTGTGTGGTGCAGGTGCTGGCTCTTGCGGAAGAAAACAACACCATTTATGCGGTGCTGGAGCATGTGGATGCCGTTACACTGCGGGAATATCTGGTCCGGAAAGGAACAATGCTCAGCTGGCAGGAGGCTTCCGACCTTTTAATGCCAGCGGTGAAAACGTTGCGGCTGCTCCATCAGGATGGCATTCTGCACCGTGGTTTGAGTGTGGATACGTTGTATGTTACTCCTTATGACACAGTTAAGATCGGTGGTTTTTCGATCAGTGCGGTTCGGGCTGCGCGTACCGAGCTTGCGGCGGAGCTGTTCCCCGGTTACTCTGCTCCTGAACAGTATTCAGCTGTCAGCCCTCACGGCCCCTGGACGGATGTCTATGCTATGTGTGCCGTGTTCTATACCGTTTTAACAGGACAGCGTCCGCCTGAAGCACTTGTTCGTTCGCCGGAGAAACAGTTGATGTCTCCCCGTGAACGCAATGAAACAGTTCCGCCTTATGTTTCAGAGGCAATCCTCAAGGGACTTTCAGTGGACAGCCAGAAGCGGATGCAGGATATGGATGCGTTGGCGGCCAGTTTGACCGGGATCCCTACCGCGCAGGAACAGGAACCGGCAGCTGAGGAAACAACAAAACCGGCACATCCCACTGTGCACCGTCCGTCATATCAGGGGCGAGAAGAAGCAACTGCCTATTATCATCCCGCAGTGCATAAGCCGCAGCCGGAAACAAAATCTACGGTAGAACAAGCGGAAATCGAAGAAGAAACGGTGGATCCGGAAGAAGGAAAACAGGCGGAACGTCGCCGTACCCGCAAACTTGTAATGAACAGCATGCTGATTGCACTGCCGATTCTGTTGCTGGCACTCATTCTGACTTTCTGGATGCTGTTCGGCGGTCGGAGCACTTCTGACAAGAAGGAGGAATCTTCGGATATTGCAGCATCGGATGAATGGCTGGTTTCCTCCTATCCACAGGATGGAAGCTCTACCAACGAGCAGAATCAACAGTCTTCCGCAACGGTGTCGAGAGAGGATTCTGCAGAAGAATCCAAGCAGTCGTCCGCAGAATCTTCGGAAGAAAGCAAAAATGAAGTCTATGTGATGGACAATTTTATCGGACAAAAATATGCGGATGTGATTGCGAACGCGAAAAACCGGGAAATCTATATCTTTGAGGAACCGGAATATATCAATTCTCCTGATCAGCCGGAAGGCTATATCATCAGTCAGGATGTAACACCTGGTATTGAAATTACCACCGGCACAAAGGTGAAGTTGACAGTGAGTCTGGGCAATTCCATTATCACGCTTCCTCCCTATGAAAAGGTTTTGGAATCCACCTATACAGCGCAGCTGGATTCACTCGGTGTGAAATACAAGGTTGTGTATAAAACAGGAACGGATTACCCAGCCGGCTATGTAGTTGGCACCAGTTCGCCGGACGGAACCTTTGATCTTTCCACCAACACAGTGCTGGAAGTGTATGTATCTGCAGACTGATTTTTAAGGACAGCAATGCGCTGTCCTTATTTTTTTTGAAAAAGTAATCATAGACAAACCATGCCTGGTCATGATATAATAAATAAGTTGTGAATTTGTAGCATAACAAGAGAAATATATTGGAGGAACGATAATGCAGAAATTGTTCAGCAGCCGTTTCCCGGGCGGTGTTCATCCGACCAACGGTTCCGACAAAGCGTTGACTTCCGGAAAGGCAATTCGCGCATTTCATCCGCAGAAAGTCTGGATCTCTATGGAACAGACACCGGGCGGAAAATGCAGCCCGCTCATCCGGCAGGGTGATGCGGTGAAAAGAGGACAGCCGATTGGAAAACCGGAAACTTTTACAGCCTCTGTGGTACATGCCGGTATCAGCGGTAAGGTGGAAAGCATTCGGGAAGGTCAGGCAGGCAGTATTTACTGTGCCATTTTGGCGGATGCCGAGCAACCGGCTCGGATGAACCAGGCTTCGATGGGAGTAGCCGATCTGTCCGCTTATACGAAAGATCAGATCGTCAATGCTTTTCGAGAGGGAGGTTTAGCTGGTATGGGGGGTGCAGGTTTCCCGGCAGCAGTCAAATATTCCCCGAAAAAGCCAGTGGATACCCTTTTGATTAACGCGGCTGAGTGTGAACCTTATTTAAGCTGTGATAACCAGTTAATGATTGAACAGCCAATGGCCGTTCTGAACGGTGTCCGGATTATGCTGAAAGCTTCCGGTGCGGAACGCGCTCTGATCTGCCTGGAAGATAACAAGCCGGAAGCCGCTGCTTCTCTTCAGAAAGTATTGGAGCAGCTAAAGGAGTCGGTTTCACTTGAGATTTTGCCGACACGGTATCCGCAGGGTGGTGAGCGGCAGCTCATCCAGGCGGTGACAGGCAGAGAAGTTCCGGCGGGGGGATTGCCAGCTGATGCCGGGGTGATCGTTTCCAATGTGGGGACTGCCAAAGCGGCGGCTGACCTTCTTTTGGATGATGAACCGCTGACTTCCCGGGTTGTAACGATTACCGGTGAAGTAAACGATCCCGGTAATTATCTTGCGCCGGTAGGCAGCTCGATTCAGGAGTTGATTGCGGCAGCAGGGGGTGTGAAATCTCCGCAGAACCGGGTAATTTTGGGCGGCCCGATGACCGGAAACTGTATCGCGGTAGATTATGACGGCAAAACCGAGTTGGGATTTGTCACCAAGACGACTTCCGGTGTGGTGGTGCTTCCCCCGGCAAAGCGAGCGGAGAGCCCCTGCATTCGCTGTGGCGGTTGTGTGAAGGTCTGTCCGGCTGGGTTGCAGCCCTGGAAAATCGATTTTGCGCAGCGCCGGGAAGATGATGCGCTTTGCGAAAAGCTGGACGCGGCGGAGTGTATTGCTTGCGGCTGCTGTTCCTACACTTGCCCGGCGGGAAGGGAACTTTCCCTCCATACCCGGATGGCGCGTGACCGGGTGAAACAGATTTTGCGGGAAAGGAAGGTGCAGAAATGAATTTAACAGCACCTTATTTGCGGACAAACCGCACCACCCGTTCGGTGATGCTGGATGTTTGTATTGCGCTGCTGCCTGCGTTGGCGGGCGGAACGTATTTCTTTGGTTTGCGGGCACTTTGGTTGACGCTGTTTTCAGCGGCAGTCTGTGTACTGGCTGAATTTCTTTTTCAGAAACTCACTCGCCGCGCTGTAACAGTGGGAGATTGCAGTGCTCTGGTAACCGGCATGCTCATTGCCTTAAACCTCCCGGCGACAACGCCTTTCTGGGCAGTCGGCGTTGCGGGTGTTTTTTCCATTGTTGTGGTCAAGCAGATGTTTGGCGGAATCGGCTCCAACTTTGCCAACCCGGCACTAATGGGGCGATTGCTTTTGATGGTAGTCTGGCCGGCAACGGTTATGCAGAACCCGCTGCCCCGGACACTTCCGCAGGACGCGGTTAGTTCGGCGACAGTGTTGAATGCTGCCAAAGCGGGTACAGAAGGCGGTTATACCTTCTGGCAGATGCTGATTGGTGAAATCCCCGGTGCGCTGGGAGAAACCAGCAAGATTCTCCTGCTCATTGGATTTGCCTATCTTTGTTTCCGCAAAGTGGTCAACGTGGAGGCTACAGCAGTTTATATTGCCAGTGTGCTGGCGCTCACCTTTGTTTTTGGGCCGGAAGGGCTGTTTACCGGACATATCCTGATGAACTTGTTGGGTGGCGGTCTGATTTTGGGCGGCTGTTTCATGCTGACCGACTATGTCTTTGTGTCGCGGCGCGGCAAACTGTTCTGCGCGTTGATTGCCGGCGTTATAACAGCGGGAATCCGAATCTTTGGCATTTATCCGGAAGGTGTCTGCCTTGGCATCCTGACAGCAAACTGCCTGGCGGGGCTGATTTCCATGCTTGAACATCGCCATGTGTACGGAAAAACCGAAAAAGCGTAATGGAGGAATTAAGAGATGAATAATAATTTAAAGGGCGCTTTGGCCCTGGTTTTGGTGGCGGCGCTCTCTTTTGGAGTTGTGGCCGGGACAAAAGTTCTGACAGTACAGCCGGAAAGCAGCAGCACAACGGAAAGCCTACAATCTGCTACAGATGAAGAACTGGATGTCAGCGGCTTTGAAGGAGTCCGCAGCGCGGTGCGGCATCTGGATGAAAGCGGCGCTGTTGTGGGATACACGGTAACAGCTGCATCGAAAGGCTATGTAGACGATGTGGTCTGTGAAGTTTCCTTTGCGGCGGACGGTACGGTTTTGGGCGTCAAAATCGTGGAAATGAACGAAACCGATCAGGTTGGCACCAAAGTTGGGGAAGCGGACTTCCTCAATCAGTTTGTCAATGTAACACCGCCGGTCTACCTGCCCGGTATGACGGTTGGGGAGAGCAGCAAGCCGGAATCTCAGCCTGTTGAAGAATTTGATACGCTGAACGACGGCGAATATGAAGCAAGCGGCGCGGCGGATGAAAACGGCTTTGTTCCGACCGTGAAGATGACGGTTTCGGGCGGCAAAATCACCGCGGTTACTTGGGAAGAAACCAACGCAGAGGGCAAAACCAAGAGCGAAATGAGCGAAAACGGCGAGTACACCATGACTGAAGACGGCCTGACCTGGGCGGAGCAGTCCAAAGCGCTGGCCAACGCATTGATCGAGAGCCAGAGCCTTTCGGCATTTCCGATGGACGAAAACGGCAAAACCGACGCGGTATCGGGCGTAAGCATTTCGATTGCGGGCTTTGTCAACCTTGCGGAGCAGTGCATGAAGGAAGCTTCGGGCGAGGTGAAGCCCTTGAACGACGGCGAATATGAAGCAAGCGGCGCGGCGGATGAAAACGGCTTTGTTCCGACCGTGAAGATGACGGTTTCGGGCGGCAAAATCACCGCGGTTACTTGGGAAGAAACCAACGCAGAGGGCAAAACCAAGAGCGAAATGAGCGAAAACGGCGAGTACACCATGACTGAAGACGGCCTGACCTGGGCGGAGCAGTCCAAAGCGCTGGCCAACGCATTGATCGAGAGCCAGAGCCTTTCGGCATTTCCGATGGACGAAAACGGCAAAACCGACGCGGTATCGGGCGTGAGCATCTCGATTGCGGGCTTTGTCAACCTTGCGGAGCAGTGCATGAAGGAAGCCGGAGGCGAAGAAGTTTCGGAGCCCGAAGTCTCGGAACCGGAAGAACCTGCGGCACCGCAGGAAGGAACTCAGGTCGATGCGGTGTCTGGCGCAACCTATTCTTCTACAGCGGTTGTGAAATCTGTCAACCTTGCCTATGATTTCCTGAAAACCATTATCGGCTGATATCGGGAGGAATGAAAATGAAATTGAAATTTCCTGCCGAGGCGTTTGCGCTGGGGATGATTCTGCTGTCGGCAAGTATGCTGGATGCTTTTGCATACGGCGTGCTTGTAATATTTGCGGCGGTGCTGGCGGAATGGCTGAAAAATCTGCTGGAGGGCAGGATTCCCCGCTGGAGTTTGTATGCTTCCATCATGATTGCAACGGGAGCAGTATTATCGTCTGTTTTTGGATGGACAGATTTTTGGCTTGGAGCCGAAAAAGGCTGGATGTCCATGCTGTATGGCGGGTTGATCGGCCTGCTGGCCGGCAAAGCCTGTATGGAAGGGGATTGGAATGCAGATTATGGCTCTATTGCCTGGGAATCCTCTCTTGTTTGGGCTGGCTGGATTCTTTGCGGGATATTCCGTGAGTTTCTTGCGTCGGGAACTGTTGCCGGCAATCTTTTGGCGTCACCCTTTTTCAAATCGGCTGTAATCTCGAAAACAGCATTTGGATTCTTAGCCGCAGGAATTGCGCTGGCGGCGGTTCAGGTGCTGATCCGGAAAAAATACACAGGAAGTGACAGTCTGTTTGTAATAGTGCCTGTGGTTTGCCTGGTGCAGCCATTTGCATTTTCGCTGGATCCCAAAATTTTGGGGATGGCACTTGCGGCGGCTGTGACGCTGGTCTTTGCTGTCTCGGTGCGGAAGATTACCGCATTTTCCCAAACAACAGCAGCATTTCAAAAGCTTCCGGTCGATCTCATTTCAATGGGGCTGGTATATCTGATTTTAGGAACATTCAAATAATTTATGTTGCCGCAGTTTGAAATAACTGCGGTTTTTTTATAAGAAAAAACAAAAATAAAGCTGTTTTGTGACCGGCGTGTGACTGCTTCTTATTATAATAAGAACAAAAGGTTGGATAAATCCAACATAATTTATTTTAAAAAGAGAAGAGGGGAGTTAAATGAAAAATCTTTTTAGGAAAGTCACAGCAACAGTCGCTGCGCTTGCAATGGGCGTCAGTATGATGGGGATGAGCGCATCCGCAGTGGAATGGCAGGTATCCAAATCCAAAACGGCGACCAATCTGGATACGAATTTTGAATCTCAGATTACACTGTCCCTTCCGGCGGCGGATTATAAACCAGCAGTCGATGTGGTTTTTGTCATTGACGATACCCATGCCGGAAGCGGCATTTTTGCGGGGGCTGTGGAGAACTTGCTGAACGAATTGCAGTCAAAGGAAAATCTGGACATTAACATTGGAATCGTTACCTTTGACGCAGTTGCCCGCGACTGGCTTGATGTGACATCAGATGGTGCGTTAAGCGGCCTTGTACCGTTAAATGAAAATTTCGATTCGATTGTTACAGCAGTCAATACTAAGCTTTCCTATGATAGCGAGGGAGAGGAAAAGAAGGTCGGCGCTACCAATTTGGAATGGCCCGTGGATATGGCCAACGATATGCTGGAACAAGGGACAGGTTCTGATAAATACCTTGTGATGTTCAGCGATATGTATGGCTATGTTTACCGTGGGGATATCACGATTGATGATGTTACCTATTATGATGTTCCTTTAAGCAAACGTATTGGCACATGGGATCAGGGAAGCCTGAGCATGGGAACAAAGTATGCTACTTTTGAAGATGTATATGCGGCATACCAAAACGGAGAAGGCGATGAAACAGTGGACGGCTTCTTCCGTGATAGCAGTTGGAACGATTATTGGAGCATCTACTATGGAATTGACCCCGTTCCTGCAAAACCAATAGAAGGTTTTCAGGTTGGTTCCGGCACATTCTCCGGATTTGAAAAGTCTGTAGGAATCACCTATGATAGACTTCTTGAAGCATCAAATAACGCTCACGTCATTCTGGTTAACAACGATTTCTTCCTTGGCGATGCGGCATATGGGCAGGCTATCAAAAATGGAATGCTGGACAGCTTGGATGAACAAGGAATTAGCATATACCAATATAGTGATGGATCGCTTGATGAAGATGTAGCTGCGCAAATTTTTGCCAATTTGCGTGATGAACTGATTCAGGTAGTGGATGCTGGTTCCTATGTTCTCGATGTGATCGGAAATGATTTTGATTTTATTAATAATCTGGACAAGATCATCTTGACTGTCGGCGGCCAGGAACTGGAAGGGATTTCTCTGGAACCTATTGCAGAAGGAGCATCGAGTTACGGATTTGGCGAATCTCATACAATCGAAATTTCTCGTAGCAATGATGTGTATTATGATTATGAGCTGCATTATTTCCCGAATGGAATTCCTTGGGATGAGACTTCGAATGAAGCTAAGCAGGAGTGCTTTGTCATAGGGTTCAACGTTCCGGTTACCAGATTTGCTCCCGTGCAGCTCACCTATTCGGTTAAGCTGACCAATCCTTCGACCGTTCCCGGAACCTATGGCCAGTATGACGCTGACGGCAGTAAAGGATATGACGGCTTGCATACCAATGAAGCAGCAACTCTGTACTGGGTATCAACGAATTGGGAGGAAGGAACAGAGACTTTCAACAGACCTACTGTTTCTTATACGGTAAAAGACACCACTTCTCCTGAGTTGCCTGATTTCCCGGATCCGGATCCGAAACCGGAAGTAAGCGAACCGGATGAAGAAATCAGCGATCCGGATACCCCATTAACTTCTCTGCCTTCCGGTGATACCGAAGAAGCTGTTTTGGTCGACAAGCCGGAAAACAATGAGAACATTGATGACGAAGAAGTTCCTGAGGTTTCTGCACCGCAGACAGGCCGTATAATTGGCGGTTCGTTGGCAGCTCTTTCGCTTGCAGCAGCGGCAGTTGTCATCCTGAGCAAGAAACGCAAATAATCTTTTATAACTTTGAATGCCGTTTTCTTTTTAGGAAACGGCATTTTTTTGGAACGCTTGACAAACAGCCTTATTTTGGGGTATCATGGAAGTAATTTAGTACGAATGTGAGGAATTTAGATGAAAACTACCCCTGTCAAAGGTACGGCGGACTATCTGCCCCGCCAGACGCTTTTGCGGGATTATCTGCAAAGCGTGATTTTGGATACCTATCGTTCCGCCGGATTTGAGCGGATTATGACACCGGCGATTGAAGATATGGAAAACCTGGAAAAAAGCGACGGCGGTGACAACCTGAACCTGATGTTCAAAATTCTGAAACGCGGGGATAAGCTGGATGCCGCACTGGCTGCCGGGAATTATCAGGATCTGGCAGATTTAGGTCTCCGGTACGACCTGACTTTGCCGCTCAGCCGGTTTTATGCCGCTAACCGTGCCAAACTGAATACTCCGTTTAAATGTATCCAGATTGATAAATCCTACCGCGCCGAACGTCCGCAGAAAGGCCGGATGCGGGAGTTTGTCCAGTGTGATATTGATATTTTGGGCAGCGATTCGCCTCTTTGTGAGCTGGAACTGATCCACACCACTGCCAAAGCGCTGCTGCGGTTGGACATCGGTTCCTTTACCGTAAAAGTCAATGACCGCCGTTTGCTGCGTGCCGTTCTGCGGAGCGCCGGGATTGCCGAAGAGATGATGGATACCGTTTGCGTCAGCCTGGACAAGTGGGATAAGATTGGGACCGGCGGCGTTCTGGCTGAACTTACGGAAAAAGAAGTGAGCGAAGATGCTTCCGCAAAAATTGGGGAACTGCTGAACGGTGGTTGCACTTTGGAACAGGCCGAAGCGCTCTGCGGCGATGCGGAGGTTTCCGCACAGCTTAGAAAGCTGCTTGCTGATGCCAATAATCTGGCAAACGGAAAATATGATGTTGTGTTTGATCTGCTGCTGATCCGCGGACAGGGGTATTACACCGGCACTGTGTTTGAGATCCAGAGCAATAAATTCCGTGGCTCGATTGCCGGCGGCGGCCGGTACGATGGGCTTGTCGGGAAATTTACCGGGGAGAATGTTCCGGCGGTTGGCTTCTCGATCGGCTTCGAGCGGATTTTCCAGATTCTGGAGGAACAGGGCTTTTCGATTCCCGGTGTGCGCAAGCGCGTGGCTGTCCTCTGTGAGGAGCAACAGGGAGCCGAAGCGGTTGCGGCGGCGGATCTCCTGCAGCAGCAGGGAATTGACGCGGGTGTCTACCTGCGCCCGAAAAAGCTGGGAAAATTCCTTGCCCGATTGGAAGAGCAGGGCTTTGACGGGTTCCAGATTCTGGGAGAAAGCGACAGCCCCAAATGGTTTGCAGAAAAAGAGTAAACAAAAACCGGAACCACTAAGGTTCCGGTTTTTTCTGTCAGTCGGTAGTCAGCTTGATGCAGACCGGTGTTTTGGAGGTGATTCCCTCAGCCATCACGGTGAGATAATCATCGCAGAGGATGAATTTAACGGGATCATTATAGCCCAAAATTTCCGCTTTTTTGATTAATCCATTGAATTTGCGGACATTGCGGCCCAGTGTGCGGATTCGCACAACGCCGTCCTGCGGCCATTTCATGGCGAAAATATAGAGAGCGCCTGGTTTGGAGGTGAAACGGAAATCCTCGGTGGTAAATGGCTGGCGGAGCGTGTCGGTGAAGTGTCCTTCCGGTGTGAGGGTGGGGCCTTCGCCGTATTTTTTCCAGTGATTGGTGCCGTAGATCCCTTCGCCGTTGACGGCAAGCCATTTACCAATAGTAAGCAGGATATTTTTGTCCTTTTCCGGGATGGTGCCGTCGGCTTTCGGCCCGATGTTGAGGAGGAGAGAGCCGTTTTTACTCACCACATCCACCAGGTCGGCGATGATTTCAGCGGGATCCTTGTAATCATTGTTTTCGGTGTAACCCCAGGAATTTCGCGCGACAGAGGTATCGTTCTGCCAGAAATCGGGGGAAATATCGCTCAGCTGTCCCCGTTCAATGTCGCGGGTGCCCGAGCTGTACTGGAATGCGTCGTTTTTGTAGTTGATGGTAACCTCTTCGCCCCATTCGGCAGCGCGGTTATAGTAGTAAGCGGCGAATTTCCGGAGGTAAGGTTTCATCGGCTCCACCTGAATCCACCAGTCAAAATAGAAAATTTTCGGACGGTATTTGTCTACCAGCTCACAGCATCGGACAAGCCAGTCTTCCATATATTCCTGTGCCACATCAAAGCCGCTGACCTGTTCGGTGTGAGAGAAAGGATCTTTGACCGACGGCCAGTACAGATCGCCGTATGGAATTTCCTGCGGCATGTCACTCGGAAAATCCTTGCCGCCACTCATAAACCAGTAGTGTTCAATCCGGTGAGAGGATACGGTCAGCGTGATGCCGTGTTTGGGGAGTTCTTTTCCCACAAGGCCGACAATATCCTTTTTGGGGCCCATTTTGGCGGCGCACCAGTCGGAAAGGTCGCTGTCATACATTTGGAAACCATCGTGATGTTCGGCAACCGGCATGACAAAGCGTGCGCCGGCTTTGTCAAAGAGATCGGCCCATTCCGCGGCATTGAACTTTTCTGCTTTGAACATGGGGATAAAATCCTTATATCCGAAATCCTTCTGATCTCCATAAGTTTTCCGATGGTGTTCGTAACATGGGTCCCCCTGCTGGTACATTTGTCGTGGATACCATTCGTTGCCGAAAGCGGGAACACAGTAAGGTCCCCAGTGGATAAAGATGCCGAATTTCGCGTCGTGATACCACTGCGGCAGTTTGTGTGTGCACAGCGAATCCCAATCTGCCGAATACGGTCCCTGCGCGATCACTTTTTCGACTGTTTCCAGATATTGCTTTACTTTTTTCATCCTGTTCCCTCCTGTTCAAACTGATTTATTCCGTTTCAAATCGGTCGATTTCCAGAATTCCGCAGACAGCTTCCGCGAACGGCTTTCCTCCGCGCATCCCGGCGAGTCCCCAGCCGTGCTCTCCGGCCAGCAGCGCACTGTAATCTTCTGATCTGTCTTTCAGATAGAGAGTGTGCGTTCTTTCGTCCAGGCGCAGGCCAGTATAAGCCTGAATCAGGGCGTAGGAAGCCATCGCGCGTGCGTACCAGTGCCCGCATTCGTATTCGTCATACGGGTTGCGGACAGTGCCGTCGTACCGTGCGCGGCAGGTTTCGACGATCTTCCGTCCGGCTTTTTCTTCTCCCATCAGGATCATGTGGGAAGCCGCCTGGTATTCGATGCCAGTCCAGACCTCGTCGCTGTAAATAAAAGGCAGCGACGGTTTTCCGCCGTGCGGCCAGGAGCAGAGCAGCAGCCCGCCCTCTTTGCCCAGCGCGTAGCCGGGGCGCTGCGGGTTTGCGTGATTTTGGAGGGTTTCCCGGAAGTTGTAGCGGAACACGCTTTGCAGATGACTGCGCACCTTGGCGGGATCGAGGATTTCCCCCACCCCGCAAACCTCTGCCATCCAGGCGCCAAGAACACCATCCGACAGACAGCCGCTGCCGTATTGATATTTTGGCCCTTCGGCTTCCAGCAGAGCCTGGGTTTCTGGATAGGGATTTTCCGGTTTGAGTTCCGCTCGCAGCCCTTTGTACTGGACAATCTGCTCGAAATACTCGCCGTTGAACAGGGTATTTTCCATGAAATCCCGGCCTTTTTGGAAGAGTTCCCGGTATTCGGCCGCATCTTCGCCCATTGTTTCGGCCATCATCGCCGCCGCTTTGAGGGCGCCCAGATAGAAAGAGGTGCACATCGGATCCGGTCCCCAGAATTCGATGTCATAGGTGTTGTGATGCGGCTCCCGTACCACGCCTTGCCGGTCCGGATCCCAGGTTTCGATGCAGTAGTGGAGGCTTTGTTTGACTTTGGGCCAAATGCCGCAGAGCCAGCTGTCGTCGCCGCAGATGTGCCAGTCGCGGTACACCTTCATAATTCCGCCGAGCTGTCCGTCTGCCGCTGCATAGAAGTCGTGAGCGGACGGTCGGATGGGAAGCGGCGCGCGGAACTGCTGATGCCCTTCTTCATTCTGACATTCGTAAAACTCGGTTTCCCGAAGGCTGCGTTCCAAAGCGGGGAAGAGGTGGCAGATGGCCTGGGCATAGTTCCAGACATGGGTGCAGGTGCCGTGGCAGCAGCCCTCCGTGTCGCAGCATCCTTCCCATCCCCAGAGTCGTCCATCCGTCTGGCGCAGGATGGTGGGGGCTTTCAGGATGGAGAGGTTGGCTTCAATGGCGTCCAGAACGCTGTCCGGCAGTGTCGAGGCCGCGAAAGTGTCTCGGAACAGGGCGCTTTTGCGGAAAAGTTCCGAATATTCCTCTGCGATGAAGTCATGGAGCTGTTCAATTGAGGAAAAACGGGCGCTGTACCACGGTTTATAATGCGGGAGATCCTCCGTTTTTCCGCAACAGCAGCATCCGGCTTCCGAACCGATCCGCAGCCGGCTTTCTGGCACATACCAGCAGAGTTTGAGACGAACGGTTTTGCTTTCCCCAGGCTCCACCGAAAACGGGACGAACAGGCTTCCGCCGTCGCTCCGTTCCCCTGCGGGGAATTCCCGGTCGGGGCATTTTCCCTGTTCTACGCCGGTCCAGAGCATGGTCAATGTGTCGTAAAATCCGCCGCGGAACCAGGCAGCGTCCACTGCGGCGGTGTCCTCACAGAAAGCGTAGAAAGCGCCGCCTTTCCAGGGAGCATCGGGAAGCGGCGGCTGCCGGAGAACGAACCCGTCTTTCCTTTTCTCGACAAAGGCGCTGTCGTCTGCGCCGAGGAAGTTGACCGCGTGGAAAGAAAAGACTGCTTGGATCTTCTGTGTGGTGTTATTTTCAAACCGATATTCCAGTGCGGCAAACGGAAGCCCCGAAGCGCCGTCATCGCCGGGGACAAAGGGGCTCCAACCGGTGATAGAAACGCCGAGCGGGACAGTTTCATCCGAAATGGAAAGGGTGGCGAACGGAAAGGCGGAGCGGAACTCCGCTTCCCCGGAAAAACGCGGCAGACCGTAGTTTTTTCCCTGCAAACCGTTTCCGGCACCGGCAAGGGATAGAGCGGGACGGCTAAAGACTTTAAAGCCTGGGACAGGGGCTTCCAGCACCCGTCCGTTTGGCGTGTCGCCGCAGATGTGCAGCGCAGCAAAGAGGTTCGGTTCAAAGTGGACATTCGGCTCATTCTGGATGGACACATTGCCGAGAGCGCCTGTGCCCTGCATGCAGATCATACCTGCACCCAGTCCACCCATCGGAAAAGCGATCTGATCCAATTCACGATCGCAAAAGCTTCGTTTCATCGATATATTCCCTCCGGTTTCTGTTTCATAAAGGTATCTTTAAGGGAAATATAGCATGGTTTCCAGAATCTGTCAAGGAGCGTTTTGGAAAAATGGTAAAGCTGCATGAATTTTTACAAAAAAAGGAACCAGCAATGTTCCGCCGGTTCCAGGTGTAAATTTCAGTTTTCCGAGCAGCGGGAACGGATCCAGCCGCAAACCATCTGCAGCGCGGTGTCAGAGGGGAAGCTTCCGTTCAAAATCAGGTCGGCGCGCCATTTGCAGGGTTCTACATATTGGGAAAAGCGGGGACGCACCGCATTGAGATAACGATCGGTGATTTCCTCAAACTCCTGTCCCCAGCTCAGATGCCGTTTGATGCGGCGGACGGTTCGCTCCTCATCGGGACAATCGGCGTACAGCCGCAAATCCAGCCGGGAATAGATTGCTTCATCCCAGAGCGCCAGGATTCCTTCCACAAGAATGACATCGGGAGTTTCAGCCGCTGCTTGTTCCAGATCGGCGTGGAGCTTCGCCAGATCCATCGTATCGGGATGGTTGTCGTCCCGGTACTCCACCCCGTTGATAAATCCGCGGATGCGCGGGCGCTGTTCGGGCGGGTAGAAATACTTGTCCATATGGAATGCCCGAACCGACAGATCGGAAAGCTGCTGTTCCAAGGCGTTTACAAAGGTGGTTTTGCCGCTGCAGCTGCCGCCTGCCACACCGATCCAAAGTGTTTTGCTCATGCGGACTCCTCCTTATTCTGCCACAAGATGGAGAAGCAGACTGTCTCCGTCTTTCCATTTTTGGGAGAGGTTTAACCCGGCGTTCATCAGGGTGTCGCCCGAAAGGACAGGGCCGTTTTCTCCCACCCGATATTTTTTAACGGGGTCAAGTCCTGCCAGCCGCAGGTAGCTCGTGAAATTCACCCGGGTGCGCGGGACGATAAAGGTGACCAGCGCTTCGTTTTGGTCGGCAGAAACGCTCATCCAGGCGCAGCCGTTTTCGTTTTCAAAGGGACTCAGCAGACGGTAGAAGTCGCCGTCCTGCACCAGCGGGGCATAGGCGTGATACTGGGCCACCTGCTTTCTCACCAGTGCTTTTTCCTCGCTTGTGAGCTTGGTCAGATCGAGCTCATAGCCGAAAGCGCCCGCCATTGCGACATTGCCGCGGGTTTCAAAGGAGGTGTCGCGGCCGGTTTGATGGTTCGGGGAGGCCGAAACATGGGCGCTGATCGAGGAGGGCGGATAGACCATCGAGGTGCCGTACTGGATGCGGCAGCGTTCGATTGCGTCGGTATCGTCGCTGGTCCAGATCTGGGGGGAGTAGTAGAGCATTGCGGGATCGAACCGTCCGCCGCCGCCCGAGCAGCCCTCAAACAGAATGTGCGGATAGGCGGAGGTGAGCCGTTCCAGCAGGCTGTACAGCCCCAAAACATAGCGGTGGAAGGTTTCCTTGCGGCGTTCGGGTGGGAGTGCTGCGCTGGCAGCTTCGGTCAGATTGCGGTTGAAGTCCCACTTGACATAGGCGATGTTGGCGGAAGAAAGGATGGCTGAAATCGCGTCAAACAAGTAGTCGCGGACCTCGCTTCTCGTCATGTCGAGGACATACTGGGTGCGGGCAATGGAGGGTTCGCGGCCCGGCGCGCAGAGTACCCAGTCAGGATGGCTGCGGAAGAGGTCAGAATCGGGGGAAATCATTTCCGGTTCAAACCAGATGCCGAATTTCAGCCCCATTTGGTTGATTCGTTCAACGAGCGAGGCAAGGCCGCCTTTTAGCTTCTGCTCATTGACCACCCAGTCACCAAGCGAACAGCGGTCATCGTTGCGTTTGCCGAACCATCCGTCGTCCATGACCAGCATTTCAATGCCCAGGTCGGCGGCATCCCGCGCGATGGCGCAGAGCTTTTCCTCATCAAAATCAAAGTAGGTTGCCTCCCAGTTGTTGACCAGGATGGGGCGGATTTTTTCTTTCCATTCGCCGCGGCAGAGATGGCGGCGGTAGAGATGATGGAAAGTGCGGGACATTCCGCCCAGTCCTTCATCTGAAAAGGCCATTACCGCTTCGGGCGTTGCAAAGCTTTCGCCGGGGGCAAGTTTCCACTCAAAGTCGATGGGATTGATGCCCATGACCAGACGGGTGGAATTGTAAGCGTCACATTCGGTTTCAATGGCAAAGTTGCCGCTGTAGATCAGGCTGAATCCATACGCTTCGCCGTGTGTTTCGTCGGTATATTTGCCGGCTAGTGCGGCAAAGGGGTTGTGGTTGTGGGAGGAGGAGCCGCGTTTGCTGGCGATGGAGCGGATCTCGTGGCTCAGCGGTGTCCGGCAGATCTGGCGTTCCTGCGCCCATTGGCCGTAGAGGTGGACAAGATCAAAATCCATCCGGTTGAAATCGACGCAGGCGCTGGCGGCCTTTTCGATCCAGAATGGAGCAGAGCCGGCGTTGCGGATGACAGCCGCGCGGGTGATGGCGCTGTATTCCTCAAGAATGCCGTAAAGCAGATGGACTTCGGCGCCGGTTAGCGGATCTTCCATAAGAATGTCGAGCGTTTCGGCTTCGTTGTCTGCCGCATAGACTGCCGGCATGCCGGGGAGCGTGTATTTTCCTTTGCGGATGGTATGGGAGCGGTATCGCAGACTGGTAGCGGTGCTGCCGTTTTCTCCACGGATGGCAATGGCAGCCAGCCGGTAATCGCCGGTGCCGTTCTGGGGATATTCCTGTAAAGCACTGTCCAAGGTAAAGGGCTGCGTTTCTCCCCCGGGGGGATTGGGGCTGAACGAAGAAAGCCAGAGTGGGAATTTTAAGTAAGAAAGCGCGGTGTCCGAAATATGGGCGCCGCAGTAAAGATGGATGAGCGCGCCGTGTTCGTCTACGCAGAAGGCGTAGCTGAACTTTCCGGCATCGAGCCGGAAGATGCAGGCTTCGGAATCATACAGTATCGGCATACAATCAGATCCTTTCTGTGGATGTTTGCAGTTTGATTGTAGCATAAAGACAATCAAATTACAATCATTTCCGGACAAAAAACGGCAAATGCGGTTGAGAAAATTCCCAAATCAAGACCTTTTCAAACAGAAATTTTTGTTGTATAATGAAAATATAGATTGATCTAAAACGTTTTACTTCAATATCAGAAAAGAGGGGAAACAATGGAACAGCGATATTTTTTGGCCGTTGATATCGGGGCTTCCAGTGGCCGGCATATTCTGGGTTCGGTGCAGGAAGGGAAGATTGTTCTCGAAGAGATCTACCGCTTTGAAAACGGCTATGTGGAGCGGAATGGCCATGCCTGCTGGGACCACGAGCGGCTATTTGCTGAGCTTCTAAACGGAATGAAGCGCTGTGCGAAGCTGGGAAAAATCCCGGACAGCATGGGAATTGATACCTGGGGCGTTGATTTTGCGCTGGTGGACGAAAAAGGCTGTCTGGTCGGGGATATGGTGGCTTACCGCGACGGTCGCACTGCCGGGATGGAGGAAGAGGTTGCCCGTCTGATCCCGCCGGAGGATTTGTACGCCCGCACCGGTATTCAGAAACAGAGCTACAACACTCTGTTCCAGCTGATGGCGCTCAAAAAGGAACATCCGGAACAGCTGGAACGCGCTGTGCGGCTGCTGATGGTGCCGGAATACTTCCACTACCGGCTGACCGGCGTGATGAAGAACGAATACACTCTTGCTACTACAACTGAGCTGATCTGTGCGGCCAAAAAAGACTGGGATCGGGAGCTGATGGGGATCCTGGGACTGCCGGAGCGGATTTTCGGGGAACTGAGCCTTCCCGGTACCGAAGTGGGGAGGCTGCTGCCGGAAATCGCGGCGGAAGTGGGCTTCTCCTGCCGGGTAGTGCTGCCAAGCACCCACGACACGGCATCGGCGGTGCTGGCTGTTCCCAAAACAGAGGACAACGCCATGTACATCAGCTCCGGCACCTGGTCGCTGATCGGGGTGGAGCGGATGCAGCCCGACTGTTCGGAACAGAGCCGGAAACTCAATTTCACCAATGAGGGCGGATACGGTTACCGCTTCCGCTATCTGAAAAATATCATGGGCCTTTGGATGATCCAGTCGGTTCGCCGCGAATTTAAGGCACAAGGCACCGCATACAGCTTTGATGACCTCTGCGATCTGGCAATCAAAGCGGGGGATTTCCCGTCCCGCGTCGATGCGGCGGATGAGTGTTTTCTGGCGCCGAAAAGCATGATGGAAGAAGTCCGGGACTTCTGCGCCCGGAGTGGGCAGAAGGTTCCCTCCAGCCCGGAAGAGCTGATGGCCTGCATCTATCGGAGCCTGGCCGAAGGCTACCGCAAAGCGGTCCGGGAAATGGAAGAAGTTGTTGGTGTGCAGGTTCCCTGTATCCACATCGTCGGCGGGGGAAGCAAGGATTGGTACTTAAACCAGCTTACCGCCGAATTTACTGGCAAAACAGTCTATGCCGGTCCGGCCGAAGCGACAGCGCTCGGCAACATTCTGGCGCAGATGCTTGCCGAAGGAATTTATTCTTCTGTGGAAGAGGCAAGAAAAGCGGTAGGTGAGTCGTTTGCTGTCCGCAAAATCGAACCGTAAAGGAGTGGCTTTTATGTCTTATTATGAATACGCAAAAGAACTGTACGCCGGGCTTGGAATCGACACCGAAGCGGTGCTCAACACCCTTGCCAATGTGAAAATTTCCCTGCACTGCTGGCAGGGCGACGATGTCAACGGTTTTGAAAATGCGGGGGAGCTTTCCGGTGGCATTGCGGCGACCGGCAATTATCCGGGCAAAGCCCGCAATTTTGAGGAGTTGACCTCCGACCTGGATGAAGCCCTCAAGCTGATTCCCGGCACCCACAAAGTGAACCTCCATGCAAGCTACGCGGTCACCGACCGGCCTGTTGACCGGGATGCGCTGCGCCCGGAGGATTTCCGTGCCTGGGTGGACTATGCAAAAGATCGTTCGCTTGGCCTGGACTTTAACCCCACTCTCTTTTCCCATCCAAAGGCAGCCGACAGTCTCACCCTTTCTCATTCGGATCCGGCCATCCGCCGTTTCTGGGTGGATCACTGCAAATGCTGCCGCCGGATTGCCGAAAGCTTTGGCAGGGAGCTGGGACAGCCATCTCTCGACAACATCTGGATTCCGGATGGCTACAAGGAGGTTCCGGCCGACCGCTTAGGGCCTCGGATGCGGCTGAAAGAATCGCTCGACGAGATTTTTGCCGAAAAGCTGGACGGTTCCGTCCTTTATGATTCGGTCGAATCCAAAGTGTTCGGCATCGGTTTGGAAGCCTACACCGTTGGTTCTCACGAATTTTACATGAATTACGCGGCGAAAAACGGCGTCCTCTGCCTGCTCGACAACGGTCACTTCCACCCCACCGAAACGGTTTCGGACAAAATCCCTTCGATGCTGCTCTTTTCGGATAAACTGGCGCTCCATGTCACCCGTCCGATGCGCTGGGACTCCGACCACGTGGTGCGGCTGGACGATGAGCTCCGCGAAATCGCCAACGAGATTGTTCGCTGTAATGCGCTTGACCGGGTGCTGATCGGGCTCGACTACTTTGATGCCAGCATCAACCGGGTTGCCGCCTGGGTGATCGGGATGCGCAACATGGAAAAGGCGCTGCTCTCTGCCCTTCTGACGCCGCACGCAACCATCAAAGCGTTCCAGGATGCCGGCGACTTTACTTCGCTGCTGGCCATGCAGGAAGAGATGAAATCTTACCCGTTTGCGGAAGTTTGGGATGAATACTGCCGGCGGCAGGAGGTTCCCGCGCGGGAAAGCTGGCTTGCCGAGGTGCAGAAATACGAGCGGGATGTTCTGTCCAAACGTTAACCCGGCTTACAGCCGGAGGAAATTCGACGCGGCCGTACAGCCGCTGTCCGACGGCATAAACCATTGTGACTGCCGCAAAATTGCGGCGCGACAATGGTTCCAACTGTGTACTCCCGCAAATTGCAGGCGCTACCCGGCTTACAGCCGGAGAAAATTCGACGCGGGCGTTTTATCCCGCGTCAAGCTCCGGCTGGTGCAAACAAGTTGCACCACTGGCAGAGAATTCCCCGCATCGCTCTTTGGCCGGTGTCCAGGCTGGCAAGTCGCCGCGGTCATTCGTTTAAAATAAATTCGGAAAGAGGCATTATATATCATGGACATTTTACAGGAAACATTCAT
>CALWNQ010000016.1 GCA_944382875.1 uncultured Clostridia bacterium
GAACCCGCCATGATTGCCACATGGTAACCCATGTCGCGGTACTCCTCCGCCAGTGTGATGCCGGTGTAGATCGAAGCTTCACGCGCCGCAACCGGCATGTTGGAGGTGTTTGCAATCAAAATAGTACGGTCGGTCATAGCGCGGCCGGATTTCGGGTCAATCAGCTTTGTAAATTCTTCCAGCACCTGAGTCATCTCGTTGCCGCGTTCACCGCAACCAATATAAACGATGATGTCAGCGTCGCACCATTTTGCCAGCTGATGCTGGGTCATTGTTTTACCAGTACCGAAACCGCCGGGGATTGCCGCAGTACCGCCCTTTGCAATCGGGATCAAAGTGTCGATGACACGCTGTCCGGTAATCAGCGGACGGTCAATCGGCAAACGTTTGGAAACCGGACGCGGAATTCGGATCGGCCATTTCTGGGTCAGTGTGAGAATTTCCTCTTTGCCAGCAGCAGTGCGCAGCTTGACAATCTGATCGGAAACGGTATACTCCCCATTGGGTGCAGCTTCCAGAACGGTACCGGACATACCAGGCGGCAGCATACATTTGTGCTCGATCGCCGGTGTTTCGGGACAGGTAGCGTAGATTGCGCCGCCTTTCAGCTCATCACCGGGTTTTACCAGAACAGTTACGGTATACTTTTTCTCCGGGTCAACCGGCGAAACCTGGACACCTTCTCCAATAAACGCGCCCTGTGTTTCCGAAATATCGCGGAGCGGACGCTCAATGCCGTCATAAATATTGGACAGCAAGCCGGGACCGAGTGTTACCGAAAGCGGCGCACCGGTTCCTTCCACCGGTTCTCCCGGCTGCAGGCCAGTTGTGGACTCATACACCTGAATGGTGGTTGCTTCTTCCGTAATACCGATGACCTCACCAACCAGGTGTTTTTTCCCCACATGTACCATTTCCATCATGGAAAAATCGCGGGTATTCCGGACCTTGACAACCGGACCGTTGATCGAATATACGGTATTAGCCAAGTTCCCCCACTCCTTCCATCTGCTCCAGTCCCGCTTTTCCGGACTGGTAGAAACGCTGTTCTGCCTCTTCAAGCCGGCTATCCAGCGTAATTTCTTCATAACTATGATGCGCTTCATCCACAAAAATCAAGCCGCCAAACTGAATCTGACTGCCAGATTCAACCTGTGCATCCTTTGCTGCTGCTTTGACAAATTCCAGATCCTCAGCTTTTGCCAGAATCTTTTTGCTTGCAAGCGGCTGATGTGATTTGAGCAGTTCTAAAAGCCAGTTTTGATACGCTTCTCCGGCTGTAAACTCACGGAGCTTATCCGCTGCTTTGGCAAACAGCGCCTCAGTCAGTTCCTTCCGGCGCAGCAAAACAGCTTGCCGGGCTGCCAGCTTTTCTTTGGTGATGTCCCGGGCAAACCCGGCACGAATTTCCGCAGCACGACGCTGAATCTGGTCATATGCGCGCTGCAGCTCTGCGTCTTCGACACCATCGAGCTTATCCTTTTTATAGCTGTCCACTTCGGACAGAATTTCCGCAGCCTTGTTCTCCATTTCAGAAAAAACAGCCTTTTCAAAGCGGGCCAGTTTTTCGTTGTCATTGGGCATGCAGAGCCCTCCTTGTCATCTGTGATAAACCGGTCAGATTTTAATCCCGACCGCTTCCTGAATATAACTTGTGATCGAATCTCCGATGGAAGAATCCCCGTGGCGGTCCGGAATCTCCACAATCAGGGGGCGCTGGCGATTGAGCTTAATATCATACACCAGATCCCGGCTAATGGAAATAAGCTTTCGCGTCATCAGCACAATCCCGATGTCTTCCTGTTCGGTCACCTTTTGCAGCTCCCTGGCGATTTCGTCATATTCGTGCACAACAACTCCTTCAATCCCGGCCAGGCGCATCCCGACACAGGTATCATTGTTGTCGCTGATTACAAACATCCGCATAACGGTTCCTCCCTTTGCCGGACTTAGATGTTATTCAGGATCAGGATGGAGATCAGCAAGCCGTAAATCGCAATACCTTCACCAAGTACAACAAAGATCAGCGCTTTCGCAAATACCTTGGGATCTTCGCTAACTGCACCGATTGCAGCGGGAGCACCAGCAGCAACAGCAATACCAGCGCCGATACAAGCCAAACCAGTTACCAGAGCGGCTGCAATATAGCCAAGGCCGGCGCTGTTGGAAGCAACAGCGGTGGTAGCTTCCGCAGCGGATACGAAGCCGCCCATCGGAACCAGGATTGCAAGCAGGCAGACACCAAAGAAAGCGGAGAGGTTGACAATCATATTTCTCTTTACTTTTTTGCCGGAAACAGCACCTTTAAACAGCGGGAAAAGCGGAGCAGCAATCAGAATCAGAGCAGCAAGGGGCAGAAGCAAAGTCATAACGGTTTTCATTTTTTATTCCTCCTAAAATTTTAACTGGGGACGGTTTAGCGTTCCGGCCGGTAGGAAATAACCGCCGGCTCATAAGGCTTGCCGTCGCCGCTGTAAAAACGGCTGAAGATTTCATAAAACTCCAGACGCAGCACCTGGATACCCACAATCAGGCCTTCCAGACACATAACAAAAATGTTGCCGAAGATGAGCACAACCACGCTTCCGGCGCCGCTCATCATCTCGCTCAGCGAAAGTACTACTGCCATCATGCCGGCATGGGACAGAATGAATCCGCCGACACGCAGGAAGCTCATGGTGTTGGACACATAGCTGAGCAGATACTCAAACATTTCAAAGAAGTTCTCCATAATAAAGGAACCAATGCCATCCTCCGGCTTCAGGTTCTTATGCCGGGTGCAGATCTTGGTCAGCGGCTCCCGGAAGAAAATGCAGAACAGCGGGATTACAATCACCAGTACAATAAACACCGGATTGAGGACGTTAACCTGGAACAGCATCAGCAAAGCAACTGCGATAATTGTTCCTAAATAGACGACCAATCCTGCCAGGCCATTTTGACTGAATACCGCTTTGTCGATATTGCGATATTTAAAACCAACATAAATATTAATCATCATGGCAATTGCAATCGAGCAAACGCCAACACCGATGGCGGCAATCAGCAGCATATTGGTTGTATTGCTGTCGAACACCTCAATCGGCTTTTCCGCAAAGCCCATTGCATGGAAAACCGGATCCAGCACATGCTCCAATCCGAAGACTGAGCCGTAAATAAATCCAAACACCATACTGGAAATTCCCAGCCGCATCATAATTCGGCCAAAATCCATCTTTTTCCAGAATGCAAGCACCGCGCCAATCAGCGCAATCACAAAACCTTGTCCAAGATCGCCAAACATGATGCCGAAAATCAACGTGTATGTGATGGATACCAGCAAGGTTGGATCGAAATCGCGATAACCCGGTGTGCCGTACATCCCCACAAACATTTCAAATGGCTTGGAAAAGCGTCCGTTTTTCAAACGAGTAGGCGGTGTTAGAGTGGGATTCGCATCATCCGGCTGGAAGACACAAGATACGGTGTCCATTGTGTCCATCTCTTTCTGGAATTTCTTTTCCTCCGAAACCGGAATAAATCCTTCCAAATAAAAGCGATTGTTGACAGTTGCCACATACTTTCGAAGCGCAAAGACATCCGATGCCGCTTTGATAACGGTAAAGCAACGATTCAATGTGTCTGCTTCGCTCTCCTTAATTTTAGCGAGTTCCGCTTCAATTTCATTCAACCGTTTCCGATCCTCATCCAAAGCCTTATTCAGGTTCGTGATCGCTTCCTCCGGCGTTCTATGTACATAATCCGGAACCCGAAGCCGTTCAAAATACAGTGATTTGAAAATATCGTCGATCACCGTAATTTTGGTTGCTGGTGCAAAATACACGCCCCAGTAATAAGCGTCATCATGGTCAAACGCAAAAAAGAAAAAGGTTTTATTGTCATAAAACGCAAGTTTGGGATAACTGTCTGCCGGCAGCCGGCCAAAACGCACTTTGACATAATTCATAGAAAAGATATCATCGAATTTGACATCTAGACCATGCAAATGCTCAATTTGAATGAGCGCCTGTTCCATATGGTCAATGCGTTCCCGTTTTTCCCGCCGTTCGGATGAAAGCTGCTGCACGCGCTCCTGCACCCGTTTGATTTCCGCAGCGGCCTGATCGCAGTCAAACCCTTCGGGCAACTCCGCGCGGGACAGTTCTGCGTGAACATCTTCCGCCAGATCGTACAGCTGCTTCAATTGCTGCGCATGCGGATTCTCTCCGGATAACGGCAAGAAACCACTGGACTTGTCCAATGTGTTGATTGCCATTTCCGGTGCGAACACCTCGCTTTGCACACAACGCAGCAGTGTTTGATCCAAATCTGACAAATTGCCGACCAGATTCACCAGCCGCATTTTTTCAATTGACATACCTGGTTCACACCACGCCTTCTGTAAAAAATTACAATATCAGGAGCTTTAATATCTCCTCCTGCGGCATATGATACCGCACACCTTCAATTACCGTAATGATATTCTCCACTTCAATCCGCCGCAATGTAATAAATGTGTACATTGCAACCGGCGCCTGCGTTGTAAAGCGCAAAAGCCGCCGTTCCAAGTGGTAACAAAATTGATGAAGATAGGATTCGATCCCATCCTCCTGTGTTACCGGCGGATGTTCATGAGGGAGAAACGCCTTACACATACTATCAAAATCGGTTGCTTCCAGTAAAGCATCCAATTGCTGTTTTTTTAATTTATATGTATAAGGATATAAATACGGCCGTATCCGATCCGCGGAATAGTTTGAATACAGTTTCAAACGGAAAATTGCTTGAATATTCTGTGCTTCAATCTCCGCATGAATAATATCCAGAAGCTGCTTTCGAGTTTCTCCACGGAATTGCTTGCGAATTGTCTGTCCGAGATACTGATAATAATAAGAATACAATGCATGTTCACAGTCCAGAACCCGCACCTGTTGGATATCCTCCTGTTCAAACCGCTTAAGTAACGCAGGATATGGAGTATGTGGCATACAAGCCAGAATTTCGCTGAAATTCTTTGCCCGCGCCAAATCCATCAGTGGGAAAGAGGTCCGTCCCAACATATAAGACGGAAGGTCGACAACAAAGTCAACCTGCTCCCCCGATTGCAAAAGCAGCAAACGCCGGATAATTTCATCAATTTCAACCTGCTTGAATATAAAATCGTAAAAATCCTGTCCCGAAAAATCATACCGGCGCAAAGCGGAATACTTGTAAAACAAATCCTTTTTCAGAAGCGCTTCCAGCTGGCCGCGATGCACCTGGGATTCTTCCACATGACGCAGTGCCGCAGCATAAGATGGGTTTTCTTTTAAGAGCGCTGCAACTTCACCCACATCGTTTTTCCTCGCCATTTGTGCATAATCGGCTTCTGTCAAACGTTTTCCGAGAATTGCGCGGATTTTCGTCAGAATTGCATTACTCGAACAGGAACTGAGCATGAAATCCTCCCTTTCTCCGGCATATGTTTACCCGATAATTTGCTGCATGATTTCATCCAGCCATACCGGTTCCTGCTTTTGAAACTGCTGTTCCAAAAGCTCCTTTTGTTTTTCCGCCTCTTCACGGATCTTTGAAATTTCCTCCTGTGCAGACTGCTCTTCCATTTTCCGGATTTGCTCAATCTTTTCCTCACAGTGTTTTCTGTAGCCTTCTGCCTTCTGATTGGCTTCCTTATCAACTTGTTGGATCAGCTCTTCCTTTTTTTGATAAGCATCCTGCAATTTCTCCTGTGCTTTTTGATCGATTGTCAGGATCTGGCGAATAATCTGGTCCATTCTTGCACCTCCTGTGCATTTTGAATATACTATATCATATACCAAATCGCCTAAATTTTCAATAGTATATTTGTGCGAAAAAACGCTTTTCCTGTCCCTTTTTTATGAAATACCAATAAATTGATATTCATATATCAAAATCATAATATTTTATTTATGAATTATATCGTTTTTTTTGAAAAAAATCTCTTGACAAATCACAATTACTGCTGTATTCTATTTACATGAACAATTTATCATATGTTTATTTGTTTGGAGGTTTGCTCATGGAATATAAACAAATTGATATATTAACGGAGGAATCCTGTGAAGAGCTCCATCACGACGAAGCTGCTGTTGCTGACGCTGAAACCAAAATGCCAGACGATGATATGCTTTTTGAGGCAAGTGATTTTTTTAAGGCTTTTTCGGATTCCAGCCGGCTAAAAATCATCACTGCCCTTGTAAGTAGAGAGCTTTGTGTGTGTGACCTTTGTGAAATTGTGGGGCAATCACAATCAGCAGTTTCTCATCAGCTCAGGGTTTTGCGCGCTTCCCGTATTGTTAAATTCCGCCGAGAAGGCAAACAGGTTTTCTACAGCATTGACGACACTCACATTGAAGAAATTATCCGCATTACCATCAGCCATCTAAGCGAAGAATAAGGGGGATTTGTTATGTCTGAACATCATCATGAATGTTCTTGCCAGGAACACGAGCATCATCATCACCATCACGATGAGCAGGAACACAGCTGTTCCTGTACAGTATGCAGTGGAGCTGAGCCCAAAACAGGAATACGGGAAATTCTTTTTGTCGGAATTTCTATCATTTTAACCATTGCATCATTCTTTGTGCCAGAGGGCTGGCCACGCACGATTGTACTTGCTGCGGCGGCGCTGCTGGTAGGTTGGAAAATGTTCTGGGAAGGAATCCGCGGATTGTTCCGTTTTTCCCTGGACGAAATGACGCTAATGACCATTGCAGTTGCGGCAGCGTTTATTATCGGTGAAGGCTTCGAAGGAGCAATGGTAACCATCCTTTTCCATATTGGCGAATACATTGAAGACCGTGCCGTACGGAGTGGGCGAAAACGCATTGACGCACTTCTTTCTATCGTCCCCGAAACAGCAAACCTGCTTGACGGAAGCGAAACGCCGCAGACTGTTTCCGCGCGCAAAATAAAAATCGGCAGTAAAATTCTCATCCGTGCGGGCGAACGCGTTCCCCTTGACTGTGAAGTGCTTAGCGGAACCAGCGAGGCGGATACCTCTGCTGTCACTGGTGAAAGCCAGCCTGCCGCCGTTGAACCAGGCTCTCAGCTCCTTTCTGGAATGATCAATCTGAGCGGTGCCCTCACATGCCGCACAACACAAGATTATCATGGTTCCACTGCAAGCAAAATCGCCCAACTGGTGCGGGAAGCCACCCAGCAGAAAGGGAAAACCGAACGTTTTATCACCCGTTTCAGTAAAATCTATACTCCTATTGTCGTCGCACTTGCCTTGTTACTGGCAGTCATCCCTCCCCTTGCTGGGATTGGCAGTTTTTCAGTCTGGGTACACCGGGCGCTAATATTCCTGGTTGCTTCCTGCCCCTGTGCGTTGGTTATTTCGATCCCAATGACCTTTTATAATGTCATCAGCAGTGCTTCCCGCTGCGGTGCCTTGATCAAAGGTTCACAGCATATCGAAACTCTGGCAGCAATCCAACAGGTAGTATTGGATAAAACCGGAACCCTTACCACCGGAAAGCTAAAAGTCAGCACTGTTTCCCCCATCAGCCAGATAGAACCAAATGAGCTGTTGCGGCTGGCGGCAATCTGTGAATCCGCTTCGGTCCATCCGATTGCGCAGGCTGTCCGGGAAGCTGCGGGAACTGTTCCCCAGCCGGAATCTGCCGAAGATGTTCCCGGTAAAGGGGTTAAGGCAGTCATCAGCGGCACCCGCTACCTGTGTGGTTCCGCCAAACTTATGGAAGAAGCTGGCTTTTCTACTGCTTCTCTTCCTCATGCCTCCCTTTATCTCGCCAATGAAACCGGTATCTTAGGCTGTATTCAAACCAGTGATAAAATCCGGCCGGAAGCACAGCAGGCGATGAAAGATCTTCAAAATATTGGTGTAACACATACCGTCATGCTGACAGGTGACCGGATCGATGCCGCACGGACAGTACAGGATGAACTGGGCCTTTCCGATATCCGGGCTGAACTTCTGCCGCAAGATAAGGTCAGTGCCATGAAGGAACTTCGGAAATTGCATGGGATCTCGGCCTTTGTGGGGGATGGCATCAATGATGGGCCAGTATTGGCGGCAGCTGATATCGGTTTTGCTATGGGAATGGGCAGTGATCTTGCCGCACAGGCTGCTGATGTTGTCCTGATGAGCAACAACCTCTGTTCAGTGAGCCGCACCATTCAAGCAGCACGCAAAGGACTGCGCGTTGCCCGTCAGAACCTTATCTTTATCCTTTTGATCAAAGCGATCGTTTTAGTTTTAGGTGCGCTTGGATATGCCCCAATGTGGTCAGCTGTTTTCGCTGATGTCGGTGTTTGTGTGCTCACAGTCCTCAACTCGATGCGAGCTGGAATCGTCCCCAAAACAAAATAATAAAAAGGCCGGTTGGAAATCCCAGCCGGTCTTTTATTATTTCATATACTTATCCATAATTTCTTTTGCAGTGTCCGGATCATTTGAAACACTAACCGCTACATATTTGCCAGCCCGGCGCACCACCGCATCTTTGAGCTTGGCCACTTCTTCAGGCACATAATTCTCAAAAGAGGTAATCTGCGATTCAATGTGTTCCTTTGCGATTGGTTCAACCTTTTCTTTTGCGGTATCAGCATCGTTGCAGGCAAATACGGCAATCTCTTCCGCTGTTGCGCCGCTTCCCATATATACCACCGACTCCTCTACTAAACCATCCACCGCATACAGCATACCAACCATATCGCTGTCCAGCTTTTCCAGCGGATCCTGATATGTGATCCCGGTATTCAGCTCTTCGGCAAGTGAATTGATATCAAATTCCACATTGCTGTTGGTGTTCCCACAGGATACCAGCAGAAATCCTGCAGCAACTGCCGCAATCATTGCTTTCCATTTCATTATCTTTTCCTCCTCATCCGGTCATTCCACCGGGACAGTATGTGTTTCCAGATATTCCAGCCACTTCTGGCAGTAAGGTTTGTTGAGATGAACTCCATCTGTAGATGCATCCGCCGGGAGATATCGATTTTCATCCGAAACGCCTGCTGCTACATCCACATAATATACTTCGGCATCGGCAGCCATTTCCTTCAACAAATCATTGAACAAATTAACACGATCCATATTGTATATATCGCTGCTGTCCGACTTTTCTTTGGAAACCGGCAGGATCGACTGGACATAAACCTGTGCATCCGGTTGTGTCTGTTTGACTTGATCCACCACTTTACGATAATCATCCCGGAAGATTTCAGGATAATTCCATCCGAGCTCGTTCACCCCAAACATCAGATATACTTTCTTAAACTCCCCCTGGTGTTGAGCCAACGCATCTGATACCGTCAGCGTGGATTCCCCTTCCGAAACAATTTGCTTGGTAAACACCTTGTCCACCGAAAGCCCCTTATCCGCATAAAAAGTGGTATCAGCAAGCCCTGCGTATAAAATAAATCCCTGCGTACGCGAATCCCCGATAAACAGAGCGTCTTTGAAATAGTCCTCACCAACTGGTTCTGATTCCGGAACTGGCGCGTCATATTGATATGCCATTGCTGGGATTCCCGATTCTTCGGATAGCTCGGAGACATCCTCTACAGTAGAGTCCAATTCGGATTCAGGCAGCGATGGTTCCTCAGATATTTCAGATACCTCCGTCGAACTTTCCTCTGTGAATATCTCCATAGATTCAACACTGGACTCCGTATTTTTCGGTTCTCTCACAGGTCTTGGCCAGAATATTATCACACATGCGATAATTGCTGCACAAATCAACAAAAGCAGTGCAAAAAATAGGGCTTTGCGATGCCGGCGTCTGCGCCGACGCGGTGTATAGTAACGAGTCGTTGGCATATGTTCTCCTTTATAAAACATCAGGAATTTGTGTCTGATATAGTTTTGCCCGGTGCATTTTTAATCATACCAAAACTTTTTTGAAAATGCAAGTCTCCCAAACGAAATGTAATAAAATCGTCAATATTGACACAGAAATGTCAAGATTACACAAAAGCCGGACCCTTCCGGTCCGGCTCAGGATTACTTCTGACTCAGGCTGGTGACGAGCAATGCGTCGGTGATTCCTTTCTCCATTGCAAGGCGTCCGTATTTGTCCACCTCATTTTTATCTTTTGGTCCATGTGTCAGGCAGGCAGCTCCTCCGATACAGCCTCCCACGCAGGCCATTCCCTCAATAAAGTTTACATCTTTGAGCAGCCCTTTGCTGGCCTTAAGCAGCGCAAGTTTACACTGCTCCACCCCGTCGCAGATCTCCGGCTTTACTGCAAAGTCGATCGAACGCTCTTTGAGCGCTTCCTCAACAGCAGTAGAAAGTCCTCCGCTCCGGGCAAAAATCCGCCCGTAATAGGAAGCGTTGTCCAGAACCGATTCCTCAAGATTTTCCGGCTCAATGCTCCGACTGTCCAACAGCGCCTGCAATTCCTCAAAGGTAATGACACAGTCTACATAAGGATGGACTTCTTCTTTCTGAAATTCCATCTTCTTTGCAGTGCACGGCCCGATGAAAACCACCTTACCGGTTGGATCAGTCTCTTTAATATATTTTGCAATTTGTACCATCGGGGATGGATTATGGGACACATGGTCCTTCATTTGCGGAAAGAACTTTTCCACATAGGTAACAAAGGCAGGACAGCAGGAACTGGTCAGGAACCCTTTTTCCGCAAGCTCCGCAGCCTCGGAATACGCGGTCATATCAGCGCCGAGAGCTGCCTCGACAACCTCATGGAAACCGAGCTGCTTAATACCGGTGACAATCTGGCCAATCTTCGCATAGGCAAACTGGCTGGAGATCGCCGGTGCAATCACAGCATAGACTTTATAATTTTTATTACCATCGCTTTCGCGGAGAAGCTGGATTACATCGAGGATGAAAGAACGGTCCACAATCGCGCCGAACGGGCACTGGTAGACACAAGAACCACAGGAAATACATTTTTCGTTATTGATGACGGCTTTCTCTTCCCCATCGGTTGTATCCATCCGGATCGCGCCGACCTTACAGCTCCGCTCACAGGGACGGTCCTGCACCTGAATGGCGCCATAGGAACAAACCTGCGCACATTTTCCGCAGGCAACGCACTGGCTGTGGTCAATCACAGCGCGGCGGTTGACGATCGATATTGCGCCTTTGGGACAGGCGTTCTGACAACGATGTGCAATACAGCCGCGGCAAGATTCCCCAACAGTAACGCGATGTACCGGACACTCATCACAGGCAATCCCGATTACCTGGATGACATTAGGATTTTCGGGATCGCCCCCCATTGCCATCCGGACGCGCTCCTCTACAATGGCACGTTCTTTATAAACACAGCAACGCATCGTTGCCTTGTTCCCCGGAATGATTTCCTTGGGAATCTCGTAATAACTAGTTTCCAGAGTGCCTTCAAAAGCCCGTTTCGAAACGGCTTTCAGCACCTTATATTTCAAAAGTTGTACGTCAGTATCAAAATTTCTGTTCATTCCTTGTCCTTTCCTCGCTTACCATCTGTCAATGATATTCCACATTCACCCGTTTACCCATCAGTTCTAGATTTTTAGACAGAACCTCTACAATTTTCAATTTGATGCTCAGATCGAGAGGAAGATTTGGATTCTGATGCGCCGGATTCATGGCTCTTCCTACAAAGAAATTCACATCAGTTGCATATTCAAACAGATATTTAGCAATAATGGAAGCGCCGTCTTTTTTCTGAAGCCAGCTTAAATCAGTATTATTCTGGCTTACGATCATATTGGACATCTCCATGACATGCCCTAAGGTCAGTACCCCTTCGCTAACCAGATCCACCCCGTCCATCATGCCATATGGAGGAATTTTCGGATCGATGTAGTCCAGACAGGTGCGCACCTCTTTGCCCAGATACCGCGAAACGATCTTGGAGGTTGTACCACCACTGACGATTTTAATGCCATCGGTTTCCATGAATTTTTTGGTCACTGGAATGTCATCCTCCGAATTGGAAGGCGGTCCGAACATAATGCTGACCGTCTGTTTTTCACGGACCTTCATCACCGCAACCGTCGTATCGTCGCCCGGTTCACCCAGATAAAGCGCGTTTGCCACATCGGCGAGCTTAGCCGCCGTACTTTTGGCGGAATCATCGGGCGAATACTGTTCTTCCAGCTGCTTGATAACGTTTTCCTGCTGCCAGCCCAGGTTCATTGTAATCCCGATGCCAGCGTGCGGAACGCCATCGCTGAACATGACAAATACATCGCCCAGCTCCACTTTCATCCGGGTTTCGTAGATGGTCTTGCCGTCCACGACATTAACCTCAACCGGATAATCATAATGCTTTCCGTTCCGGAGCAAAACGCAGAGCGGATTGTCAAACTGAACCATATAGGCGTCCCCTGTAACGCCAATCTGGAGGATAGTAAAGGTAGAATATGCCACCTGCCGCACCTTACAGATCGGAAGCGTTTGGGCAACTGTTTCCACACAATCCTGGATGCTCAGTCCGGAAGCCATGATCGTACTGATGATTTTCGATGTCAGGGTAGAGAGAATGTTGGCTTTTACACCACTGCCCATTCCATCGGCGAGAACGGTGGTCATGGTGCCATCGTGATAGATGGTTTCCACCCGGTCGCCGCACAGTTCCTCCCCTTTTTTATTCAGGCTGACATAGCCGGGTTCGATAAAATACCGCATATTCCCCCGCCTTTCTAATCTGCCATCGAGTTTTTCAGCTTGGTCAGTGCAATCTTGGTTTCCGCGGTGGTTTCACCCAACAAGGAGGCGATTTCCTGCACAACACGCATCTGCTTGCTGATTACCTGGTCGGTCACTTCGATTGTATCCCGGCGCATGGCAGCGGCTTTTTGTGCTTCCCGCTCCTCGGCATTGATGTCTTTTAAGAAGATCAGGATCAGACCGTGCTCCATATCGTAAACAATAGACTTTTCCACATAGATACCACGGCTTTCCAGGAAGCATCGCTCGGAAATGATATTCTTTCGGCTGTCAATTACCGAAATCAGTTCTGCTTCATCGTATACCTCGCCGATATTGTGGCCAACCATATCTTCTCCTGGCTCAATACCGAAAAGCTGATAGGCAGTGCGGTTGAACTGCTGGATATGGAACGAGGAATCCACCGCAATGATCGCGTTGGGCGTACAGTCGAGAATCTTGTTGGAAACCGATTCAGCCCGTTCTTTCATATACGGCAGGCACATTTCCAGATCGGCTTTTCCCTGATAAACCGCAATCGCCTTTTCCCGGCAGGTGGAATACCCGCAGGCGCCGCAGTTGAGCATATCCTCCGGATGCACTTTTCCGATTTTGGCTAAGATCTCGGCAATCGCCGCTTCACCAGGCATATCCCGATGCGGCATATCAACCGCCACATGCTTCGACATCGTAATATCATGCACCACATCGTAATCCTTTACCAAATCGGCTGAATCCTCCACAAATGTCTGTGAAGTAATCATTCCCCGGATATCCTTTGGCATAGCGGGGCCATTGATACAACTGCCAGGGCATGCGCTCATCTCGATAAAATAATGCTGCATGCCGCCCTGCCGGATTTCCTCCAATGCTTTTTTACAATGCTCCACCCCATCGACGGCAAGGTAATGCCAGCCTTCCTTCTTGTCCATAGATTTCAAAATACCGCCAGTTTCGGGGAAAAAGCGGGAACGATACTTTTCGTCATCTTCCAGAGAACGGTCAATCTCGATGCCGGCTTCTTCCAACCAGCTGTGCAGCTCATCAAATGTAATGGTACAGTCGACACCGCCCTCTTTACAATACTGGTCTACTTCATCTTTTTTAGATATACACGGGCTGATGAAGACAACCAATGCATCGGGATGCTCTTCCTTAATCAAATTGGCATGCGCATGCATTGGCGAAATTACCGGCGCCAAATATGGAATGCAATCCACATAATACTTTTGCACAAGCCGGATCACTGAATGACAACAAGTGCTGATAATGACAGAACGATCCTCTTCCACCAGCTTTTCGTATTCCCTTTTGACCATGTTGGCGCCAACTGCTGTTTCACGCACATCAAAAACACCAAGCTTTTTGATCGCATCAGCAATTGGTGGCAAGCTATTCACCTGAAATGCCGCCACATAAGAAGGGGCCAGGCTGACGATTACCTTTTTTCCTTGCGTAAGATATTCTTTCACAATATGAGTATCATCCCGAACCTGTTTTGCGTTCTGTGGGCAAACACGCACGCAACGTCCGCAAAGAATGCACTCATCCGCGATAATCTGTGCCTGATGCTCCCGGAACCGGATGGCTTTGATTGGGCATTCGCGAATACATTTGTAACAGTTTTTGCAGTTTGCTTTTCGGAAACTTAAAACCTCCATGCTGTCCACTCCTCCAATCCGGCGTCTTTTATTCCATTCCAAGCGGTTTCAGAACATGCTCATGGAAAACTGCAACCGCATTCTCCGGCGATACATGGTCGACAAACTCTCCGTTAATCTTGGTTGCCACGCCATCCGTACAGCGTCCAAGGCAGAAAGATGCCTTTAATTCCACCTTGTCTTTTAAATCATATTGATTAATCAACTCCTGAAAGGTGTGAATAATATTATAAGATCCTTTCAAATGGCAGGAACTACCTACACAAATATAAATTTCCATATGCATCCTCCTGTAATATAACAAATCCGCCCAGTGAAACCAAACGTAATTTGTCAAAATGTTATCAAAAAAACCATTCTTATTATACTGTTTTTTTTCGATACTGTCAAGAATTCCTACATAAAACTCCTTCAATTTTCAAACAAAAAACAGGCACACCTCACAAATAGAGGTGTACCTGTCCTTTTCATTCACTTATTTCTGCATATGACGGGCAAGATCATTCATCGCGTCCTTGCGGGAAAGGTTGATCCGTCCCTGATCGTCGATTTCAGTGACCTTAACATACACTTCATCACCGACATTGACAACATCCTCCACCTTCTCTACACGGTGGTTTTCCAGTTTGGAGATGTGAACCAAACCTTCCTTGCCGGGAGCGATTTCAACAAAGGCACCGAAGTTCATCAAGCGGGTAACTTTTCCTTTATAAATTGCGCCGACTTCGGGATCACGGGCGATGGTTTCGACAATATACATCGCACGGTCCACGTTCTCCTGGTCGATACCAAGGATAAAGACGCTGCCGTCCTCGTTAATATCGATCTTGACATCGCACTCAGCGCAGATCTTCTGGATCACCTTGCCGCCAGTGCCGATCACATCGCGGATCTTATCCACCGGAATGGTGGTAGACTTCTGTTTGGGCGCGTATTTGGAAACATGATCGCGAGGCGCAGGAATTGCTTTCAATATTACTTCATCAATGATATAGTCCCGGGCCTTTTTGGTCTTTTCAAAGGCATCCTTGATGATGTCGAGGGTCAGGCCATCGATTTTAATGTCAACCTGAATCGCGGTAATACCTTTGTGGGTACCGCCGACTTTGAAGTCCATATCGCCGTAGAAGTCTTCCAGACCCTGGATATCCACCATGGTCATCCAGCGGTCACCTTCGGTAATCAAACCGCAGGAAATACCGGCAACAGGCGCTTTGATCGGAACACCAGCAGCCATCAGCGCCAAGGTAGAGCCGCAGATTGAAGCCTGAGAGGTGGAACCGTTAGAAGAAAGCACCTCGGAAACCAGACGCATCGCATAAGGGAACTCGTTTACATCGGGGAGCACTGGAACCAGTGCACGCTCTGCCAGTGCGCCGTGGCCGATTTCGCGGCGTCCGGGACCTCTGGAGGGCTTGGTTTCTCCCACCGAATAGGACGGGAAATTATACTGGTGCATGTAACGCTTTTCTTCATCTTCATCAATGCTGTCAAGCATCTGCGCATCTGAAACCGGGCCAAGGGTGGCAACAGTAAGAACCTGTGTCTGACCACGGGTAAAAAGGCCGGAACCGTGTACACGGGGCAGCAGATCAACCTCAGCGGAAAGCGGACGCATTTCGTCCATACCGCGGCCGTCTACACGCTTCTGCTCATCGAGCAGCCAACGGCGAACGATAACCTTCTGAGCTTTATAAATAGCTTCATCCAGCAGAGTAGGCTGGGTTTCCGCATATTCGGGATCATATTTTTCGTGAATTGCGTCCTTGATGGGCAGAAGGCGCTCTTCCCGGACATTTTTATCGTCGGTATCCAGCGCAGCCTTAAACGCATCGCCAAACTCCTCCAGAATTGCATCCAGCAGCTCATGAGGAACTTCTTTAGATTCAAACGCAAATTTCGGCTTGCCGATCTGCGCCTGAATGTCCGCGATAAAGGCGACCATCTTTTTGATTTCTTCGTGACCAGTCGCAATCGCTTCCAGCATCACATCGTTCGGAACCTCGTTCGCACCGGCTTCAATCATAACGATCTTTTCAGCAGAACCTGCAACGGTCAGGTCGAGGTCGGATTTTGCACGGTCTGCGGTCATCGGGTTGAGAACCAGTTTGCCGTCTACCAGGCCGACACTGACAGCGGCGATGGGCTCACGGAACGGAATGTCCGAAATGCAGATGGCGATGGACGCAGCGATAAAGCCCGCAATTTCGGGGGAGTTATCAATATCGGTGGAGAGGACGGTGACGACAACCGACACATCGTTGCGCATGTCTTTAGGGAACATGGGGCGGATGGGGCGGTCGATCATACGGGAAGCAAGGGTTGCTTTCTCGGTGGGACGTCCTTCACGTTTCAGGAACGAGCCGGGGATTTTGCCGACAGCGTAAAGCTTCTCTTCATAATCCACAGAAAGCGGGAAGAAATCCACGCCTTCACGGGGTTTGGCGGAAGCGGTGACGTTGGCCATGACGACAGTTTCGCCGTAGCGGACCCAGCAGGCGCCGTTGGCAAGCTCACTGGTGCGGCCGGTTTCCACCACGAGGGGGCGGCCGGCAAAGGTTGTTTCAAATGTTTTCAGTTCGTGTGCCATTTTTACCTCCTGACTGTGCGGGACAGACAGGCTTAGCAATAATTCCTGCGTCCGGCGCATAAAAATGCCGGGCGTACGAATTCATGCTAATAACCCATACTGCCGCACTACAACAAAATTCTTACCAAATCCCCCGGCAATACAACTGCCGGAAGATACACCAAAAGGCAGATGGTCCCCCATCTGCCTCCCGATATCCAAAATTACTTACGGATGCCCAGTTTCTCAATCAGAGCACGATAGCACTCGATATCGGTCTTCATGAGGTAATTGAGCAGGTTGCGGCGGCGGCCAACCATTTTCAGAAGTCCGCGGCGGCTGTGATGGTCGTTTTTGTTCGCCTTCAGGTGCTCGGTCAGGTCGTTGATTCTTCTGGTCAGAATCGCGATCTGCACTTCGGGAGAACCGGTATCACCGTCATGCCGTTTGTTCGCCTCGATAATCTGGGTTTTTTCTTCTTTTCTCATCATAATGAGGTCACCTCTTTCATCTTATTGCCGCAAAGAGAGCCAAGGGCAGGCAACGTCCCCGTTGGGGCTTACTCCACAAAGCGATCCATGCGGTCACGCTCTTCATTATATCACGGCTTTCGCGCTTTGTAAAGGGGTTTTTGCAAAAAAATCAGAGCTGCTATTTCTTTTTCAGATCCAGCATCGTGACATAATGCAGAATGGAGAACGATTCCGGCACCGTATCCAGATAGGCAAGATGCTCCTTTTCCCAGGCTGCGATTTCCGCTTCGCTCAGTGAAGAAGCGCCGATTCCCCGGCAGGCTCGGATTCTCCCGTGCCAGCTTTCCCGCGTGAACACAACGGGAATATCGTAGGCAATCGCATGGTCAACGGTAAACCATTCCTTGGACCAGTCAGGCGTTTTTAATTCATGCCGTTTCATTCTCCCGCCGGTCCATTCCGGGTTATACTTTAGCACAAGCTTTTCGCTTTCCCGCGCAATCTCGCTTTCATCCGGCAGCCAGGCCATAAACAGGATCAGGAAATGGCCGTCTTCTTTTAAAAAACGGTGGATTTTCGGGAGAAGCACCGCTTTGTCAAAATACATGAAGCACTGGCAGGCTGTCACAACATCAAAGGCTGCATTGGGGAAATCGAGATCCTCCGCCGCCGCACAGAGATAGTCAATCGAAAGGCCTGCCTGCTCGCTCAGCAGCTTGGCATATCGGATCTGGTTTTCCGAAATATCCGTCCCCACAAACTCAGCACCATATTTGCTCATGTTGCGCGGCAGCACACCGGTTCCTGTCCCCAGATCGAGGACTTTCTGGCCTTTGATACAATATCCCAGCTCCGCAATTCTTCTGTAAAACTCGTCCGGGTAAATATCCCGGTATTTTGCGTAATCAGCTGACGCAAGCCCCCAGTCAAAACCTCTGCCGTGATCGATCTCTTGGTTGGTTATCATGTAGTTGCCTCCCCTTCCGTGATTCTCACTCTACAATGCCAAACCGGAAATCCGGAAACCCGGTATCAAAATGGTAACCGATTCCTGAAATTCCGTGATTCAGCAGGAAGTACTCCGATTGACGGTAGAACGGCAGGAAGAGATACTCTGAAAAAAGCATCTGTTCCGCTTCCAGATAAGTATCCGCCGCCGGCTTCCCACTCTGATCCGCTGCTTCAGAAAGCAGTGCGGCATATCCCTCCGAACGGCAGCCATACACCCCGCCTTTCATCTGTTCCAAAGCAGAAGCGGGGCTTCCGCCTTCACTGGAAAGCCGGATCAGCGCGCACTCAAAATCCCCCGAAGCCAGCCGCGCCTCATACTCGGCCTGCCCCAGCACCTCTACTGTCAGGTAAAGCCCAAAATCCCGCTGCCAGATCTGAGAAAGATAGGCAAAATAGGTTTCATGCCCCTCCCCCTCCGGCAGAATCATCCGAGCGCCCCGCATGGATTCGGTACTGATCCGGGCGAGCGCGCGTCCGCACGCCTGCTTCGCTTCCTCTCGCGACAGCGCGGGAAAATCCGGATAGCCCGCCAGTTTGCGATAAGACTGACCGTCCACTTCGATATTATCGGCTACAGCATAGTCTACCTGCTCCAAATAGGACGGCAGAGCCGTTTCCATCGTGGAAAAATCGGCATCGAGAAAGAGCGCCTGCCGCAGGTCTATATCAGAAAACGGCTCGGTTCCGGTATTAAAGACCATCCCCCAGACCGCACTGTCATTCTGCAGGAATTCGTATTCGTCTTCTGCCACAATTTCCTCGTAGTCCTTCCCGCTGAAAAAGGCTGCCGACAGTGTCCCGTCCAGGAAACGCTCCTTCCGGGGAGCGCGTTCTTCCTTGGGGGAAACAAGCAGCACCGAAGTCGCCGTGACCAAGGCCGCATCGTAATACTCCCGGTTGGGTTTTAAGGTAAGGTTCCCATTTTCCGCCCAGGAAGATAGATAGAACGCGCCGTTTCCCATGATATACTTCTGTTCCAAACCGTATTTGCCCTTGGTTTCCTCAAAAAATTCCCGGCTGCACGGCATTGCCGCCCCGGTATCTAGCTTTTTGAGAAAGTCCGGATCTTCCTCCTCCAGCCGAATTTCCAGCTCATGAGGAGAAATCGCCGTAACCCCCAGCATTTCCGGCTCCAACTCCCCACGGTTAACCTCTCTTGCGTTCTCGATGGCAAAAAAATCCTCCGCATACGGCGCGTTGGTGTCCGGTTCCAGCAGCCGCTGAAATGCAAAAACAAAATCCGAAGCGGTCAGCACGGTGCCATCCGACCAGGAGGCGTCCTCCCGCAGCGAAAACCGATACCCGTTTTCCGTTTGTGTCCAGCTTTCCGCAACACCGGCAGAAACTGTTCCGTCGTCCGCCACATGCACCAATCCCTCAAAAATGCTGCTGATGACCAGAAGAGAAGCCGTATCCGAAGCCGACTGCGGATCCAGATTGACCACCGCGGCATCGAGATCATACACCAGGTCATTCTCCTCCCGGCCAAACCGGCACCCGGTCAGCAGCAGTGTAATCACTGCCAGCCAGACGGCAGCCCGTCTGAACTTCACAGGAAATATCATAAGAATGTATCCTCCAGGAAACAAAATAGAGGATGCAGCAAATTCTCCGCATCCTCTTTTATTTTACCATGAACAACCCCGTGGGGCAAGCGTTCCGGTCATAATCTTTTCTAAAAAATTTCTTAAATATCTTTACAGAGATTCATACCGCGTCCGGCACTCCTCCGCAAGCGCTGCAGTAGCCGCCGGATAACAGTCAAACCGAAACGGCAGCCCCAGCTTTTCATACTTTGGCATACAGATTTTGTGAAACGGCAGAAACTCCATCTTCTGAATACAGGAATATCCGCGGAGCAGCTCATGCAGCCGCCCGATGTTTTCAGCGGTGTCGGTCAGTCCCGGTACCACGACGTGCCGAATCCAGACCGGGATGCCTTTTTCTTCCAGCTTTTGGAGGAAAAAGAGCGGTTTTTCCAATGGACAACCTACATACTCCCGGTAATCGGCATCGGTGGTCATCTTGATGTCGAGCAGCACCAGGTCGGTCACCGAAAGGAGAGCCTCAATCTTTTCAGTCCAGAGGCAGCCGCTGGTGTCGAGCGCCGTGTGAAGTCCTTCCGCTTTACAGAGAGAGAAGAGCTCCGTTCCGAATTCCGGCTGAAGCAGCACTTCCCCGCCCGACAGCGTAATCCCGCCTTCTTCCCCAAAATAGGGCGCAAATCGCCGGATTTTCTGGAACACCTCCGCCGCCTCAATAGTTTCTCCGCCTTCTGTGTCCCAGGTATCGGGGTTGTGGCAATAGCCGCAGCGCAGCGGACAGCCTTGCATAAAGACAACCGTCCGCACGCCGGGGCCGTCCACGGTGCCGAGCGACTGTATGGAATGGATTCTTCCGGTCATAGTTCCTCCTGTCCCGGTTTGATGAAAAACAGTTTTTATAACAGCCCGCGGCTGTTCAGGGAACCCCGCCGTTTCAGAGAAACGGAAGATAGGGTTCCCCACACTGTGACACCATCAAGCCTGCTTGACGGAATCACATGGACTGTCACAGTTCCCCTCCTGGTCTTTTGGTATCATGGAGATTCCGCTTTTTGCGAAAAGCGGCCAAAGGCGCCGCCGTGAACTTTGTTCACGGAATGGAACTCCGCAATTTTTGAAAAAAATTTCGTAAAGCTTTTATTGTTTCCTGCGTAGTTATTTCTGCCAGAGGCGCGCAGCCTGTCGCGCGCCAACCGAAGCGTTCGAGCGGAATTGAAACGCCGCGTCGTCATTTCCTCTAGCTGTAAGCTGGCTACATGGATTCGTGGAAGGTGCGGGAGATGACCTCGCGCTGCTGTTCGCGGGAGAGTTTGCAGAAGTTGACCGCGTAGCCGGACACCCGGATGGTCAGGTTCGGATATTTCTCCGGCTCATTGTAGGCGTCGATCAGCTGCTGACGGTTCATCACATTGACATTCAGGTGATGCGCCATCTGTTTGAAGTAGCCATCCAGCACCAGCACCAGATTCTGCACGCGGCTCTCCTCATCGCGGCCGAGCGCATCGGGTGTGATCGAAAAGGTGTTGGAAATGCCGTCACGGCACTTGTCATACGGCAGCTTGGCCACCGAGTTGAGCGAAGCCAGCGCGCCGTTGACCTCCCGGTTGTGCATGGGATTGGCACCGGGTGCAAACGGCTCGCCCTGCTTGCGTCCATCGGGTGTGGCGCCAGTCTTTTTGCCGTACATAACATTGGATGTGATGGTCAAAACCGACAGGGTATGCTCCGCGCCGCGGTAAGCAGGCGTCTTTTTCAGCTCGTCCGAAACCTTGACCAGCATTTCCCTGGCGATGCTGTCCACACGGTCGTCGTCGTTGCCGAATTTGGGGAACTCCCCTTCTGTTTCAAAGCCACAGATGTATCCGTCCTCATCCCGAACAGCTTTTACCTTGGCGTACTTGATCGCACTGAGCGAATCGGCGATGACCGAAAGGCCGGCAACACCAAACGCCATAAAGCGGTGGACGTCGGTATCATGCAGCGCCATCTGAATCTTCTCATAGGCATATTTGTCGTGCATATAATGAATGACATTCATGGTATTGACATAAAGCCGGCAGAGCCACGCACGGTAGGTTTCCAGACGCTCCATCACCTTGTCATAATCGAGGAACTCGTCGGGATAAACCTCCATCTGCGGGCCAAGCTCGGTGCCGGAAAGCTGGTCGTGGCCGCCGTTCAGGGCAAGCAGCAGCAGTTTGGGCAGATTGCAGCGGGCGCCGAAGAACTGCATCTGTTTGCCGATCTTCATGGCCGAAACACAGCAGGCGATGCCGTAGTCGTCACCGTAGGTGGGACGCATCAGGTCGTCATTTTCGTACTGGATCGAGTCGGTGTCGATCGAAAGCTTGGTGCAGAACTCCTTGAACGGTTTGGGGAGCTTCTCCGACCAGAGGACAGTCAGATTTGGCTCCGGCGCAGGCCCCAATGTATAGAGGGTATTGAGAATCCGGAACGAGTTTTTGGTTACCAGCGGACGGCCGTCTTCGCCGATACCGCCAACGCTTTCGGTAATCCACATCGGGTCGCCGCCGAACAGCTCGTTATACTCCGGAGTGCGGAGGTGCCGTGCCATCCGCAGTTTCATCACGAACTGATCCATCAGTTCCTGCGCGCCCTCTTCGGTGAGGATGCCGCGCTCAATGTCCCGTTGAATATAAATATCGAGGAAAGTGCTGGTCCGGCCAAGCGACATGGCCGCGCCGTTCTGCTCCTTGTTAGCAGCCAGATAGGAGAAATACAGCCACTGTACCGCCTCTTTGGCGTTGGAGGCAGGTTTAGAGATGTCATAGCCGTACATCGCAGCCATTTCTTTGAGTTTACCGAGGAAGTTGATCTGCTGGAAGAGCTCTTCCGAAAGGCGGATGGTATCGGTGTCCATCAGGCCCTCGCCAATTTTCGCCTTATCCTTTTTCTTTTCGGCAATCAGGACATCCACCCCATACAGCGCGGTCCGACGGTAGTCGCCGATGATCCGTCCGCGGCCGTAGGCGTCCGGCAGACCGGTGATCACGCCGGCATGGCGGGCTTTGCGCATCTCGTCGGTGTATACGCGGAAAACGCCGTCATTGTGGGTAGTGCGGTAGAGAAATTCATTTTCAATCTTGTCCGAAAGATGGTAGCCATAGGCTTCGCAGGCCGCACGCGCCATCCGAATGCCGCCGAAAGGATGAACGCCGCGCTGCAGGGGACGCCGTGTCTGAAGTCCAACAATGATTTCATCGTCCTTATCGAGATAGCCCGGTGCATAGCTGGTCAGCGAGGAAACGGTTTCGGTATCAATGTCCAACACCCCGCCAAACTCCTTTTCCAGCTGCTGCAGCCGTCTGAATTTTGCCATCAGACGATTTGTCCGTTCGGTTGCACCCGCAAGGAAGGAACCATCGCCCTCATAAGGGGTATAGTTCTTTTGAATAAAGTCCCGCACATCAATGGATTCCTGCCAAATTCCGCTCTGAAATCCGTTCCACTGTTCAAAATTCATACAAAAACCTTCCTTTCCGATTCCCCGGCAGCTGCCCTTTTTTCCAAAACAAAAAGGGCAGCCCTTCTCCCAGGGCTGCCCAGACGGTCGGCAAATAAATTGTTCCGTGTTCCCATGTGGTGGACTCCACAAACCCGTCAGTCGCACGGAAGACTACACTTGCAGTATACCAGAACAGTCGTATTTTGTCAAGCGATTTTTTACAGGAAATATTCCATTCCTTTTTTCTTATCTAAAATCTCCAAAACATGATACAAAAATAAGAAATTATCGGATCAGATTGCCTCTTTCATCGGTAATGATACAGGCTCCCACCGGAATTTCCAGTCCGTCCTGTACTTCTTTTTTCGGATTCAGGCAAAAAATTTCTCCGCCGATTTTCTGGAACCCAGTCAGCATTTTTCCGTCCGGCCCCAATCGGTAGTACCACTTTCCATCCTTCACCCAACGGTTTTTAACCGCAAGACCGGCTTCATACCGGTACCAAGCCCCGTTTTCCGAAACCCATCCGGATTTACTGTCGGTATAGGTCCCTTTGGCGTTGGGTATACCAAGATACACCGCAGGATCGCAGATTGTTTTATTATCCGCTTTGCGCACCTCAAAGTGGAGATGCGCACCAAAGCTGTATCCGGTGTTGCCCATCACGCCCAACTGATCGCCTGGATTTACTTTTTGGCCTACTGTCACTTTTCGGCTATCCATATGACAGAAATATAGGCGGTTCCCTTCTGCATCATCCACCCGCACATAGTTGCCCCATTCCCAGGTAGGATCGTTTTGATTGGTGACAATTGCAGACGATTTTACGATGCCCGTAACCGGACAAAGAACATCCCGATTGTCGTCTCCCACAATGTCCAGCCCATTATGGTCCGGACGATCCGGAAGTCGATAACCGCTTGTCACACGGTTTTTACCGCGAAAAATCAGCATCTTTCTATTCCTCCTGTTCTCTGTTTTTTCATAGCGCCTGTCGAAACATGGTTTTCCAACAGGCGAGAGAGATTTTCTCTCCCCATCTATTAAATACAGCCTATTCCTTCATGTGTACAGACTTTGGATCCTGTGCCGGATGAAGCTGTCTCTCCATCAAAACAGCAAACAAGTTCATTTTATACGATATTAAAAAACCGGCGAGGACTGTGACCGTTCGCCACAACCTGCCGGTAAAACAAAAACTTTATTTTAACCTTCTTCTTCCAAAAACACCCTCTTGACCGCCTCCAGATAACCGTATCCATACAGATCATCCGGTTCCAGATAACTGGTTTCGGTCCATTCATTCCAGCTGTTGATAGTGATAAGCGGCGGCTGCTCCGGGTGCGCGTCGGCATAAGCCCGAGCCATCCGCAGCCCCTTTTCCACCTCCTCCGGTGTGTTTTCCAACACAACCTCCGGGCGGATTTCCCGAAAACGCGGATTGTTGTCCCATCCCACCGAAATGTGCGGAAAGTACGGAAGTCCGCAGCCGCTTTCCAGCTTTTTCCACTCTTTTGCTACATCGCACAGAATATCCGGATACTTCCGTTTGGTGACCTCCGTAAAATGTACGAACTGATAGTGAGTGGCACTGGAAAATCCGAGCTTTTGATAATCCCAACCGGAAGTTTCCCCAGCTTTTCCATCCACACCGGACAGATTAAACGGGTTTCCGTACAGTACAATTTGCAGATGAAGCCCTGGATGCCCGGCCTTTTTGACTTCCTCCCGGAACCAGCTCAGTGCATCGCGGGTTTTCTCCGGTCCTCCCAGCCCGCTCATCAGATTGGGCAGATCGTAAATCATAAAGACCGGTTCCCCGTTGATCCGATAATAATTTGGCTGGGAAAAATACCGTACAATTACCCTGTGGCAGATTTTTTCAAACTCTTCCCGATCCACAGCGCCTTTCCAGATCACATCATTCTGGTCGTAGGAAAGCCGGATGTCCCAGGTATGATTGACATCGTGATTCGCCCACATCAGATAAAATTGCATATCCCGGCAGTTCGGCGCTTTTAAAAAACCGTCGTTGAGGCAGTTTTCCAGAAACGGACGCCCATCGTACCAGTACCAATCGTATATAAAGACATTGACACCGTGGCGAACCGCCGCGTTGATCTCCATCTCCATCACATATGGATCTGCTTCATTGACATATCCCCATAACGGTTTTCTGGGCCAGTTGTGTCCATCGTATTTTCGGACAGAATTTTTTACACTCTGCCATTCGCCCATTCCTTCCGGCCAGAACATCCTTGTCCGGCTCTCATCGCCGGTATAAGCCGGCCAAACATAGGCTGCAACATCATATTCCCGCATATCCGTGCCTCCATTTCATTCTGTTCGAACCAAAGCATACACCCAATCCTGAAATGCGTCGATCCGGGGCATCCGGAAATTCCCCTCTGCATCCGGCGTCACTTTTCCCAGGTCGGTCACTTCCCCGGTAATGGGATTCATCCGCTCCGCCCGATACCGGACATCCGGTTCGATTTCTTTCAGCAGCACCTCTCCCCAGAAATCCCCGCCAAAATGCGGTTTGAAGAGAAGCCGAACCTCACGAGGGATTCCCATAGCAAAATGCCCGTCCAGATTTTCCAGCGAACAGGGCTGCTCCACCCATTCGGGATGCTGCTCAAACCGCCACCAGTCAAATCGGGTGAGATATTGTTTGATGTACCCGATCTGACGGGAACCGGGAAGTTGATAAGCTTCTTGCCAAGGTGTTGTCCCCCACTGCGCGCCGTGAGGCGAAACCCCATATGGGCAATTCCGGTCGTTGAGCTGCCAGATGCCGTTGGCTCCATATGTATGACCACAGGCTCCCAGAAAGACACAGCTTAAAAAGGCGTATCGCTGCACATCCGCATAACTGGAACCGCAAATTCCTTCATAGCACACCTCCGAATCAATGACCGGCAGCTTTCTGCGGGAAACAGACTTTCGAATCATCTGCATCGTGGGAACTAAGCTGGGAACGCCGCTGTGTCCGGTCTGAAGCATGTCCAAATCGAGCAGAGTATCATCTTCGACCTGTTCGTGACCATAGGAGGTGGGATGGATCGTAAGCAACCGGTGGAATGAGTCCCGACTGCGGATATAACAAACCATATCGTTCCAGTCGTGGCGTGATTGCCGCAGATGTTCCTCCAATGAAATCTGTTCATCATAAAAGGTCATGTTAGCTTCTCCCGCTGCACACCAAATTACCGGAAGCGCTCCCCAGCGGGCAATCAGATAATCCCAGTGTTTTTTAAGGACATCCTTGCCGGCAAACTTCATAAAAAAGCCCCAGCTTCCGACAATACAGGGAGCAAGCCCATGCTCCACCAACGAAAGGATTTTCCGGTCTGCCATATCAAAATACCTCGGATTGATTTCGGAAAAATCTTGATTCCAAGGGAATCCGCCCTCGTTTTTACCCCGTTCATCAAACGGCAGCATATCCGGGTACAGCCCTGCGACTATCTGAATCACCGAAAACCCTTTTTGCCGGCGGTCTTCTGCTAAGGTATGGAAGTCCTCCGGAAAGGAAAGCCGCGTAGTCAGCCCCATCCACCAGGTATCTGCCAGCCAGAAAAACGGTGTGCCGTCCTGATGCCGCAGAAAAAGTTCCCCATCTTTCCGACAAACACCTCCATGCCGGTAGAGCGGGTTATCCCCAGTATAGGGAACAATATCCAAACGAGCTGTCTGGTTGTTCAGACCAGCATCCGGGAGGACAGAACGAGTGCGAAGAAAGTGAGTACCATTGATGGAAGAACTGTATCGGATTTTCCAGCAGTTCCCCCGGCCCAAAAGCCCGGCACAATCCGAATACTGCCATCGGGAGCTGTCCATTCTCCTTCCAACGCTTGTCCCGAACACGGAAACTGTGTATTGGCAGCAGCATAAAACGTGAGTTCCGCCATTTGATTTTGATGAACAACCATGTCAAAACCTCCCACAGATCAAGTCCTGTCATATCACTGCTGACCTCATGATAACATAATTTTTATAAAATATCCATGGAAGATTTGACAAAATTTGGAGATTCTGTATATGCTGTATGCTGAAAAAAGATTTGTTCAATCTCATCTTTCTTTTAACAAGGATATCACCCACCACAACAATCTTTTTTACACGGCAAATATATCATTATAAATTCATTATAAATTTATTTTAACCAGTTTTGCAAAGTAACGGTTGATTTTTTCCAACAACTTGGTATAATAAAAGTAATACTTATTCTCCCTTGTACATGGAAAGGATGATTTTTATGACATTTGAAGAAAATCTGGAACGCCTTGGGCTAACCCTCCCTCCCGCACCTCCCCGCGGCGGTGTTTACACCCCCATCCAGGATTTTGGAGAAAATTTGCTGTATGCTTCCGGTTTCGGACCTGCGATTGACGGATTGACGCCAATTTTAGGAAAAGTGGGAAAAGAAGTTTCACTGGAAGATGCCCAGGAAGCTGCACGCCGTTGTACCTTAAACCTCCTTGCTGCCTTAAAAGCCAAAATTGGCGATCTGAGCCGAGTAAAGCGCATTGTAAAATTGCTGGTCTTTGTTGCTTCCGACGACGAATTTTATGATCAGCCTCAAGCCGCAAATGGCGCCAGCCGTCTGTTTGTTGAGTTGTTTGGCGAAGAAGTCGGTTTGGCAGCCCGCTCTGCTGTTGGCATGAATGTTCTTCCCGGTAATATTCCTGTGGAAGTGGAAGCGGTTATCGAGCTGAAAGCAGAATAAGCTTGAGGATGTGTATGATATGTATGATTATCTGGAAACTCCTGCAGTCGCAATCGAATTGGACGCGGTTGAAAACAACATCCGTACTCTCATCCAAAATGCCGCTCAATATGGCATTGCGCACCGCCCCCACACCAAAACACACCGCAGTGTAGAACTGGCTCGGCTCCAGTTGCAGCTCGGCGCCAAAGGGATTACCTGCGCCAAGCTCGGTGAAGCTGAAATTATGGTAGACGCTGGGATCCAGGATATCTTTATTTGTTATCCGCTCATCGGCACTGAAAAGCTGGAACGGCTTGGAAAGCTGCTCAAGCGGGCGGATATTTCCACCCTGGTTAACAGCGTGGAAGGCGCAAAAGGGTTATCTGATCTTGGTGTTTCGTTGGGACGGCAAATCCCTGTCCGCATTGATCTGGACGGGGGGCTGAAGCGCGGCGGATTGCAGCCGGGATACCCCGCATTGGAATTTGCTCGAAAGATAAAAGATCTACCTGGGATCCATATAAATGGGCTGATGTACTATGGAGGCCTCATTTACCATGAACCGGATCGTGCCGCGATGGAAAAAATCGCACAGAAAGAACGCGAAGAGCTATTGACTACCGCCGACCTTTTTCGGAAAGATGGCTTTGACATCCAGGTGCTTTCTGGCGGCACCTCTTTTTCCGGAAAAATGCCGGAATTATTGGAGGGAATTACCGAGATCCGCTCCGGCCACTATATTTTCAACGATTGCGGCCAGCTGTTCTCCGGCTTTGCATCCGAGAATGATTGCGCCCTTCGGGTTGTGGCAACTGTGGTCAGCCTGGTGGATGATCACCATGCTATTTTGGATGTGGGTACCAAAATTCTGACAAGTGACCTTTGTGAGCGGCATCCAGGTTACGGTGCAGTCATCGGACGGCCGGATATGGTCATTACCGCTTTAAACGAAGAACACGCCTTTTTGCAATCCAATTTCTTGTTGAACGTAAAAATCGGAGACAAACTCGCGATCATTCCCAATCACGCCTGTGTTGTCTGTAACCAGGTAGACTGGGTTTGGGGAATCCGCAACAGCAGGGTGGAGCGCAAAATCCGCATCGATGCCCGAGGCTGCAGCGTTTAATCTATCGGAGGAAAACCATGGGCTCTATTTTGATTCAGAATGGCTTAATCGTTGAGGGAACCGGCCGGGAACCTTTCAAAGGCAATGTGCTTTTATCCGGCGATCGAATTGCTAAGGTTGGCAACACAGAACAAAATGCAGAGTGTATAATCAATGCTGCGGGAAAAATCGTTTGTCCGGGATTTATCGATATTCATCGGCATTGTGACGCCAAGCTCTTGCAGGGAACTGAATTCGCCAAGGGGATGCTGGCGCAGGGAATTACCACTACAGTCACCGGAAACTGCGGAATGTCTTTGGCACCATCCCCAGCTGAACCGGAAGAAATGTATGACTTTATGGAGGCGGTTCTGGGATCCGGATGCGCAGCCCTTGGCATCCGGACTTCCCAGCAGTACCGGCAGGCTTTGCAAAACAGGCCATTGCCGGTCAATACAGCCTTTATGGCTGGAACCGGCTCCATTAAAATTACTGTCCGAGGTTTTTCAAATGCTCCCTGGACCGAAAAAGAACTCGCAGAAGCTTCCGCACTTGTGGAAGAAGCTCTGGCGGAAGGAGCAGTGGGAATTTCGGCAGGAATTATGTATCTGCCGGAGTGTTATAGTACCGCAAAAGATTTCGGGGAAATCTTAAAACCATTGGGAAAAGCAGGGAAACCTTTGTGCGTCCACATTCGCGGAGAAGGCGACAGTCTTGTTCCGAGTGTACAGGAAGTGCTGGAAATCGGAAAGATTGCCGGCTGCCCTGTCGAAATCAGCCATTTTAAATGCTGCGGTGTTAAAAACTGGAGGAAAGGCATCCATCAAGCGATTGCCTGTATAGATGAAGCAAGAGCTGCGGGGCAGGATGTGACCTGCGACTTTTATCCCTACGAAGGCGGTTCTACAGCATTGACCACAATGCTCCCCCCCTCTTTTGTTGCGGGAGATATGACAGCGGCTTTGTCACGTCTGGGAACGCCGGAAGGGGTTGAAGAATTCCGCAAATCCGTGTCGATTCTCTATCCGGATTGGGATAATTATGCGATTACACTGGGCTGGGAGCGCATCCTAATCAGCGGAGTATCCAACAAAGAAAATGAACCGTTTTTAGGTCTTAGTGTAGCAGATGCCGCAAAGAAATTCGGATTTTCGGATGGCGCTGCCTGTGCGGCCTACCTGATGCACAGCGATGCGGGAAAAACAGCAATTATCAACCTTAGCATGTGTCAGGATGATATTGATACCGTTGCCCGTCTTCCCTATTCGGTCGTCATTTCCGACTCGATCTATGCGGATACCAACACGCCTCATCCGCGGATGTACGGTGCTTTTCCCAAAATTTTGCGGGAATATGTGAGAGAACGAAAAGTCCTTTCCCTACAGGAAGCGGTTGCCAAAATGACATCCCGACCAGCCGCACGCATGGGGCTAAAAAACCGGGGCATTTTGTCTGCGAATGCTTATGCAGACTTATTAATCTTTGATCCTGCTCGTTTTCGGGATAATGCTACTTTTGCGGATCCAACCCAGTTCGCAACCGGATTGGACCAAGTATTTCTGAACGGAAAACTTGTCTTACAAAACGGATGTTGTCTTGAAATGGATGCAGGTTCCCCAATCTTGAGATGATTTTTATATGGGTAAAACGCAGCAATTTAAAAACTTCAACTGTTGCCAATCACTGCCAAAATATCTAAAAGTATTAACCGGACCTTCTTTTTTAGAAGATCCGGTTTCTTTTCACAGCGCTAATTATTTCCATTTAATTGCGACCAATGGAACCTGTTCATGATAAACTATCGAACCTTCTTTAAACCGGAATGCTAATTGCTTTCCAGTTTGGCTTGATTCAGGCGGACACCAATAATCCCCGCTCAGTTTACAAACAAATCTATTCATTCTTTCGCGATTGCATAGACTTTATAGAGGGATCTTTTTCGTAAAGAACAAATTTCAAGTTTCGGTCACAAACTGCTAAAATAACATCCTTTGGAGAATTGACTTGATGTTGCTTTAACTGCTTATTCAGCCAAACCAAATCCAGCCCCATTCGCTTTAGGTTATCTTCCAAAATACGACCATCCATAATTAACTCGGTAAACAATAATTCTTGTTCTGGAGCAATATGCATATCGTTTGGTGTAGCCGGACGCTGACTGCTTATTGGAAGAATCGTAAGTTTTCCATTGTATTCAAAAACAGCGATTTGGATACTCGTCAGGTCAAAGTACCCCTGTTCCCTGCACATAACCATAAACTCACTTAAATCCAATTTGACTTTCTTTAAGTTTTCATAACATAATTTGCCATGATCCATCAGAATCGTAGGTGTACCGTTGAGATATTTACGGCTTCTCGGAAATTTATTGGTAATCACGCTCAGCAACAAAGTAACTCCTCCATATATCAACATGGCAACAAGCGGTTTCCAAGGGTTCTCTAACTCTGTTGCCATTTCAGCTGCAATTGAACCAATCGTTATCCCTGTAATGTAATCAAAGAAATCCAATTGAGAAATTTGTTTGTGTCCAATCAATTTTGCCACTAAAAACAGCACACCAAAAGACGCCAAAGCAATCAGGCAAAGTTTTAGAAAGCTCATACAATCATCCCCTTTTCTCTCTATTCTGTTCCATAATGGGGCAAGCATACATAAAGAAATTGCGTTATCCAATAAATATCGTTCACTCTGGCATCTGCTGTTACATAATATATAAGTAAACAATTATGGAAAGGAGCAGATAACATGAAGATTCATCATACAGGGCATGGCGATAACGTTTGTGAAACCGATCATGGCGGCAAACCATTTGTTGCAAATATAGTACATGCAGCAAAACAAAATCAAAATTTCCGTACCGCATTCTGGACAGGATGTCATCTTCAGATGACTGTCATGTGCATTCCCATACATGGCGAGATTGGGGTAGAAATGCATCCAGATACAGATCAATTTATCCGAGTAGAAGAAGGGCAAGCGCTTGTCCGCATGGGAAACTGCAAGGATAAACTGGACTCCATGTGCCAAATGCAGCAAGGGGATGCTGTTTTTATACCAAGCGGCACATGGCATAATGTTTTTAATACGGGAAGCTATGCGTTGAAGCTCTCATCCTTCTACGCTCCTCCCAAACACCCCAAAGGAACCATTCATCATACGAAAGCAGACGCCGCAAACAAAGATTATTCTGGATAAGATTCAAATCCCAATTTCTTCTCATCGTGTTGCAAACTTAACCTATCGTGGCAACTGTTGGAGTCTGCGGCTGTTCAACTTCCAGCCGCAGACCGAAGCGCCATTATTTTCCACTATGGGGATCCAAAGGCAAACACTCTGTTGCTTCAGTCAACAGATAGGAACATAACAGGTTTTTCACATGTTCACTTAAATGTCCAGGCCTATAAGATATCCAGTCTTTCAAAATTCTAAAAAAATTTTAAAAATGGTGATATATTCTTGACAAATATTCCGGTTTGCATTATATTCATGATAAATAGTAGAAATGGGGGGATTTTATGAAATCAGGCGCTTATACTTATGTCAATCCGGCAGTCGATCCCAATGCGGGCAATCGTGCTGCAAAATTCGTACAAAACATGGATTTTGAGCGTTTTGCTGCTACCGATGCAGAAATGCAGGGAGCGGAAATGCTGTTGCAGGAGCTTGAAAAGATCGGTGTTCAAGGCCATCTTCATTCGTTTTCTATTCCTGCCAGCGAGATCCAATCCGTACATTTGACCTCAGAATCCGGAAAAGAATATGAGGCCAGTGGGTATGCGCTTTGTGGATCTACATCGCCTGAAGGTCTGAAAGCGCCATTTTTCTATGCGGAAGATGGCAATGATATTTATCTCGCGCAAGCAAAAGGATGTATTGTCCTGTTGAATAATCACCCGAATGTCGCATTATATCGAAAACTTGTGGAAGCAAGAGTGGCAGGTTTTATCAGCATCAGCGGCAGCCCGCTGGACAAGCCTGAAGAAACGGATCTGGAATTGCGGGCGCTGCACCCTTCCCGCCATTATGCAGAGCAAGACGGTGTTCAAATTCCCGGTGTGACCATCCGCTATACAACTGCGATGGATCTACTGGAAGAATCACCTGATACAGTGACCATCCAAATTTCACAGCATCGAAAAGATCAGGAATCCCACAATGTGATCGCGGAAATACCTGGAACGGAAGAAGGTAACGATTGGCTGGTTTTTTGTGCTCATTATGATACCGTTCGCTTTAGCCATGGTTCCTATGATAATGCGTCCGGCAGCGCAATTTTACTGGAAGTGTGCCGATATTTCCTACAGCATCCGGCAAAAAGGCCCATGCGCTTTATCTGGTTTGGCGCAGAAGAACAGGGACTGTTGGGGAGTCTTGCCTATGTACGTGATACAGCCAAAGAAGAGCTTGAAAAAATCGCTCTGGTTATCAATATCGATTTAGCCGGACATCTGATTGGAAGTCATCATGCAATCGTATCTGCGGAAGAAGGATTGTGTGATATGCTGCGTTTTTTAGCAAAAGAAGCAGGATTCGGCATGGAAGTAACGCATGACATTTTTTCCAGTGACTCTTCCAGTTTTGCGGACAAAAATGTTCCCGCTATGAGCTTTTATCGGGGAGGATTCGGGGGACATAATCGTCACGATGTTGCCAAATGGATTTCTGCCCGTTCACTAAAGAGTACCATTGATTTTTTGATCTTATTTTCCGAACGTCTGGCTAACTGCCAGGTTTTTCCGATCTCCCGGAACATCCCGGACAATATTAAGCAAAAACTGAATACGTACTTCAATCGAGACTAATATATTTAAAGCGACAATAAAAGGGTACTGCAAACAACATGCAGTTCCCTTTTTCGTATATTCGTGAGATTGGTTCAGCACATCGTGCCATCAAAACCGAGCCGATATCCGGCAATCGTCGTATTGGCTGCCTGCTTCGCCGTTACTTATGAAGATGGCGTTTATTCACTGTTCCATTGCCTGCCTATATTTCTATCGAACGTTCTTGATTGTTGACAGATATATTTTGATGCAAATTTACAGCCCTATGCGAAAGATTTAATTTGAATTGTAGAATCAAAGATAATCCAACAGTAATTATTTCTACAACTGGAAACGCAAGCCAAATGCCTGTCATACCAAAATACATCGACAAAAAGCACACAATTGCCACACTTCCGATAAATCCACGGAAAAAGGCGATTGCAAATGCTTGTTTCGGCATTTCTGTAGCGCTGAAGTAAGCGGCGGTTAAATAATTATGACCCACAAATAAAAAGCCAATGAAATACAGCCGAAGTCCCCTTTCCGCAAGAGCTTGTAGAGTCATATCCCCTTCTCCATTAAAACAGCGAATTAAGACTGGCGCAAAAGCAATTACTGCCCCCAGCACAGCAATTCCAATCAAAAATGTCAGAAAAATGCCCTTACGATAGAGCTGCCTTACTCCTTTTTCGTCTCCCACACCATGCATTTTACTGAGAAGAGGCTGCAACCCGTGGGATATGCCACTCATAATAGCCAGGACCATTAAGGCAAGATTGGCAACAATTCCGTACGCTGCAACGCCAGTATTTCCAGTTTTCTTCAAAATCAGAAGATTGTAGATCATAATAACCACGCTGGATGAAAACTCGGTAATAAAAGAGGATGTTCCCAAAGAGACAACCGTTGCTATCTCCTTTAAGTCGAATTTTAAGCGCACAAACCGTAGATTGTTTGTACCAGATAAAAAATGAAGGCATGATATGCTGATACCAATCAGCGCAGCGAGTCCAGTAGCAACAGCGGCGCCAAAAATCCCCATGCCCAGAGGATACATAAACAGGTAATCCAGCACGATATTTGCGAGACTTCCCACCATCATTGCACAGGTTGAAAGAATGGGATTGCCATCGTTACGAACGAACGCCATTAACAGATGATTCAGAACAAAGGCTGGGGCGAAACACAAGATGGTTTTTAGATAAATATTGCACATTATGATAGTCTCGGTATTTGCACCCAGCAGATAAGAGATCGGGTTGGAAAAAAGCAAACCAGTCAGCGCAAAGGCTACCCCCATGAACAGAGCAGTAAAAAACGATGACGCAAAGACTTGGTTGGCTCTTACATTATTCCCTTGTGCACTTGCAATCGTATAACGTGTAGCGCCGCCGATCCCAAACAGAAGTCCTGTTCCATTCATGAGGCCGAACATGCACATGGCTATATTCATCGCAGCCAAGCCTGTAGATCCGAGCCGATCCGAAACAAAAAATGCGTCCGCTAAAATTGTCCCTGCTGAACCGATCATTCCAAAGATGCCCAAGGAAATATATTTCCAGAAAGCAAAATTCATCTTCTTCATTATCATACCTCCATATCTGAGAACCGTAAATTAACACAAAAAAAGGTGCTCAAATGCACCCCTTCTAAGATCTACGGGGTACATTCAAGCACCTTTTGGAATATTATCCGATGAAAATATTCGCGGCTCAACTATTTTTCTATATCTTAACAAATCTTTGCTCCAAAGTCAAGATCCAAAAAACACCATTCGACACATCTCGCTCTTGGGAGGCAGATGGACTGCGCAGAGTAGCCGCAATCTCCTTTCCAATGAAAAGAACACCGGAAACGCCCTGCTGCAAAAGAAGTTCACGGTAGATTTTCTGGAAAAGAAAATGAAGATCAACCAAGGAGAGGTTCTCCAGTATTATGTGGAAAACAGCTACCTGCCATTGTGCCGCCGGAAGACGCTGGGCAAAACTTACAGCGGCAAAAGCGTTTTCTCTGCAAAGCTGATTTGTGAGAACTGCGGTGCCTTTTATGGCTCGAAAGTCTGGCATTCCACCGGTCAATACCGGAAACAGCTCTGCAATGTAACCGGAAATTCTCCAATAAAAAGCGTTGCGGTACTAAAGAAGGGTACAGGTCATGACACAAGCAACATAGAAAGTTCACTTTCTCTTTAATCCCTGTATTAACATCAAGACCGAGATCAGAACAATGATAATATAGATTACCGCGCTGGTACCAGCAGTCAAAATCAGCATATTTTCCGAATCGGGAGAAGATGAATTTACCATAATCAAGGTATTTTGTAGAGTCAAAATGGACACCAGCGCATCGATAAAATTGATTGTCCGCAGTTCTGTGATGAGTATATTTCCAGTGTGATCCTTCATTTTCCGTCGAATATGGATGGAAGCCATGGTTATGCACTGCCAAGCGCATGATCGTAGTGAGAATGGGTTAAAAAAATGTAATCCAGTTCCCGGTCTGCGAGAATCGCTCGGATGTTTTCCGCTACCTTATATCCGGTAAACCCAAAACCGGAATCATAGAGGATCGATGTCTTTCCGTCATCCAAGAGAAAAGAACTGTCTCCTTTTAAATATCTTACATCGTATATTTTCAAGTCCTTCATATGGTAACGCCTTTCTTTTGGGATAATAATACTATTATAAAGCAAAAAGGGGTTCAGAGGCAATCCTCAAATCTTCTATGCGAACTACTCGACTGGTAGTAGAATTCTCCGCAAACACACATAGTACCTGAAATGGTATTCCAAAAGCCCATAAAATGCAGTTTTATGTCTGTGTTACAAAAGATGCCTGTACCAGTGTAGGACATTCACACACAAAAGAAAAAAGCTCGCTGCTCCTATGATAGCACATGACAACCTATAGATCATTTATTAAAATTTCTAACAGCCAATTTCAACAGAAAGATACATAATAATTATGGATATTATTGGCAGATATGCCCATTGATGTTCTCGTGGTTATAGTGTATAATTAACTTATTAAATGTTTTTCTCATTTCCAAATTGTATAGGGATATCAGCAGAGTTAGTAGTATAACATATCGTTAGTGCTGGTTTATGGCATATTGGCTTATAATGCAAATGAAGTGATTATAATAAATTTTGCGCGAGGTAGAGAGGTGAAGTCTATCTCGCGCATTTTTATTTTGATTAGACGCGCAGTTATACAATGGAAAAGGAGCGTTTCTTATGCATCAAAAACTGATTGATGAAATGTCAATCGCCGATTATCGTGCCATGGCTGGTGGCGAAATGTACAACTGGAGCCCGAAGGAAATCGAATCTTGGATTCATACAGACGGCGGCATCATCGGGCAGGATGCGGCAGTTAAAGCGGCCGCTATAACCGTCTACAATCATTATGAAGGCCGCCCATCTGTGTCGCTGTTTATCGGACTGACAGGCAGCGGCAAGACGGAAATCTGGCGCACCTTGCAGAGCGACTACGGGGCGCAGAACATCGTCATTGCTGACGCCAGTACATTGACTGCAGAAGGCTGGAAGGGCGGCAATAAGCTGTCGACCATTTTTCGCGCGATGAATTCAGACGCACGGCGAAAACGCGTGATTCTCGTCCTCGATGAAGCCGACAAGATAATCGAACCCGTATACGGCGGCAGCGGGACAAATTACAGCGAAATCGTTCAGAACCAGCTACTGCGTATGTGTGACCATGATACGCTATTTTTCGGTTGCGACGATGGCAGCGGAAGCGGTAAACCGCTGATCGTTGATTGCACCAACGTCTCTGTAGTAATGCTGGGCGCATTTTCCAAACTCTACGAGAGAAAAGCGGCTGACCGCAAACATATCGGATTCAGCTTTGGGCAGGCCGAGAATACACAGAAAACGCCCATAGAGATAACCATAGAAGATCTAATTGCGTATGGTATGCGGGCAGAGCTTGCCGGGCGTATCAACCGTATCGTATGCCTCGACCCGTTGACCATCCGAGATATGGCGCGCATCGGTCAAGCTGAGACAGAACGCCTATCGGTAGTGTTGGGTCGTCCTGTCAAGATACCACCTGACGCACTAATCATGATTGGACGAATGGCGCTACGCAAAGGCTTAGGTGCGCGATGGGTCAAATCTCGCATCGGACAGATTATAGACGAGATGATATATGACGATCCAACCGCACCCGAATATGTTGTCGAGTACGAACCGCCGGATGCGGAAGCAAGAAGGCAGACGGAGTGTCGAACTCATACAGCAGAAAACCCCTCGGATATATCGACTGAAATGTAGTCAAATAACAGCTCCAGGTTGTATGACATACAACCCGGGGCTTTCCATTTACTACTGGGTAAGATTTACTGTTCCTGTTTAAACAGTTTTGAAGTTTCTACTGGTCAATAGAAAGATATTTCTCGCTATAAATATGATGCTCTAAACCCCATTCCAATCTCTATCCGCATCATAAAAAAGCAGCCGGGTATCCTGGAAGAATGAAATGATACCAATTGGGCTATGATGGTAGAAAAAGCAATCATCCATCGGGACAGCAGCATCACCTTTGTATTCTATAATGGAAGTAAGATTTTAGTCGGGGCGTAGCTGCTTCGTCCGGAAGAAATGGAAAGGGTACCGCACCAAAGATGCGATACCCTTTTTATTGGTATGAATTTGTTTAACGCATGGCACCGTCGGCACCGAGATAGTAACCGTCAATTGTGGTGTTATAAGCCATACCGCCCCATGGGTAGAGATAGTACCATTTATTGGAGATCCATTTCCAGCCAGTTTGCATCGCGCCGGAAATGGGATCCAAGTAGTACCAGACACCGTTATCCAGTACCCAGCCTTCGGCCATGCCGCCCCAATCTTTTAGGTAATACCACACACCGTTGATATACTGCCAGCCGGTAGCCATTCCGCCCCAGTCTTTCAGGTAATACCACACATCGTTGACGTACTGCCAGCCGGTAGCCATTCCGCCCCAGTCTTTCAGGTAATACCACACATCGTTGACATACTGCCAGCCGCTGGCCATTTTACCGGATTCTTCCAGATAGTACCAAGTATTTCCGTCTTCCAGCCAACCGGTAACTGCTTTGCCGTCCTGTTCATAATACCAGTCTCCTTCCTCGTTCTGTTTCCAGTTACCAGAAGATTTTTCGGGTTGTTCTTCAGGTTCTTTGTCAGGCAGATTTGGGAAATCCGGAAGATCCGGCGGAAGCTCCGGATAAGGCGTATAGCGCAGCGTTAGCGTTACCTTCATCACTGCGCCGTTGTCCTGCACAGGATAATCATACTGCACAACGGGATTTTCGACCCCGTTTTCCCAGGAAACCGTTTTGCCGTCCGCTTCGAGGACTGCGTTCTGCACCTGCACATTGCGCACACTGGACCAGTCATCCAAAAGCGCCGACAGGTCAAAGCTCCACTTCTCGTCAGTCACCGGTGCAACATCCACCGCCAGCGTCTGGCCGGAGCAGTTCAGCTCTTCCAGCTTGGTGTTGGCCGACAAATCTAGCTTTGTTAACGCATTTCCACTGCAGTTCAGCTTCGTCAGATTCGGGAAATATTCAATACCTGTCAAATCTTCGATCTTGACGCCATTGTACCCGTCTTCCACATTGATTTCGGTGACAGCTTCCCGTTCAGTCTTGGTGAGAACACCATCTTTGTCCTGATCAAACTGATCTGAGACATACTGCCGGAATGCCGCGTCTGGGAAAGCTGCTTCGCTGATGGCATGTTCAGGATACAATGTGAGATCCACTGTCATAAAGCCGTTGCTGGTATCATATTGGTAAGGCACCGCACGAGTATCATATTGGTAGGTCACCACAAGCGACGTATAGGCCTTGTTCCAGGAAACCGTGGTTCCTTCTATGGTCACACCATCTGCTTCGCAGACAACCTTTTCGATTCTGCTCCCATCCGTCACCAAGTCAGCAACATCCAGGCTCCAGCCTCCGTCTGCCTGCTGAGAGACCTCTGTGGTAGTCGTTTGCGTGTGATAGTTCCGCCAACTCGTCAGTTCCTGGTTGTTGGACAGATCCAGCTCTCTCAGCTGATTGACATGGCAAGACAGCTCTTTCAGATTGGAGCTCTTCGATATATCCAGTTTCGTCAGCTGGTTATTATTGCAGTACAGGATTTCCAGCAGCGGATTCTGTGACAGATCCAGTTGAGTCAACTGGTTACACTCGCACCAAAGGATTCTCAAATCCCCGTTCTTCGATATATCCAGCTGCGTCAGCTGATTGTACTCGCAGTACAGATTCTTCAGCTTCGTGTTCTTTGACAGGTCCAGCGTCCGCAGTTGGTTGTTGGAGCAATCCAAGACCGTCAGATTCGTGTTGTTTGACAGATCCAGCGCTGTCAGCTGGTTATAATTGCAGTACAGGATTTCCAGCAGCGGATTATTCGACAGATCCAGTTCCGTCAGCTGGCTGCCATTGCAGTGCAGCGTTGTCAGGTTCGGAAAATATTCGATGCCGGTGAGATCCGTGACTTTCTTTCCCTGATATCCGTCTGACACAATAATCGCGGTAATACTGTTCCGCTCTTGCTCGGAAAGAGCGCCGTCTTTGTCCGCATCGAATTGATCCGACAAGAGCGCCCGTAAAGTTTCATCCGGGAAATACTGTTCCGTAATGGAAATCAGTCCCTCCGGCAGAGACGTAGCGGGCGGGAAGGTCCAGGCAACGACCGCTATCCTTCCATCCTCCGCAACCGTCACCGTTGCTGTTTCTTCGTTGATCGTTGCCGCAAAATCAGCTGCAATTTCATAGTCTTCGCTTGCTGTCAGAGTAATTTTTACAGTGTAAACCACTCCCAGCTCTGCTCTGCCGCTGACTGGCGCACCGTCTTTGTACCACGAAACCTGAGCGTCTGCAATACCGGCCGGGCTTCCCTGAGAATCCCATGCGATGGATTTATCCAGCAACATACCTTCCACTGGTGCAGTAAGGGAGATACCCGCATCGGCGACAGAATTCCGCTTCACCGTCACCTTTATCACTGCTGTCTTTCCGCCATAGCTGACAGTGACTTCGGTCGTACCCCATTCCATTTCTTCTGGTGCATAGGTACAGTCATCCAAATTCACCGTTTCAGACGAACCATCGTCATAAAATGCGGTCACAACCATGCCGGCGTGGTTAAAACGCTCGCCTGCATAATATTCTGTTTTTGTTGGAAGTTCTGTGATTTTGATTTCTGTCAGGATTCTGGGAGGCTTCACCGTCACAGCTATCGTTGCCGTCTTTCCGTCGTAGCTGACAGTAACTTCGGTCGTTCCCTGCGTCAGTGGATCCGGTGTAAACACACACTCTTCCAGCGGAACCACGACTTCCGATCCATCGTTGTACCGGGCAGTCACAACCATGCCGGTGGAATCAAAGCTGTCTCCATCATAGTATACCGTCTTGTCGGGCTGTTGGGTCACCGAGATGCTTACCAGTTCCCTTTTCTGCACACTGACTGCCACCTGTGCGGTTTTCCCTTCATATTGGATGGTGACAGCAGTTGTATCGATCGTAAGGGTTTGGGGATTCCAGGTATACCCTTCCACAGGAGCTGATGTACCGTCATCATAATAGGCGGTCACAACCATACCGGCGGGATCAAACGCTTCCCCCTCGTAATAAGCAGTCTTATTTGGGGGAGTGGTGACAGAAATAGATTCCAGTTCTACCGGCTCTGTTGGTTGTGGAAATTCAATATTCATATAGAAGGCTGTCGTACCGTCATATTCATCAGGAAGAGTGGCTTTGGTGCCATTCACTTTCACATAACAGCCTTTGCCGAACGAATATCCCTGATCAGCCATCATTGTTACTCTTGCCGTATACTGTTGATTGGGTTTGGCGTTCCCAGTTACCGGTGTTTTATCGGCCGCGTACTCTCCTTCATACCATTCGACCTCCGCCGTCATATTTGCAGTATGAACGGTTACAGAAGTGGGCAATGGCTGATATTTCACCGGCTGGTCAATCGTCAGCTCAATCCGTAAAATGGCACTACTACTTGTGGTAGCAACCGTGTATTTGTAGTCGGCCAGCTGCGTTGCATTATGGGTGGGAGTTTCTTTTCTGCGCGCAAAAATTGCATAGACCTTTCCGGCTTCCAATCCGGTAAATTCTCCGCTGTCCTGCCACTTGGTCGGCAGCTGAAAATCCTCCTGACTTACATATTCCACACAGCCGTATTCTTCGCCTTCATATGTCTTGACGTTGATGCTGTTTTCTGTCACAGATGTGATTACAACATCCTGTACTGGTTCCGCATCTGCTTTTGCCACAGTACTGGAGGTTTGGGCAGTCAAAGTACCGTTGTAGCCCGAAGCAGAAACTTCGACCTTAATCTTCTTTCCAACATCCTCTGCGGCGACAGGGGTGTAAGTGTTTCCGGTGGCTCCGGAAATAGCCTCGTCCCCCCGGTACCATTGGTAGGTAAATGTCGCGCCGTTCGGAGTTCCCTCAATGTTCGCTGTCAAGGTCTCTCCAATCTTCGGCGTACCGGTTACGGTTACCGAGCCGGTCATATATTTATTCATGAGATCCAGCACCGATTCCGGGAAAAACATCTGATCCCGGTACATGGCTGCGTAAATGTAATGCACATCAGAGCCGGACGCCTTAAAATGGTAGCCATCCTGGATGCTTCCGCTGACAGGGGTTGCCATAAACATATCGATTCCCCTTTTATCGGTAAAGCACACATCAACCAGATAGTTTTGACTCTCCAGTCTTACAATGTTGAACATGTTCTCGACAGTATCCTGAGCTGTGCTGTCAATAGCGGTATTGCCTACTACCGTGTAGCACTGGGCACTGTCAAAATCCGAAAGGTCGCACAGATACTGGAACGCTTTGGCATAGCCTTCCTCCACGACATTGGTTGCTGGATCCTGGTCAAACACATAGATAATCTGAAACGGATCTCCATACAAGGGACTATTGGGATCCTGGCTGATAGTATTGGCTGTTTCCTGGTCATAGGAAACCAAATCACAGATCGCATCTTTATAGGCTTCCAGTTTTTCCCAATCGGTTTTCCCTGCATTGGCATCGACGATCTGCTGCGCATATGCGGCCGCTTCGGCTGCTCTTTGCGCCTGGGATGCACTCAGCGCGTACTGTGGGCTTTCGGCGCTTGAATCCTGATAGGTTTCATAAACTGGAAAGTAATAGGAAACTTTTGTGATAAATGTCGTATTCCCCTCTGTGGAAATGTCGAGGCCAATCATGACATCGTCTATCGACATCTTATCGTACCAGAACATTTCATAGGGGTAATCATTTACCAGACAGGTCAGGATATTGGTTGTGCTAACCGTGCTCTGGAAGTAGTTCATCGCAGAGTCCTTCAGGTTTTCAACATCCGTTTCGCCACCATTGTCAAAACTGTAATTGCTGAGAGACAGAGTAAAAATCATCGAGCCTCCTGTCACAGCCCGTTCTTCAACCCCTCCGGCGATGGCATCATAAATGCCGCGCTCCATTTCGGTCAGATAAGAAGGCTTCCAGTCCGGTTCTTTGGCCGCCCAAACCGTTACTGGAAACATGGTCAGTACCATTACAATGCTGAGAATCACGGCCAACAATCGTTTTTTCATGTGATATCCCCTTTCTGTCGTATGGCTTCCGCAATAAATGCCCGCAAGGAAGCGCGTATTGCGTTTAACTGCAAATTCAGATATTCTTCATCTTCAAACAATGTATAGTGGACACAGGCTCGCACGAACATGTAGGTCATTCCCTGTATATATTCCGCAGGCATCTGAAGCTTTCCGGAAAGCATTTCCGCATACTTACGGTATCGGACATTCACTCCCTTAAAAAACTCCTTACCGTGTTCCCGATACTGCGGACTTGCGTACACCTGATACATAAACCGGTATTTCGCCCCATGGAGTTTTGCCGTCAGATATGGCATTTCCCGCAGAAAGCGTTCGATGTCCTCAAAACTCGTCGGCGCGTTCGCCATAAAGTCGTCCTCAACCTTCGCCATACAGTACGCGGTCGCTTCCACCACAAGATTATCCTTGCTGCCGAAGTAATAGATCAAGCCTGCCTTGGTAACCTTACACGCATCTGCCAGTTTCTGCATCCCGGTGTTTTCCAGGCCGTTCTCGCAAAAGACATTGAAGCATATTTCCAACAGTTCTTTCGCACGTTCCTCATTTCTATTCGGATTGATTATTTTCACCTCCTCTTTGCAGCCATCACTTAACGAATGGTAACCTTAGTCCGTTAAAAATAAACGACAATATGTCGTTTCCTCATTCCCGTCTTCCAGTAATAAATTGATGTACATATTGTAGCACATGAGAAAGTGTGCTTCAAGCATTTAAAAATATTTTCTATAAAATAGATAATATTATTTTGTAAATTTTATTGCTTTTTTCCAACTTTTGCAATATAAAAGGATTCAGATAATCGTTCAAAGGTGCACACCCCCCAACCTATCGTGAAAAGGTTCTCGGCGGAAAATACAAGCAGGCTCTGGGACGACCACTTTCCGGTCCTCTCAGAGCCTGTTATCGTTCAATGGTACCCACAAAGCCCGCCAAATGGGGCTTTGTGCAAAAAGAAACTACACACCGTTTCGATACGCTGTGGTATCAAAATAGGTGTGCAGTTTTGAAAATAGTGACCTACTTCAATACAAAATGCACACCCTTTGAAGTTATCGTGAAAAGATATGGTTTTCGTTCAAAGGTACAGAAGTCCCGCTTCACAAAAATTTATCAATTTCACTTTCTTCCTATATATGCACATTCTTTCGGTCTTCTCGGAGCCTTGACTTCCCTTCCCCTTCAAGGTTATAGTATGGTCAAAAAACAACGGGAGGCCATGCAATGGAAAAAGCAGACGCAACCAAAAAAATAAAATACGAATTGGGAAAATTCATTTTCAAGCTTCTCGAAATAGAAAAACTGCTGAGTCACGAACAATTTCTCAGTTTGCGGGATGCCTTAATTGACCGATATGCCCCCGTTATCGGGGAATTAGAGCGGGGGTTGGACTATGAATATCCGAAGAATTGAGCCTGTTCCCAAACTCCCGTGCCTGTCTGAAAAACAGATTACCTGCCGGAGCGTTGCTGCCTATGCAAGAGTTTCCACCGATTCTACGGAGCAGGAAACCAGCCTGGAAGCACAAAAAGATTTTTTTGAAACCTTTATCAAAGCCCATGAGAATTGGACTTTCGCAGGAATCTACTATGACAGCGGAATTTCCGGGCTATCACGCAGAAATCGAGATGGGTTTAACAGAATGATTGAGGATGCCTTAGCTGGAAAGATTGATCTGATTATCACCAAATCCTTGTCCCGTTTTGCCCGCAACACCGTAGATACTCTGACAGTCATCCGGAAGTTAAAAGCGGCAGGTGTCGAGGTATTCTTTCAGAAAGAGAATATCTATACCATGGATTCAAAAGGCGAATTCCTGCTTACACTGATGAGCAGCATCGCGCAGGAGGAAAGCCGTTCCATCTCCGAAAATGTCACCTGGGGACAGCGGAAGCGATTTTCTGACGGACGGTACAGCGTTCCGTACAAACGTTTCATGGGTTATGACCAAGGTGGAACGAACCAGCTGGTTGTCAACGAAGAACAAGCCAAGGTTGTCCGGCTTATATATCGCTTATATTTGGGCGGTCTTACGGAACAAAAAATCTGTAAATTCCTGGAAAGTCAAGAAATTCCCTCACCGTCTGGAGGAATCAACTGGCATAAAAATGTAATTTGCAACATTCTGAAAAACGAAAAGTACAAAGGGGACGCGCTCCTTCAGAAATGCTATACCGCCGATTTTCTATCCAAAGCCATACGAAAGAATCAGGGCGAACTTCCTCAGTATTATGTAGAAAAGGGGCACTCCCCTATCGTTTCAGATGCCGTTTTTGACTTAGTTCAGAAAGAGCATATTAGGCGCAATGGTTTTCATAAGCAATATAGCTGTCAGTCTGTTCTTTCGTCCAAAATCATTTGCAGCGGCTGTGGTGGCTTTTATGGCAGGAAAATCGCCCATTCCAACGACCAATACCGAAAACTTTTCTGGCGGTGCAACGGTTTTTATCACCAAGGTTCCCATTCTCCGTGCGTTGATGATACGGTCGTCCAGCAAGCCTGCCAAACCGCTGTGTATGAGCTTTTGCAAAAATATGACGCTGTCACAAAAACATGTGCGCTGCTCCTGCACAAAATGCATCCCGATATTTCCACCAAAAAGTGGCTTTCACTAATCCGAGAGAGATTGGATAACGCCCGAATGCGTGGATATTCCGATCAGAACACATGGAGAACTATCATCGATCATATTACCGTATCGTTGGACGGGAAACTATCCCTGCAAATCATGGATGGGGAGCAGATATATTATTATATCTGCTCGGTCAACTGATTAATAAGGTATTTTCCTTACATTTATGGTATATTGTAGATTATATCATAGTATAATTATTGTTGCTCTATAGCTTGTTTTAATTGCTCGGAGATTATCATCTGATTAAATAACATTTTATTTATATCTATTTTTTTGTTTTCTATAAGTGATTCGGGTTGATTTAAACTTTCAGTGTTACTAATTCGATCGCATAAATCAGATGAAACGGATTTACTTACTAATTGAAATTGAAATGCAATCGAATGAATATACTCCCATTCCTGTTTATTTGGAAATATATGTTGAAAGAAATACCATAAAGCGCCAAGCCCCATATGGCATACTATTTGCCATTCTTGCTTATAATAATTTATTCTCAGTGTGTTATGAACGATTTTGTTTCTTAAATCATAAATATAACAAATATCATCATAAATAATTTTTCTTCCATATTCATCATCCCACTGTTCCATAATCTTGCTCAGTGTTTCTTTGAATCTTTTTTTCTTTATTTTACGGTGCAAAAAAAAGTTTTCAATAGAGGTAATAGATTTTCGAATGCATTCTTCATAATTACAATATAAATAAGCAGTCATAGCATCTATATAATCCCTAATATATACGCAATCATGCGCATACTCCGGATTAATTGATCGTGGAAAATTATTAAATAGAATCGGACTAACAGTTGTCACTAATTCTGATCCGATCAGTATTTCAATCGCATTTAAATCATACATACTTATGGGCCTACATAATATTTGCCCATTTTGATATTTACTTTTTTGTATTTCAAAATTTATAATTGGGACAATTTTATTGAAATATGCCCATACATAGTGGTGGCTTTTACCTTTTCCGATATCCTCTAATAGTTTCCTAGAAATATCAACCCGGTATTCTATTATTAAATCGAGTCCATCTAAGTACATATCAATGTTTTCTTTTGGAATCCTTACAGCCCAAAATACACAAGGCGTACTAGCATAAAATTTTAAAATTACCTGTGTAGTTTCATCGCCAATATACTCTTGCCCGGGAGTGTACGTATCTGGTAATTTTGTCATATTTCCTCCTATATTAGGGATAACCTCATACTGGACACAGGCCTGACCAGTATTTTCTTTATCGTTCTTTGATCATCGTGTCCTGCTGCTTTGACTATAATTCGCCGATGTCCCTTTTTTGACCACCCTAATAGCACCATCATCTGAAATCTCAAAAACAGAAATGTCTCCAAGCAAATGTCCGTATACACGGACATAATATTCTGCAAGTGTTTCTGATTTTCCACAAAACACAGATTTCTTCATGCAAAGAATCTTTTGTGTTCCGGCAGGCAGAAAACCGAAATAAAACACAGCCTCATCCAGACCCATCAACTTAGCACTTGGGACATTTCCAGAATCTGTCCATGTGTAGCATTTGCACTCGGCCACAATAGACCGATCCGTACTGGCAAGATCAAACTTATGATTTTTTGGAGGGCTGCCAATCGGAATTGCTGCTTCTTGCTCGAAATATGTATCGTATTTTTCTTTAAGAATCGCTTGCACAAATTCCTGAAATTTGCGCCCAACATATGGATTCTCTGAATTTGTATTTGCCATAAGCATCCCTCGTTTTGCACGTACTATTGCCAATCCTTCGTTATATATGGCACGATCACATCGTAGAACTTCTTGCTCCAATCTGCATGGAAGCGAGCCATTAGCAACCAGTCCACCTCCCTCTCAATACTGACATTAGTAAGCTCTGTGTAAACCTTTGACACCTTCTTATCTTCAGTGCGATTCCAGTTCAGAGCAACGCCCAAAGCACTCTCGACTTCTGTACGGTGTGCAATCAACGCATCAAAGGCTTTCTTGTTTTCCTCCTTCTCGCTCTTCTGGAAAACAATCTCCACGCGGGCACCGTCATAGTTTGCCACACAACATATCGAAAAACCGCTGATACCAAAGAACCCATTTATCCAGTTCTCTTTGCTCGGGCTGACATTGGAGAAAGAACCGTTCTTTCCGTGAGTCTCCTTGATGAACGGCAGTGCATACATCCAATACCGTCTCCTCAGCTCGTGCCGGCTGCCGGGTTTGTCGGTAGTCAGTTCATTATCATCTCGAAGGTAAAATACCAGCCCAGCTGGATCTTCATCATACAATTTAAACAATCGATTCAAGACAGAGAGTTTGTTTTGCGTGCTAGTATTTGTCCATACATAGATGCCATCACCAATTTCCACACTCTTGGTAAATGCGTCTGCTTTTGTGCTAAAGTGCAGGGCGATATTGTCTTCCTCGGAAAGCGCCAGTTTGGTGATAATGGTCTTGTCTTCGGCATAGAGAATTTGAAGGACCTTCTGGAACATCTCCACCCAGCTTGCAACCGGTTGCTCTGTATGTTTGAAAGTAAACCGGGCAATCAGACGACCAGTAAGTTCCGCCTCATCCTCTAAGGTGTAAGAGTCCATCTGCTTCTGTTCAGGCTGGAATTCGGTAACTGGTGATGCCCAGATAGTAAGTGCACGGCCTCTTAGATATTCGCTACGTTCCTCAAGCTCTGCCAGTGTCCATTTATCCTTTTTACCGATCCAAGTGTTCATACGGATTCCACTATCATCAAAACCGTTGGTCATGGTTTTCTTTTCGGTGAAAGAGCTATTGCTGTACTTAGAATTATACGCAGTCAGCGTCAGATTGGCGATGCGGTGCAGCCATTCCTCGTGTATCTGTTCGTAATCCTCACCTAGCTCTTTCTGCCACATGGGGGTCAGGTGTTGTGGCATGATGTGCTCAATGGAGTAGGTACCCTCGTCGCAGTGACGATATACATCCTTGTCCTCGGCGGTTCCGAAGTTCTCTAATCGCTCAAGGATATAGACCTTGTTTTTGCTGTTCATCAGATAAATCGGCCTACTGACAAACGCCGTAGCAAATTCCTCATCATCTGGGAAACGGGCACGTTCCTTTTTTGAAAGAAGAGCATATTTGAACTTCTCCACATAGTTGTCTTCGGTGCCATCATAGCGCACAATTTCCCTGTGCAACATCAGGAAGATTTTATTCAGGGCATTGGTAGGCAGGTCGCAAATACTCCTGCGGAACAGGTAATTCTCTGTGGTCAGAAAAATTTCTGTCACCTGTGCCAACGTCAACTTCTTCTCATCGTAAAGGCGCAACACCTCAAGGGAAAACGGCCTTGTTACCGTGGTTTCCAGTCGATTCAAACGGAAAATGCAGGCATCGAGAGCTGCGCTACCGGTCTTGCCATCCAGCAAAATCTGGTAGCGCTTCGCATACGCCAGCATCTCCATCAAGAGCGGCTCGGTCTGGATATTGCCAAGCTCCACAAAATCCTTAAAATTGATATAAATCTTGCTCTGCTGCGGAATCGCCTGCTGCTTCACACTTAGGTAATCCCGGATGAAGGCACTCACATCATATTTCGTGCAAACCTCGATACGGTTCCAGTATTTATCGTAATACTCATCCTGCTCCTTAGACGGTAAGCCCATCAAGATAAAGTTTCTGATTTTATCGCCTTCGGAAAGGTCGAGACCAGTGGAATTCAGGCTCTCAAAAATTAGCTGCGGATTATCTTCCATATCCAGCCGGATGTTGATAATTTCCAAGCAGCAGATAGCGTCGTAGAGCTCATCAATAGTGATTTCCTGCTTCTGAATCCGGTCGTAGAAATAATCGTAATTCACGGTTAGGTTTGACTCCCGGATGTGCTCTGACGAATCGGAGAATAGCTTATCAAAAGCTCTCTGGTCGTTCTTTACCGGTTTGAGCTTGATGCGGGTGTCCTCCGGTTGCCACTTATCTACAAGATATTCCTCATAAATACGTTGTTTGAGATTGCCAGTTTGCGGCACGATGATCCCCCTGTCCATAAGGTTATACATGGCAAGGAACAGGAGCGATACCGTGGTGAGGCGCTGCTGACCGTCAATGACAAGGAATTCCTCATTATGCCCATTGGGATTATATACGGAAACAAGGCTGCCGAAAAAGTGACTCTTCCGGTGGCCTTTTATAATTTTTACGAGGTCGTCATAAAGCTGTTTGCAGTTTTCCATTTTCCAATCGTAATTACGCTGATAGACTGGAATGACAAAGCGCTTATCTGAGCCCTCCATGTATTTCACGAATTTACATTCTGAACCTTTCATTGACCGTCCTCCGTTTTACCTATTCCCTATTCGCCACCGTCTTCGCCTACATCAATGTCGATATCATCGAAGTCATAGGTTCCTATAGGGTATTCTCTAATCCAGCCAAATTCACGATTATGTGATATTGTCCACCCACATCTCACACTGGCTCATTACAGTCTGCACCGCATCCTCCATACCTTCAGGCGGATACTTGTGCTTTTTCAGCAGCCGCTTTACCAGCCGACGCATACCGGCGCGGGCACTCTCTTTTTTCTGCCAGTCAATAGTGCGGTTTTTTCTCAGCAAATCCGTCAGCTCTTTGGTCATGGCAATCAATTCGTCATGCTGGTAAAAATCCTGAATGGCTTGAGGCTTGGTCAAAGCATCGTAAAACGCCAGTTCCTCCGGACTGAGTCCTAATTTTTCCCCTTCTGCATTGGCATTGGCAATTTCCTTTGCTAACTTCAGCAGCTCCTGGATAACCTCCTCATTGGTTAGCATTCCGTTGAGATACCGGTTCATGGCGCTTTGAATGATTTGGGAGAATTTCTCCGATTTTACCACGTTGGTGCGTCGGTAGACGGAGACCTGCTCGGCAATCAGCTTCTTCAGCAGTTCTACGGCCAGATTCTTTTCTTTCATGTTGGCAACTTCTTCCAAAAACTTCGGGTCAAACAGAGAGAACTCGGTCCCCACATCGGAAAACAGATTGATGACCCCTTCGCTCTGGATGCTGTGTTTCAGCAGCTCGTTGATCCGCTCGTTAACTTCAGGCAGAGTAAACTTCTTTCCAGTTCCTCCTCCCGTGGTCAGACGAACAAGCATAGTTCGCACCGCTTCGAAATAGGCTGCCTCAAACCGGGTCTTTTCATCCACCATGCTGCCGCACAGGGAGAGCGCTTGTTTGAGCAGCAGCGCTTCTTTGATGTAAACATTCTGGGTCCGCGCTTTGTCGGGCAGGTCGTGCTCGGCCACCGATTTTCCTAGAAGGAAGTTGACGCCGCCGCTAATCATCCGCGCTTTTTCCAGGTCATCCCCAGTCAGGAAAGATGTGTAATCAAAACCGTGGAACAGATCTCGGCAGACCTCCAGCTTCTCCAGGAATTTCGGATAGGCCGCCTTGCTCACGTCGGGGTCGCCATAATTCTTTTTGTCCCGCACGGTGTAATCGTTCATGGCCTGTTTCAGGGCAGCGGCGATTCCAACATAGTCCACCACCAGGCCGCCTTCCTTGTCTCGGAACACACGGTTTACCCTGGCAATAGCCTGCATGAGGTTATGCCCGGACATGGGCTTATACACATACATGGTAGCCAGAGAAGGCACATCAAATCCTGTCAGCCACATATCCACTACAATGGCGATTTTCATAGGAGAATCATTGTCCTTAAACTTCCGAGCAAGGTCTTCCTTATGCGCCTTGTTGCCGATAATCTCCCGCCACTCCTCCGGATCGTTGTTACCCTGAGTCATGACTACGCCTACCTTTTCTGTCCAGTCCGGTCGCAGCTCCAAAATCCGCCGGTAAATCTTCATGGCAATGGGACGAGAGTAAGCCACGATCATGGCCTTGCCGGTGAGCAAATTAGCCCGGTAGTTCTCGTAGTGGTCGAGGATGTCGTCCACCAGAGAGGCGATGGTCTGGTCATTGCCCAAAATAGCCTCCATCTGGCCCAATTCCTGTTTGCTTTTCTCAATCACATAGGGGTCGGCATTTTCCGCCATCAGTTCATACTCCGCATCAATGAGATGCAGGGTATTTTCGTCCAGCTTGAGGTGGATCACCCGGCTCTCGTAGTAGACCGGACGAGTGGCTCCGTCCTCTACCGCTTGAGTCATATCATAGATGTCGATGTAATCGCCGAATACCTCACGAGTGCTGCGGTCTTTGGTGGAAATAGGCGTGCCGGTAAAGCCGATATATGTAGCGCCCGGCAGGCTGTCCCGGATAATCCGGGCAGTTCCAATGGAGGTCTTGACCTCCAGCTCGCCTTTTTCATTCTGCCGAGTCACGATTTTCTCGGTAAGGCCGTACTGTCCTCGATGAGCTTCGTCCGCCATCACCACAATGTTCCGCCGTTCCGACAGAGCCCCGCCAGTCTCCTCGAACTTCTGCATAGTGGTAAAGATGATGCCATTAGCCTGACGATTTGCCAACAGTTCCTGCAAATGCTGCCGGCTCTCGGCCTGCTGGGGTGTCTGGCGCAGGAAATCCTTGCAACGTGAGAACTGGCCGTAGAGCTGGTTGTCCAAATCGTTTCGGTCGGTAATCACCACGATGGTGGGGCTTTCCAACGCTTTTTGCAGATAGTGAGCATAGAACACCATGGATAGAGACTTGCCGCTGCCCTGGGTGTGCCAGAAGACGCCACCCTTACCGTCGGTGACGGTGGCGTGTTTGGTGGATTCTACCGCCTTTTTCACAGCAAAATACTGATGATATCCCGCTAAGATTTTGAAGGTGTTGGCCCCATCCACATTGAAGCAGATAAAGTTCTGGAGAATGTCTAGAAACCGTTTTTTCTCAAAGATGCCCTCAAAGAAAGTATCGAATTGGGCAGCCTGAGTGTTTTCGTAGCTGCCATCTTTGGTTTTCCACTCCATGAACCGGTCCTCACCGGAGGTGATGGTGCCCGCTCTGGATGTAGTAAGGTCGCTCATCACGCAGACCTGATTGTAGATGAATAGGGACGGAATTTCGTGCATATAGTTGCGCAGCTGTCGATAAGCGGCGGAGGCGTCGGTTTCTTCCCGGGAGGGAGATTTTAATTCCATCACTACCAAAGGTAGGCCATTGACAAAGAGCACCACATCAGCCCGCTTTTCGCTGTTTTCAATTACCGTCCACTGATTGATGACGGTAAAGCAGTTGTTGTCCGGGTGCTGATAATCGATGAGATAAACAAGACCGGAGCGATCCTCACCCTGTACCACGAACTTCACCGGCACACCGTTTTGCAGGTAGTCGGTAAAGACCATGTTTTTTTGCAAAAGAGAGCCGGACTCAAAGTTTTTGAGCTTGTACACCGCGTCATCCAGCGCCGCCTGGGGCAAACCAGGGTTGATAGTCTGCAAAGCGGGCAGCAGCTCGTCCTCGTACAGGGGGGAGCGATAGTCCCGCTCAATGTCCGGACCGTAGGCATAGGAATACCCCAATGTTTGGGTGAACAGCTGCAACACGGCGTTTTCATAGTTGGATTCGGTGAAGGGCATGGTGGTCACCTCATTTGTTTTTTGGCAGACTTAATTTTAATTCTTGCTCCATTAACATTAAATGCTCCTCTTTATATTGCTTGCATAATTGACAAAACTTTTCTTTGTTTTTACTAGCATTAGTTGATAAAATGTTATTAGCTTCTTCATTTGTAACAGCGACTGATTGTAAAAGCTGTATGGAGTAGTTTATTATATCTTGCAATAATGTTACATTGTAATTTGAAAATAAAAAATTTCCCGCTATGATATCAGATTCCTTTGTTTTTAATAACACTATTAAATAACCTAACCATTCATTTTTTTGAATAGCTTCTGGTTCATCAAAATAAATTCTAAAAGCAGTTTGAATTGCTTTATTGGTTGTTTCTTGCTCAATTTGTTCGGAACATACTAAAAAATTCTGTATAGTTATATAACATTGATACCGTTTTTCAAATAATGCAATTTTATCTTGCCTATCCGCTATTTTTCGTGGAACTTGAACCGCATACCAAATTGCAATAAAGGATGCCACAACTCCAATAACAGAAACTATCACTCCAACCCACGCTGCAACAGCGGAAACGGCATCCCAACTGTTTTCCAGTTCTGGCGCATAGGTAAAACGCCAACCAAATAATGCCATTACCAATGCCACGCCAGCCACCAGAACAAGTAAAGCAATTGCTACAATCAGCGGAAACCATTTCCATTTTACAACATTAACGAGCTTTTTCAAATATTTTCCTCCTTTACCTTAAACCTATATAGAAAGGCTGCCTGATAGCCATTTTCTATATTGGAGTAGTGTTCGTTCACTTTTACTGCCTTAGCTATAGAAACATGAATAGACTGGATTCTAAGTAAAGAATTGCAATATGATGTTTTCATCAGTATCCTCTAAGGTTATGTAGCATACTGCTTAATTTATCATTTAGTTTTATAAATTCTAATAAATAATCTTCTGTTATTTCAAATTGAGTATTTCCATCTTTTATCAGCGTTTTTGTTGCAAGTACCTGCTGGTTTGAAGAATTTGTGATTCTATAACTATGGATAATTCTATTTCTTCGTTCCACAAGCTCAGCAAAAAGATCCTCAACTTCACTTCCACACTTCGTAGCTATCACATTATGCACACTCGGTTTTAGTTTCCCTGATTCCAAATCAGTAAGATGATACCAATCGTATTTTCCAGAAATATCTAGCCGTAATATTGTTTCGATAATAAATGCATTATTTGAATTAAACACACATAATGCCGTGCCTAAAAGCTCTCGATAATGTTTTTCCGGGAGAGCTTGTCTCGTATAATTTTCATACATCTCTTCTTATCTCCTGATACTTACTTACAGTACATTCCTTATAATTTAGTTTCCCCGGACATCAATTTAGGCAAAAAAGCATCTCTTATCGCCGCTAAACGGAGATTTTCAAAAAAATTGCACCGCATTTTCTTAAACATAGATTCAACATTTGCACCGAACACATATAAATCACTTTTTGAAATTTTGGGAAGTACAAATTTACCGATAGTTTCTGCCGAAACTCGCTGCCTCCCACTGCTTCCATTCATATTCTTTACCGCATAGTCAACAAACGCCGGATAACGGGCAAGACAGTAGAGAAATTCCGCCGGAATACCTTCTTTGGGAACTAACACGATATATTCCAGTTTAGCCAAACACTACTCCATTTTCATTGTCATCCATCGCCGCCTAGGGCATGATGGGATTGACGGCCTGCAAAGCGGGCAGCAGCTCGTCCCCATAGAAGGGCGAATGATAGTCCCGTTCGATATCTGGACGGTAGGCATAGGAATAGCCCATGGTTTGGGTGAACAGCTGCAAAATGGCGTTTTCGTAGTTGGATTCGGTGAAGGTCATGGTGTATCACCTCTTATAAATTGCCTTAAATATGTCACCATAATTATTAACATACCATTGATCAAATGCAGTTTGATTTCTCGGATTATTTTGGTCAACACACAAAAGAGCATGTGTATTTCTATCAACTTTATATTTTACATATTCGTGAATTTCCCCTGTTGTATACCAAACAAGACTACAATAGGTTGCTGATATATAAGCATGTACTCCCCACTTATATAAATAAGGAGCTTCCTGAGTAAACCCTATTAGTTTAGTAGTATCATTTTGAAAATGCCCTGATTGTGTATCATTGGGCGTTTTTACTTCCGCAATCAAAAGATTGCTTTCATTACTTTCTCGTTTGTGGACTAAAATGTCAGGATAATTGAGCCGTTTTTTCTTTAAAGCTTTTGGTTTATCTCCATTTTTGTTATACTCGCAGTCAATATCAAGTCCATACTTAGTCAAACTATTTGCTAGATAAAGCCCAAGTCTAAAAACAATAGAGCGTTCACTGCACCTTCGTCTTATTAAGGAATATTCATCACGATATAATTTAGCAAGAGCTTCTTGAAATTTCTCTTGAGTATCAATTTGTTCTAACATCTTTACTCCTTTTGCAATTATGCTATAAAAATAAGAGAACAACGTTTATTGTTTAAATTTGAATATCCATAACATTAATTTCACCGGACATAAGTTTGGGAATTAGTGCGTCTCTGATCTCAGCAAGTCTTTGGTTCTCCTTTTGATTTGATATAATGGCAGCAGCCATAGGAGCAATCGTTGCATTGAAGCGATCCAACGTTTTATTGTCCGGCAAAAGCAATTCTATTGCTTTTACCCTCTCTCTGGGCAGTTCTGTTTGACCCGTACTTCCAGTATGAAGAGATTCAATCTCCTTTTCATGCAGAATTCCCCATAGCCCAATATAGAAAATCAGATTCTCTCTTGTTGGACGAACAATGGTTATATGAGAATCAACTGTAAGATTTTTAGGCTCAAACCAAACCTGTGCCGCACGCCCTAACGTACCGGTTCCAGTTGAGTTAATGAGCAAATCTCCATATTGAAGCCACTTTTCGTTAATAGTCTTTGGCGTGTGTGTACGAGCCAATGACAAATCAATCATGTGATTTCGAATGCACTTCTGATTAATCACTGTTTGGTCGGAATCATCAGAATATTTGGGTGCTATTCCACGAGTCACCAGTGATGTAATGTCATCTAAAATGACATTACGCCATTCTTTCGGGGCAACGCCGCCGAAAGGAATACAATCATCAAACCACGATTTAAAAATGGCCTGCGCCTGCCGCTCCAAATTCTCATTGATCTTGTTGTTCAGTTCAATTTTTTCATCAATACAGGATAACACAGAAGCAATCTTTGTTTGTATATCTTTTGGAGGAACCCACACGTCAATATCTTGTATATTTTTAATTGGCAACTTAGCTTGAACCGCACCGACTGTTCCTCGTGTAATTTCGGCTTGTCCTATGTAAGACTTTAGATAGTAATATAAGAATTGGCTATCTATTTTTTCGGATACAACAATTTTTACGCAATTTTCGGTTAAATTTGCATTATCCAAAGATTTTCCAACTATAGCAACCAATCCAATTGTTCCCACAATAGAAAGTATAATATCCCCTTTATGGACAATATAGCGTGCAATTTGTTTTTGCGTTTCATCATCCACAAATTCGTAATTTGAATTGAGTTCCAGTGTTCTTTGGCTGTTTAAGTCTCTAACACGGATATAAGGATGTGCATTGGGAGTAGAGATTAGATTTATACCTTTAGGTAAGCGTTTTCCGCCTTTGACAGATGCCAAGGTTCCGAGTTTACATATCATACCCAATTGCCCCCAGTCGCTCCTTGATCTGCGCCTCCAGCTCGTGGGACTTCTGGAACAGCTCCGACAGCTCCCGGGTCAGCCGGTCCATCTTTTCCTCAAAAGGCTCGCCGTCGTCCTCCTGCTCCTCAATGCCCACATACCGGCCGGGGGTGAGGATGTAATCCTGCTTGGCGATCTCCTCAGTGGTTGCCACGGTGCAGAAGCCCTTGACATTCTCCAGAGTACCGTCTACATAAGCGTTGTAAGTGTCCGCCAGTTTCTGAATATCCTCGTCGGTCAGTTCCCGCAGCTTCCGGGTGACCATAGTGCCCATCTTTCGGGCGTCGATAAACAGCGTCTTTCCCTTCTGCTTCTTGTTCTTAGCTAAGAACCACAGGGAAACGGGAATCTGAGTAGTGTAAAAGAGCTGGGACGGCATGGCTACAATGCAGTCCACCAGATCGGCATTGATGATATTTTTGCGGATTTCCCCCTCCCCACCGCTCTGAGAGGACAAGGAACCGTTCGCCAGGACCATGCCGATACGGCCATTAGGGGCTAGGTGCCAGATCATGTGCTGGAGCCATGCAAAGTTGGCGTTACCTGCCGGGGGCGTGCCGTACTGCCAGCGCACGTCGTCCAGCAGTTTGTCCTGCCCCCAGCCGGACATATTGAAGGGCGGATTTGCCATAATGAAATCCGCTTTCAGCTGAGGGTGGCAGTCATTGAAGAAGGTGTCAGCATTGAATTTGCCCAAATCGGCCTCAATGCCCCGAATCGCCAGGTTCATCTGGGCCATCTTCCAAGTGGTAGGGTTAGAGTCCTGACCAAACACCGAAATTCTGTTGATATTGCCGCCGTGATTCTCGATGAACTTAGCTGACTGGACAAACATACCGCCGCTGCCGCAGCAGGGATCGTAGACTCGTCCATTGTAGGGCTGCAAAATTTCTACCAAGGTACGCACTACACAGGATGGAGTGTAAAATTCACCAGCCAGTTTGCCCTCCTGCTCAGCAAATTTGGCAAGACAATATTCATAGGTACGGCCCAGGATGTCCTTGCTGTTGCCGTGCTCCACCATCTGGATGTTGGTGAACAGATCCACCACATCCCCCAGGCGCCGCTTGTCCAGCTCTTGACGGGCAAAGTTCTTGGGCAAGATGTCCTTGAGGCGCTTGTTTTCCTGCTCAATGGCTCTCATGGCGTCATCAATCACAGTGCCGATCTCCGGGGTATGGGCCGCCCCGGCAATCACGCGCCACCGAGCATTCTCCGGAACAAAAAAGATGTTCTCGGCGGTATATTCATCCTTGTCCTCCTCGAAACCGTCACCCTCGTCCAACAGTTCCTGATACTTCGCTTCAAAGCGGTCGGAGATGTATTTTAAGAAAATCAGTCCCAGGACGACGGACTTATACTCCGAAGCATCCAGATTGCCTCGCAGCACGCAAGCTGCGTCCCAGATCTGTTTTTCAAAACCGATGTTACTGGTATTTGTTTCTGCCATTTACTCGCTACCTCACTTTAGTTTTCCTGTAATTTTTCTTTCGTTTACCTGTTGGTCAGACGGTACTTTGCGCATTGAAAATCGGCACCTGAATGCCGGCTTCATATAATTCCTGAATCAAATCCACCCG
>CALWNQ010000017.1 GCA_944382875.1 uncultured Clostridia bacterium
CCCTGAATGAGCTTCCACGGCACCGTGGTGGGCAGCATGGCGCGCGGTTCGGGCAGCTCCTCCCGCATGACAAACCACATTTCGGGCGGGAGCTCCCTTCTGCCGGTCCGTCCCATCCGCTGGAGGAAGGAGGAAACGGTAAACGGCGCGTCAATCTGAAAAGCGCGTTCCAGCCGGCCGATGTCGATGCCGAGTTCCAGTGTGGCGGTTGTCACAGTGGTGAGAAACTGCTCTTCGTCCTTCATGGCAATTTCTGCCGTTTCCCGGTAGGAAGCCGACAGGTTGCCGTGGTGGATGAGGAAGCGGTCCGGTTCATGACGGGCTTCGCAGTATTGCCGCAGAGTGGTGGTCACCGCCTCGCACTCTTCCCGGGAATTGCAGAAAACCAGGCATTTTTTACCCCGTGTGTGCTCAAAAATATAGCCGATGCCGGGATCGGCGTTGTCGGGTGCCTTGTCGGTGGGGGATTCCAGCACCGGCAGAGCGGGCTGCTCCGCCTCGTTTTTGGAAGCCTGCGGCCCCTGAATGAAGAAATGCTCCATCGAAACCCGCCACTTTGCGCCTTTTGCTTCGATCCGCGGTATGACGGTTTTCCGACCGGTGCCGGATGAAAGAAATTCGCCGGTGCTTTCCAGATCGCCGATGGTGGCCGAAAGCCCGATCCGCCGGGGATTGACGCCGGCCATCCGGGAGAGCCGCTCGATCAGGCAGAGCGTCTGTCCGCCGCGGTCGCCGCGCATCAGCGAGTGAACTTCGTCAATCACAATAAAGCGGAGGTCGCAGAACAGCCGGGTGATGGCAGCGTGTTTGTGCAGAAGCAGCGCTTCGAGCGATTCGGGGGTGATCTGGAGGATGCCGGACGGGTGTTTGAGCAGTTTTGCCTTGTGGGACTGGGATACGTCGCCGTGCCAGTGCCAGACCGGGATCTGCGCTTCGGCGCAAAGGTCGTTTAAGCGCAGGAACTGGTCGTTGATGAGGGCTTTGAGCGGGCCGATATAGATGGCCCCCACCGAACGGGGCATGTCTTCGGAAAACAGGGTGAGAATGGGAAAGAAGGCGGCTTCGGTTTTGCCGGAGGCGGTGGAGGCGGAAAGCAGGACGTTGTCTTCGGTGTTGAAGATGGCGTCGCCGGCCGCGACCTGAATGGCGCGGAGCGACTCCCAGTTGTTCCGATAGATGAAATCCTGTACAAAGGGGGCATACCGGTCAAAGATGTTCATGGGTTCCTCCCGTTAAATCTCGAACTCCGCAAAATCTCCGCCGGCTTCCGCCTCCTCGCTCTGCGGCTTAGCAAAGGGGAAGCTCTCGGCCTGTAAAAGGCTCTCCGGTTTGACCTGCGGATTCTGGTAAAGGATGTCAAGCAGTTCGATGAAATCGCGGATGACCTCACGCGGGGTGATGTTGGTGTCGGCGCCAATGCGGCCGTATTCCATCTGGATGAACTGTACCATCTGCTCCTGATTGACAATCTGGGTGTAGCCGAATAAACCGGCATGAATGTCGGCCAGCTTTTCGATCAGGACGAGCATCTCCTCATAGCTGAGCGGCGCAAGCCGGATGACCGGCGCCAGCATGTCCCGCACACCGTCTTCGCGGGCGAATTTTCCCTCCGCCAGCCGGGAACGGAGCGCTTCGTAGCTGTAAACGCCGCGCCGGGTATCCTCGATGCATTGCGGCGTTCCGGAGAGGATGATGCCCAGATGGGAAGCTTTGCCCTGCAAAGTGTCGTTATACATGGTGAGGATTTTTTCGTAGTTGTACTGCCGGGTGATGCTGTTGGGGATTTTGTAGATGTTGACCAGCTCGTCGATCAGGACCAGCAGCCCGCCGTAGCCCGCTTTCTGCAAAAAGGCGGCAAAGAGCTTGATATATTCGTACCAGTCGTCGTCGGTGATGATGATATTCACGCCCAGTTCGGCGCGCGCTTCCGATTTGGTGCCGTATTCGCCGCGGAACCACTTGACCACCAGCGCTTTGTTTTCGTCGTCGCCGTTGATGGAAGATTTGTAGTAGAGGGAAAGGAGCCGCGCGAAGTCAAAGCCGTGCACCATTTCGCTGAGCGCGCCGGTTACCCGGTAGATTTTCTGATCCACCAGCTTGCCGAAAGCGGAATCGGCGGGGTCCAGCCCCGATTCAGCGGCGGTTTCGCTTTGGATGCTGCTGATCCAGCGGTCGAGGATCAGGGTGAGTGCGCCGCCTTCCGGCCGCGTTTTGGTGGAAAGGTTGCGGATCAGTTCCTTATAGGTGGCAAGTCCCTGTCCCTTTGTCCCCTGGAGCCGACGCTCCGGGGAAAGGTCGGCGTCGGCCACGACAAAGCCGCGCTCCATCACATGGTTGCGGATGGCCTGGAGCAGGAAGCTTTTTCCGCTGCCGTACTTGCCCATGATAAAGCGGAAAGAAGCGCCTCCCTCTTCGATAATGTCCACATCGTGGAGCAGGGCGCGGATCTCGGCGTCCCGTCCGACTGTGATATACGGCAGTCCAACCCGCGGCACGACGCCGCCTTTGAGCGAATTGATGACCGCCGAGGCGATCCGTTTCGGTATTTTCATGGTTCGATGATTCCTTTCAGTTCGTCGAGATAATCTTCAATCGGGACCGGGGTTTCGCCGTCAAATTCCAGCACAGTGTCCCCGAATTGGTCAAACAGTTTTTCGTTGATGCCATCCACCATGATGGAAAGCAACAGACCGGATTCCCGCAAAACGGCGCGGAAATCCTTTCCATTTAGCAAAGCCCGCAGAAAAGCCGTTTCAGCCGGCGTGAGCGGGGAGCTCGTCTTTTCTGGTTCCGATGGCGGCGGGTTGGGTGGTTTTTCCTGTTTGGGCGGGGGAGGAGGCGTTTCTTCCGTTTCCTCTTCCACGATCAGGCGGTCGCGAGTGAGGTCGGCGGCGGCGCGGATTCCGTCCAACCGGGAAAGATCCAGCTTGATTTCGGGAATGGTGCTGCGGCGTTTTTCTTCAGTAAGGCGGGCAAGTTCCTTTTCGATAATACTCTGCAGAGTTTTGGTGATCTGCTGCGGTTTGAGCGGCGGTTTGAAGCCGGCTTGCTGCCGCATCAGGCGGTCGACCGCCTTGAGAATTTCACCCAGTTCCGAACTCGATTTTTTGCTTCCAAAAAAGGTGCGGCAGCTCCATTTTCCATTTTTGCAGAAAAAAACACAGCTTTCGCTGACTTGGTAGGTGTAGTCTTCATACCGGCGGCTGTCATAGAACACTGCCGAGCTGAACATCGGATAGGGAACGGTGCCGAATTTTCCGAACAGCTTTTCGCAGAGGGTGTTTTTCCGATGTTTGCGGTAGTAGTCGGTTAAGGTGCGAAAGACAGCGCAGACAGCCCGGCATGCTTCATCGGGATGTTCGCGGCCAAATCGTCCGGTGTCGATGTGATAGGTGGACGAAGCACAGATGGCCGGGTAAAGCTCCTCATCAGGAATATTGTCCGGTTCCGCCAGCAGCGGAAGCATCCGGTCAAAGGCGGAGTCAGCCACCTCGTCGAGCAGCGCGCGGTCGAGATTATAATAGATGACATAGTCGTGCAGCCATTTTTTGACCGAATGGTCGATGGACTGATCGTATTCCCGGTAGGATTGCCAGAAGCGGCGGATCATCCCGAAGCCCTCTTCGGGCGATGGGACGCCGATCTGGTTTAACAGCTCATAAAGATAGAGATAAACAAAAGAGAGCGGCGCTTCGAGCATGGTGCCTTTCCGCACCTTGGTCCGCCAGCTGAAATAGCCGCGAAGCTGGCTGTCGTTCAGCGACTGGTAGGTGGGATAGTACCGCACGACATCGCCGGTAAAATTGTAGTTGTCTTCGTAGTCGGCCATTTTAATGCCCTGCTCATAAAAAAGCCATTCCGATGGACGGAAAGACGCTTCCCGTGTGGCAGCAAGCCGGCGCATGGCGGTGATCTGGGACGGTGCGGAGCGTTTCATTTGAGCAGCGGTTTTGAGAATCGGCTCGTCCCGGTAAACCGGGGAATTTTCCTGGCTTTTCTTCAATTTTGGATCGTTTAAAATCAGCTCAATTAACTTGTGAATATCCAGCAATCCGCAGTCCTCCTTTTTTGATTTTCCTCTCCTTATTATACCAATTTTATACTTCCATTGCAAGGGAATCGGAAGGTTTTTTCGAACACATGTGCGGCGATTTTTGCAGAGAGTTGACAGTTTCATTCCGGATGGTATACAATAGAGAAAAACCACGGAGGTGCCGGGATGAAACTGGTGTTTGCTTCGGATTCGTTCAAAGGATCGCTCTCTTCCAAAGAGATTCTGAAATTGCTGCGGGAAGCGGCAGAGGAGGTGTTTCCCGGTTGTGAAACAGCGGGAGTCCCCATCGCCGACGGCGGGGAGGGGACCGTTGAGGCCATTTTGGAAACGGCAGGCGGAGAGCTCTGGAAAATCCCGGTGAAAGGGCCGCTCTTTGAGGAGCGGGAAGCTGGGTGGTTGCGGATGCCGGACGGCACAGCGGTGATCGAAATGGCATCGGCGGCCGGACTGACGATGGTGCCGGAGGAAAAACGGGATCCGCTCTCTACCACGACTTTCGGAGTGGGACAGCTCATCCTGGACGCTGCCCGCTCCGGCTGTTCCAACATTCTGGTGGGGTTGGGCGGCAGTGCGACCAACGACGGCGGGATGGGCGCGCTTTCGGCGCTGGGTGTCCGGTTTCTGGATGAAAGGGGGCAGCTTCTCCCCGGTACCGGCGCTTCCCTGGAGAAGGTTGCGGCGATCGACCGGAGCGGCTTCGCCGGATTGCCGGAAAATTGCCGCATTACGCTGATCTGTGATGTGGAGAATCCGCTCACCGGCCCGGAGGGTGCCGCCTGCGTCTTTGCGCCGCAGAAAGGGGCGGACGATGTCTGCGTCCGGCGGCTGGAAGCTGGAATGCGGCGGTTTGCGGCGTTGTGCGAGCGGGAGCTTGGCCGCAGCTGTGCCAAAGATCCCGGAAGCGGGGCTGCCGGAGGGCTGGGATTTGGACTCCGGCTCTTTCTTGGGGCAGAACGGCGTTCCGGTATTGGGGCGGTTCTCGATCTGACGGGCTTTGACCAGATGCTCCAAAATGCGGACCTTGTTGTGACGGGGGAGGGACGGCTTGACCGGCAATCGGTTTACGGCAAGGCAGTGTCCGGCGTGGCGGCGCGCTGCAAGAAGGCCGGGGTCCCGGCGGTTGCGCTGGCTGGTTCGCTGGGAGAGGGCTGGGAGCAGATTTTATCCGGTGGAATTGCGGCTGCCATGCCGATTGTAGACGGTCCAATGCCGCTTTCCGAAGCGATGAACCGCGCCGGAGAACTTTATAAAAGCGCTGCAGTGCGGATGTTCCGGATGCTCCGGTGCGGGATGAAGTTGGAAAATTATAAATAAAGGGGGATTTTTATGGATATCGCGATACTGGTGATCTATTTGCTGGAAAGTGCCATTTTGGGGATAACGGCTTATACTGTCGGCCCGAAACATTCTGCTTATCCCGATTGTTCGGTGGGTTATCACTGGAAATCAGCTGAAAAGAGTGCGGAAACCTGGTGCTATGTCAACTGTGTAGCCGGCATTACAAGCGGTATTTCGGCGGTTGTTTTGTTGATGGCGGGATTGGCTGTCTGGTTTATCAAGCCAGGCAAGGTCGTTTCGGTTATCTCGCTGCTTGCCTTGTCAGCGGTTGCAGTGGGGAGCGCTCTGTTTGTGCCATATCTTTTGCTGTATAAAAAATTTCGCCCTCTTTACAAAAATACAGAAAATGTGGTAAAATAAGAAAAACTGTTTCCGGTATGTTTTGGGGAAATTTGACGATTTTTTCAAAATACGATCATAACTTTATGGTTTAATAGATTTAACAGAGAAAAATCGGAGGAAGATACATGGCAGGCAAAAAGAAACCCCAGATGGATTCCAGGCAGAAGGAACTGCAGGAACTGATTGAACTGAAAAAAATGCAGCAGGCTGCGGCTGAACACCCGGAGGAGCAGCCGCATTTTGAGCAGGAAGAAAAAATTGTTCCCAAAACTTTTAAGGAAAAATGGGCAAACTACTGGTACCACTATAAAGGTACCACATGGGTTACGGTTTTTGTCGTGATTCTGGCTGCATGGTTTATCAAAGATATCTTTTTTGGACCCAAGTATGATATTACAGTTACTGCGGCGACCAAATACAGCTTTTCAGCCATCAATTCGGATATCAATACGATTTTGGACGAGTATGTTACCGAGGATTACAACGGCGACGGTAAAATGAATACCATTTACAGCGAAATTACGGTAGACTACACTGGAGAAGAAATTGACCCGCAGGTTAATATGCTTAATATGCAGAAATTCATGGCGGTTTTTTCCAGCGGGACAGATCTGGTTTTTATTATGGACCAGGACGCGTATGACAACATTACTTCCAATACAGATGGAGAGCTGTTTGTAGATTTTTCGGAAATATATACCGATCAAGATATCGATATTATTCAGGGTGACAAGATTATCCTGAATGACACAAAATTTGGGAAAAAGCTTTATTTAAACAATTTGGATGAAGATGTATTTCTTTGTGTCCGGGCGCTGGGCGGTACAGCAGATCCTGATAAGAAAAAAGTGCAGACAGCTTATCAAGCCGGTTTGGATTTTGTGGACAATTTTTTGCGGGATGAATATCCGGATCTTTTTGCGGACTGAAATAACAGGGCGCGGCGTTTTGCCGTGCCTTTTTTTCAAAGGGAGGAGGAACCAAGATGGAAAGTGAAAAAATGCGGGATCTAATCTGTGCGGCTTCCGGTCGGAAAAAGGCGGAAACAGTTTTCCGGAACGGAAAGGTATTCAATGTGTATACCGGAGAGTTCGAACAGATTGATGTCGCGGTGGAACAGGGGATGATTGCCGGTATCGGAGGATACGAGGGAGAGTCAGAGGTAGATCTCGGCGGGAAATATCTGGTGCCCGGTTGGATTGACAGTCACCTTCATCTGGAGTCTACGATGGTGCGTCCATCCGAGCTGGTGCGGCTGGCGGCACTGGCAGGCACGACTACTCTGATTGCCGATCCGCACGAAGCCGCCAATGTGGCCGGGCTTGCGGGAGTGGAATTTTTGCTTTCCGAAACAGCGAATTCCCCGGCGAATGTCTATATGATGGCACCATCCTGTGTTCCTGCTTCGCCAGTGGACGAAAATGGAGCTATACTGGATGCAAAGAAGTTGGAAAAACTCTGCCGAGACACGCGCTTGCTGGGGCTTGGCGAGGTAATGGATTGCCCGGCTGTGATGGAAGCGGCCGATGAAATGCTCCAAAAGCTACTTTTGTTTGCGGGAAAACCGATTGATGGCCACGCACCGGGACTGAACGGCAAGGAGCTCTGTGCTTACCTGGCGGCCGGAATCGGGACCGACCATGAATGTTCGGACTGGGAGGATGCTCATTTGAAATACCGCTGCGGGATGATGATCCTTGTCCGGCAGGGGAGTGCTGCCCGCAACCTTGCAGAGCTGGTTTCGGGGATGGTGCGGGACGGCGTTTCGGCTCGCCGCTTCTGTTTCTGCACCGACGACAAACACATTGAAGATATTCAGCGGGAAGGACATATCGGCAGCAATATCCGAGAAGCGGTAAAGCTAGGGCTGCCGGTGCCCGAAGCGCTGCGGATGGCGTCTCTTTATCCGGCGGAATATTACGGCCTGCGGCATTTGGGGGCGATTGCACCCGGAAAACAGGCGGATTTCGTGGTGCTGTCCGATTTGGAAGAATTCCGTCCCGCCGCGGTCTATCACCGGGGAAAACTGGTAGAGGCGGGAGAACGACAGACAGCTGTTGTTCCCCCGGAACTTCTGCACACGGTGAAATGCCGCGAACTGAGCGAAGCGGATTTTTCGTTATCAGAGGAGGAACAGCGCTTTGTATTGCAAATGATTCCCGGTCAGATCAATACGGCTGGACGGAAAACCAAACCCGGTGAAACGGGACTTCTCCGGATTGCGGTGGTGGAACGGCACGGAGGCTCCGGAAGAATCGGGCGCGGGCTGGCCGATGGATTCGGGCTCAAACACGGCGCAGCTGCCACCAGTATTTCGCACGATTCCCACAATCTTATTGTTATCGGAGATAATAGCAGGGATATGGCGCTTGCCGCCAACCGGGTGCGGGAGATGCAGGGCGGTTGTGTGCTGGCTGCGGACGGAAGAGTCTGCGGGGAACTGGCGCTGCCGCTGATGGGACTGATGAGTTGCGACGGTTATGAAACAGTCCATCGTGGGATGGAGGAACTGAAAAAACAGGCGCGGCGGATGGGAGTGCCGGCTGAAATGGATCCGTTTATCACTCTTTCGTTCATGGCGTTGCCGGTGATTCCGGAATTTCGGATTACTACACAGGGAATGTATGATGTTACAGAAGAAAATTTCTGCAAAAACTGCAGAGAAAAATGATAAAACTGATGGATTTTTAAACGGTTTTGTGTTAAAATGGAAACAGTGTCGAAATATTGTGTGCAAAAACACAATATTTCGCGTACATCTGTTTGCTGATTGGCAACAGTATTTTGAATACAGGAGATGATTGTAGTGAAAATGGCACCGGAATGGCATGACCGTTTACGGCACTGGACTGCTACGCTGGAAAAGGATTTTTACCGTCCGTTAGGTGATATTTCCTTTGAAGGCTTCTGCACCTATGACCATATCACCCAGGACGAAGCGCTGAATAAAGGCGGCTACGCACCGGTTCCCGAGGGGACTGTCTGGGGCAATGAGTGGGAATATATGTGGCTGAAGGGCGAGGTTGTCCTTCCTCCCGAAGCCGAAGGCAAAATGATTGTGATGAACCTCAATCCCGGCGGAGAAACCACCCTGTTTGTCAACGGGGCATCCTTTGGCACCTACCGCGCCGGATGGGTATCGGTTCCGCACCACTTTATTGAGGACAATATCCTCACCGAAAACGGCAAATCCGGCGAAAAATACCTGATTCAAGCCGAGGCATATGCCGGCCACTTCTTCCCCAATGGGGAACTGGCTTACTGCGGCACCGGTCCGGTAATCCCCGGTACATACACCGACCCGCTGGAAGGCAAGCTCCGCACTGCGATGGGCAAAAATACCTTCGGCATCTGGAACGAAGACGCTTACCAGCTCTGGATGGACGTTAAAACCCTGACAGAAGTGATGGAGTGTCTGCCGGAGAGCAGCCTCCGCGCAGCGAAAATCGCAAAAGCGCTCGAAAAATTCACCCTGACTGTTGACTTTGAGCAGGACGCCGAAGCCCGCATCGCCGATTACAAAAAAGGCCGCGAGGTTTTGAAAGAAGCACTTGCCTGCGTCAACGGCAGCACAACCCCCACCTTCTACGGCATCGGCAACGCCCATCTCGATGTGGTGTGGCTCTGGCCTTTGGCTGAAACCGAACGGAAAGTTTCCCGTACCTTTGCGGCACAGCTCCGCCTAATTGAAAAATATCCCGGCTACAAATTCCTTCAGAGCCAGCCCCAGACCTATGCTTTCTGCCAGCAGTATTATCCGGAGCTGTTTGAACGGATCAAAGCGGCTATTAAAAAAGGCGGCTGGGTTGCAGAAGGCGGTATGTGGGTGGAACCCGATACCAATATGACCTCTGGTGAATCGCTGGTCCGTCAGCTTGTTCACGGCATGAAATATTTCCGGGATGAACTCGGTGTCAACTGCGAAATCCTGTGGCTGCCCGATACCTTTGGTTATACAGCGGCGCTGCCCCAGATCCTCAAGAGCTGCGGCATGAAGTACCTCGTTACCCAGAAGATCTTCTGGAGCTACAACGGCGGCGACCAGTTCCCCTATCATTACTTTAAGTGGCAGGGCATGGACGGCAGCGAAATCGTTTCCTACCTGCCCACCAACTATACCTACACCACCAACCCGAAACAGCTGATTGACGTCTGGGAAAATCGCGTCCAGAAGGACGGCCTGGATAAATTCCTGCTGCCTTACGGTTACGGTGACGGCGGCGGCGGTCCGAGCCGCGACTACATCGAGTTTGCGCTGCGTGAGAAAGACCTTGAAGGTTGCCCCAAACTGGAAATGGCGCATCCGAGCAAGATCTTTGAAGACCTCGAAGCGGAAGGCGGCCCCGAAAACACTTATGTCGGCGAGCTGTACTTTGCTTGCCACCGGGGTGTTTACACCAGCCAGGCTTCGGTCAAAAAAGGCAACCGCAAATCCGAGCTTGCTCTCCGCGAAGCGGAAATGTGGGGCTCTCTGGCCATCCAGAACGGCTTTGCATTCCCCTATGCCGAATGGGATGCGGACTGGAAAAAGGTGCTCCTCAACCAGTTCCACGACATTCTCCCTGGCTCCTCGATTGCGGCGGTTTACAAGAAAGCAAAAGAGCTGCACGATGAAGTCATCGCTTCCGGAAAAGCTCTCGCCAATGCGGCAGCTTCTTCCGTTGCAGGCAGCGGCAGCGACGAGCTGGTCTTCAACTCCCTGTCCTGGGACCGCGACACTGTGGTCAAGAAATCCGACGGCAGCTATGTCCGCGTGACGGTTCCGGCCTGCGGCTATGCGCCTGCTGTCGATAACGGTTTGGCTCCTTCCGAAGCGGTCAAGGTTTCGGCCGACGCAAATGGCGCTGTTCTGGAAAACAGCAAAGTCAAGGCTGTCTTTGATGCCAACGGCGAGATGGTATCCTTTGTCCTGCTCGAAAGCGGACGGGAATTCGCAGCCGGCAGCATGAACCGCCTCCTCCTTTACAAAGATGTACCGCGCGTCTTTGATGCCTGGGACATCGATAGCCCCTATGAGCAGCAGTTTGTCGAGAGCGGCCGCTGCACCGGCATCCGCGTTGTGGAAGAGAATCCCTACCGCTGTGCGATCGAGATCAGCCGCGAAATCGGCAACTCCACCCTTACCCAGATCGTTTCCCTCGAAAGCGGCAGCATTCGGGTGGAATTCGACACCACCGCCGAGTGGCATGAGCTGCATCGCCTGCTCAAAGTCAGCTTCCCGGTTGACGTCACCACAACCGAAGCGGTCAACGAAATGCAGTTTGGCTATGTCAAACGGCCGACCCATCGTTCCCGCGCTTATGAAAAAGACCGCTTTGAGGTCTGCAACCACCGTTACACCGCTCTCTGCGATGAAGGCCACGGCGCTGCTGTCCTGAACGACTGCAAGTACGGCGTGAGCATGCTGGGCAACGCCATCAACCTCACCCTGCTCCGTGCGGCGGCTTCCCCCGAAATGCGGGCCGACAACGGCACCCACCATTTCACCTACGCGTTCACCGCATGGGAAGGCAGCCTGCTCGAAAGCCCTGTCGTCCGGGAAGGCTATGAGCTGAACGTGGCACCCGTCCTCCTGACCGGCAAAGCTGGCAGCAAGAGCTTCTTTAACCTCTGCGGCGCCGAGAACATCGTGATCGACACTGTGAAACCCGCCGAGGATCAGAGCGGCGACATCGTCCTCCGTCTGTATGAAAGCAAGCACGCTGACACCAACTGCACCCTGAACTGGGATCTGCCGGTTGCGTCCGCCTGCCTCTGCAATATGCTCGAGGATGCCGATAGCTGTGAAGCGCTTGATCTGGCCGGCAACGGCGTGAAGCTCCACTTCCGTCCGTTTGAGGTCAAGACCGTCCGTCTGCACACTGCAAAATAATCCAAACAGAAAAGGGCGCTCCGGATTTCCGGGGTGCCCGTTTTCACAAAACCAATATCGTCAGGAGTGAAATATCATGAATCAGGCAACCCCTCTTACCGCCGAAAAGCTTTCCGCTTACCGGCAACAGTTCACCGGCAGCCGCGCCCTCCGTACCGCCGCTAATGCCGCCTCTAAAACCGCGCTGAACGATATCGCTTACTGCGGAATGGAAGCCGCACGGCTGCACCATCATTTTTCGATCGAAATTCCCACCATGTCCGCCACCAACCAGAAATCGAGCGGCCGATGCTGGATGTTCGCAGCCCTCAACGTCCTCCGGGAGCGCGTCGCGGCCAAGACCGGAATGGAAGAATTTGAGCTTTCGCAGAGTTATTCCGCTTTCTGGGATAAATTCGAACGCGCCAACTACTTCCTCGAAAGCATCATCGACACCGCTGCACTGGATTCCGATGACCGCACTGTGGCGACCATTCTGCAAAATGGCGTCCACGACGGCGGACAGTGGGATATGTTTGTAAATATCGTCAAAAAATACGGCGTTGTCCCCAAACACGCCATGCCGGAAACCTTCCAGAGCAGCAACACCGGCATGATGAACAGCCTGCTCAACACCAACCTGAAAGAGTGTGCGGTCAAACTTCGCACTATGTTTGCCGAAGGAAAGCCCGAAGAAGAGCTCCGCGCAGCGAAAGAGGAAATGCTCGGCAAGATTTTTAGCTTTCTCTGCATCTGCTACGGCAATCCGCCCGAAACCTTTGACTTTGAGTACACCGACAAGGAGAAGGTCTACCATCGGGAGGATAACCTCACCCCGCTCAGCTTTTACGAGAAGTATGTGGAGATGAACCTGGACGATTACATCAGCACTATCCACGCGCCTACCAAAGATAAACCGTTTGATCGGATGTATACCGTCAAATATCTGGGCAATGTGGTGGAGGGCAATCCGGTTGCCTACCTCAACCTGACGATGGAAGAGCTGAAAGCGCTGGTCATTGCCCAGTTAAAAGACGGCGAAGTCGTCTGGTTCGGCAGCGATGTGGGCAAATTCGGCGACCGTGCCGGCGGATTCTGGGACGACCGTTCCTTTGAATACGAAGCGCTGACCGGCCTCACCTTTGCGCTGACCAAAGAGCAGCGGCTCGATTACCGCGACAGTGCGATGAACCATGCCATGGTTATCACCGGCGTCAACCTCAAGGACGGCAAGCCGGACCGCTGGAAAATTGAGAACAGCTGGGGCGATGACAAAGGGGAAAAGGGATATTATATCGCAAGCGACAGCTGGTTTGACGAATTTGTCTATCAGGCAGTTGTCCAGCGCAAATATCTCGGCGAAAAAGCCGCACTGCTGGAGCAGCCGGCGATTGAGCTGACTCCCTGGGACCCGATGGGATCACTGGCACGCTGAATGATTGTAAAAAATAAACCGGAGAGCCAAAACTCTCCGGTTTTTCGTTTATTTTTGGTGATGTGCCCGGTAAAGCGCGTAGGCGCCCAGGGTAAATCCGTCGTCGATCTGCCCGGAGGAGATCAGGCGGTCAAGCTCTTCTTCGGGAACTTCTGTCCATTCGAGCAATCCCTCGTGCCCGATATTGGGGGAGAAGCTTTCCAGATCTGCCTGGAAGACATAGGCACGGTCGCCAGTCAGACCGCTGTCCGGTGCAATCCGTCCGAGCAGCACCGGCTCTCCGGAAAGGACGGCGCCGATCTCTTCCCGGAGCTCCCGGACAGCGTTTTCGGCGGGGGAATCGCCCGGTTCGGCAAATCCGCGCGGAAAAGCGAGCTGCTCCGCCCGCAGGGCGTGACGGAACTGGCGGATTAAGAGAAAATTTCCCTGATGCCGTGTCAGCATGACCACACCGTCGTTGCCGGAGCTGCCCATCACTCGTTCATACGGGAAAATCTCCCCGCCTTCTCCGATCACCGGATCCACTGTGAAAGTGTGGAACCGGCTCTGGTAAACAACTCCGTACTGCCGGGAAAACAGCTCTTCGGAGCGTCGGATACTGCGGACAACTTCGGGATTGGCGGTGTCGGCAATGGGGTAGATTTCCGAGGGGGCAAACCAGGTGGGATGCTTTGTCCGGAGCTGTTTGTATCGCCGGAGCTCTTGTGTTTCCGCACAGGGCATGACAGCATGGGAACTCCGCTTTTCACGAAAGTTTTGTCCGCTCTGAGAGCTACTGCGGTATCCCGCCGGTTTACTGGTTCGAACATGATAGGCGGTGGAGAGCAGCTGTTTAATTTCCTGAATCGCTTCCGAAAGGGAGAGCAGATTGGGGAACTTTTTGGATAGCAGGGTAGAGGCGGTTTCACATATCAGAAAGAAGGCGATGGTTTCCGCCGCAAATCCGAAGACTGCGGATAGGGAATCGAGAAAGCTGAATTCTCCGTCCCAGATGCACTGGAGCAGCTGCCCCGTAATCTCAAATACCATCAGGAAAGCGATGCAAAAAAGGAGGGAAAGGCACTTTTTTCCGATTTTTAAGCTGACAATAGACTTCTGTTGCTGCCGCTGTTCCGAAAGATTCCACTCGTACCGCGGTATACCGGTTTCGTCCGGTTCTGCCTGATAAGGAAAGCAGCGGGTGAGAAAGGCGGCTTCGGAAAAATTGGGGAGCGCGTCCATCCGGTCAAATTCAATGAATTCGTTGGTTTCGTCAAGAAGGAAACGGAAGTTTGCGTCCCTGCCATCCTGCCAGTCGTCGCGCAGCCGGGCGGCAAAATCACATAAAAAGCTGCTGTCCGGGGAATCGATATTGCAGAAGTCATAGTGCTTGGAGATGTTGCAGATACTGATTTCGCAGGCGCAGTTGTAGCAGAGGTTGACGGCGGCTTCGGCATATTGAAAGGCTTCCTTGTCTGCAAAAGCTTCTGCCGCTTGTTTCAGCTCGTGATGGTAGACCGAACGGCTGTTGGCACCTTTTTGAAAACAGCGGAGATTCCGGATAGCTTCTGCCGCATCGGGGCGCAGGATGGAACGATCCAGCACAAGCTTTAAAATATCATAAAACCGGAAGTTCCGATATTCAGAATTTTCTCGCGGCCGGACATAGATGTGATCCAGTGTGCTGATTCGCAGGACAGTCGCAAGAAGCCAGTAAAGATTTTCCAGAATTCCGGTCATCTCTTCATTGGAGAGCTGACTTTCGATTATTATATCGCCGCTGCATTCCGTGAAAAGATCCCGCAGCGCGGCGGAATTTTTCTCCTTTTCGGAGAGATACTCCCGGATTTCGGTCAGATCTGAGTGGATCAGGCTGCGCTTGATTAAGGCAGTCAGCCGTTTCTGGGCACTTTTGATGGGAAGCGCCGAATAGATGTACCGGTTTTGATCGTTGTCGATGGTGCTGAGCAGGTACTGTACAATCGAGCGGATGGAACCATACTGGGAAATCCGGATAGCGCCGTTCTGAAACAGCTCAACCAAACTGCCCTGGTATTCGGGATTGTCCCACAGGCTGAAAAATCCGCGGGAGTCGACTAGCTGGTTGTAGGTCAGCACCACGATATTCCCGTTCCCGACAATTTCATCATAGAGCGCCTGTTGTCCCCGGATGATTTCCCAGTCCGTTTTCCGCACCGAATCCAGTTCGTGCAGGTATACATATTTCCGCACCGGTCTGCCTCCTTTGCTTTTCCCAAAAATGAAAAACTCACGAAATCAGGCGCGGTGCCGGTTTTCGTGAGTTGCTGTTTTGCGGTTGCCGAGAGGACCTGTAAGCCGAGTTCTGTCGTGTGTGACAATCTATCTCGACAAAGCGTCACCGCTTTGCTCAAGCCACCTTTCGGGAGCGTCGGACCAACGATAACCTCCCAGTCGGTGTTGCATCGGATAGGGTTTACATGGCAGCGGGGTTTCCCCCGCTCCGGTGAGCTCTTACCTCGCCTTTCCACCCTTACCGGAAGAATCCGGCGGTATCTCTCTGTTGCACTTTCCCTGAAGTCGCCTTCGGCTGCCGTTAGCAGTTATCCTGTCCTGTGATGCTCGGACTTTCCTCATGGACTTGTTCCACGCTGCCACACAGTCTTCTCGGCTTTTTTATTCTACACGATTTTTTTTAAAAAGTCAACCCGGAGGAAGACATTTGCGCAACCTCTCTTGCCAAAACCGAAAAAGTGTGCTACAATAAGACCATGGGAATGAAGTACTCCCGTGGCTATTTTCCAAAACCGCTCAACCGGGCTGATGACTTCTGCAGGAATGCAGGGGGAATCGGCTCTTTTTTTGTGTCAAAATGGGGGAATGAACGATGCTGACAAGTCTTGCGCTGATTTTTTTATGTGGGATGGTGCTGGGAGCCCTGTTTCAGAAGCTGCGGTTGCCATCTCTTCTGGGGATGCTGCTGACCGGGATGATTCTGGGGCCGTATGCTTTGAACCTGCTGGATGGCTCCATCCTGTCCATCTCAGCCGACCTGCGGGAACTGGCTCTCATTATTATCCTGACGAGAGCGGGGCTTTCGCTCAATTTTACCGATCTGAAAAAGGTGGGGTGTCCCGCTATCCTGATGTGTTTTGTGCCTGCCTGCTTTGAGATTGCGGGGATGGTGCTGCTGGCTCCGCCGCTGCTGAGAATTTCGGTGCTGGATGCCGCCATTATGGGGGCTGTGGTGGGCGCAGTTTCTCCCGCTGTGATTGTCCCCCGGATGCTGCGGATGATGGAGGAAAAACGCGGCACCGGGAAGGGAATTCCCCAGATGATTCTGGCCGGTGCCTCGGTGGACGATGTCTTTGTTATCGTCCTGTTCAGCTCCTTTACCGGGCTGGCACAGGACGGGAACTTTTCGGCCGCGGCGCTTTTGTCGGTGCCGGTATCGGTGCTGCTGGGGCTTGCTGCCGGGCTGGCGGCGGGACTTCTGCTCGGCTTTTTCTTTCAGGAGGTGCACTTGCGCGACACGGCTAAGGTTCTGATTTTGCTGAGCATTTCCTTCCTGTTTGTGGCGCTGGAAGATGCGCTGGAGGGGATTCTGCCATTTTCCGGTCTGCTTGCGGTGATGAGCATGGGGGCTGCACTTTTAAAATCTCGTCCGGAGGCGGCAGTGCGGCTTTCCGCCAAATTCTCCAAACTGTGGGTGGCGGCTGAGCTGCTGCTCTTTGTTTTGGTGGGTGCGGCGGTTGACCTTGGGTATGCGGCAAAAGCGGGGCTTATGGTGCTTGCGGTGATTGCAGGGGCATTAGTTTTCCGTGTATGCGGTGTTTGTGTCTGCATGATCGGGACGGCACTCAGCCGGAAAGAACGGCTTTTCTGTGCGGCAGCCTATCTCCCCAAAGCAACGGTACAGGCGGCAATCGGCGGTGTTCCGCTCGCGATGGGGCTTTCTTGCGGCAGTATTGTGTTGACTGCTGCGGTGCTTGCCATCCTGTTTACAGCGCCAGTGGGCGCTTTCCTGATCGACTTTCTGGCGCCGCGGCTTATTTCCCGTCAGGACGAGTGATTTCAGCAGCCCAAGCTTTGAGCCGTTTCAGGTCGTCCTCGTTTGGATGGGCAAGCGCTTTCTCAAAATTTTTGAGAAACATGGCGGCTTTTTGATCATCGGGGTTGGCGGCGAGCTGTGCCTCGTACCGGCTGCGAACCGCTTCGGGCATTTTGCCCTGACAGGCAAAGCCTGGAAGAATCTTGCAGCTTTTTGGGATTAAAGAAGCCACATTGGAAAGAATTCTCTCAAAGTAGGCGGCATCCTCCCCAAAACCAGCTGTAGCAAACAGAGCGACTGTTTTATGTTCCAATCCGCGGAGAAATTCCTGCATTTCCGGGCAGCAGCTTCCCCGATCCGTCCAGAAGCCGGCAAAAATCATGTCCGCTTCTGTATGAACTTCATTTGGTGCGCCAAAGCTGACAATGTTTTCTTCCGGAAGCACATCGCGGAGTGTGCGGGCAAGCAGAGCGGTATTGCCTGTCCTACTGGAATAAACAATAGAATACTTCATAAAAACCTCCTTATGGCATATAAACCATTTTATTAGTATATCATCGGATTATGAATTTTCCTGGCGGTCTGTGTTTCTTTTTTCCGAAAAAACGCTAGCCATGCACCGAAATCATGGAAAGGGAATAGAATGGAATACCCTTTGGGATAAGGGAATGATTCGCGGGAGGCATGTTATGAATATTTATCGCGGAAACAACTGCTGCTGTGCGCCGCAGCCATGCTGTCAGCCATCCTGTTGCTGTCCCGGCCCGACCGGCCCCACCGGTCCCACCGGTCCTTCCGGTGGAGTAACCGGCGCCACAGGTGCCACTGGTCCTACCGGAGCAACTGGTGCTACTGGTGCGACCGGCCCGCAGGGAATTCAGGGTGCTGTTGGCCCGCAGGGTGCCCAGGGAATCCAGGGGCCAACCGGTCCCACCGGCCCTACAGGCCCGCAGGGTGTACAGGGATTACAGGGGCAGGCAGGTACTGCCGGCGCTACTGGTGCAACCGGCCCGACCGGAGCTACGGGTGCTACTGGTCCTACAGGCCCTACAGGCCCAACTGGTCCTACCGGTCCGACTGGTCCTACTGGAGCCACGGGTGCCACCGGTGCAACAGGAGCTACCGGTCCGGAAGGAACGGTAACCCCCGCCGCCGCCGTAACAGATGCGAGTACAACCGGTTCAATCAGCGATGTGGCGACCACATTAAACCAGCTGCTTGCATCACTGCGTGCCGCCGGAATTCTGCAGAGCTGACACACGACAGCAAAACGCCGCTGTTCCCATGTTGGAATGGCGGCATTTTTTAGGAGGTTTTAGCATGACCATCAGTCTTTGTATGATTGTACGAGATGAGGAGGATGTGCTTGCGCGCTGCCTGGAAAGCGTGGAGGGGATTGCGGATGAAATCATTGTTGTCGACACCGGTTCAGTGGATTGTACTCTCGAAATTGCGCGGGAATTTGGAGCAAAAGTGCTGGAATACCCGTGGCAGGATGATTTTGCGGCTGCGCGGAATTTTTCTTTTGCACAGGCGGAGATGGACTACATCCTGTGGCTGGATGCCGATGATGTGCTGCTTCCGGAAGACCGGGAACTTTTCTTGCAGTTGAAAAAGATGGAAAATCCGTGGTTTGACCTGGTGATGATGCCGTATCATGTTGGGTTTGACAATGCGGGAAGGCCAAACTTTACCTATGAGCGGGAGCGGCTGTTCCGGCGGGAAGCCGGTTTTCGCTGGAAAGGTGCGGTACACGAAGCGATTGCGCCGGCTGGGAAGATTCTGCATTATCCCGCTGCCGTCACCCACAAAAAAGAAAAACCGGGCGATCCGGACCGGAATCTGCGGATTTACCAAAAGATGGAGCGGGAAGGGCAGCTCTTTTCGCCGCGTGACTGGTATTATTACGGTCGGGAACTGGCCGCACACGGACTGGATGCGGAAGCTGCCATGGTGTTCTGCGATTTTTTGGATCGGGGAGACGGCTGGGTGGAAAACTGCGTGGGTGCCTGTCTGGATCTGGCAGGATGCTATGAGCGGTTGGGAAAAGCGAAAGAACAACTTGCCGCACTTTGCCGCAGCTTTGCCTACGGCTTGCCCAGACCGGAAGTCTGCTGTGCCATCGGTGACTGCTATCTTAAACAGAATGCCGTCCGGGAAGCAGCTTACTGGTATCACGCTGCAGTGGAATGTCCTCTCGGGAGCAGAGAAGGTTTCTGCCGGCCGGATTTCCGCGACTTTATCCCTTATGTCCAGCTTTCCGTCTGCTATGACCGTTTGAAAAACCGTGAGGACGCCCTTTACTACCACGAAAAAGCCAAACGAATCAAGCCGGATGATCCAGCTGTTTTGTACAATGAACAGTATTTTTACGGTTCAAATATCAATATGTAAATTTTTGGTATCGGATTTGTCAGTCTGGGGTTGCGGAAATAGTTTGCGGAGGGTATAATAGGATAGGAAATCCCTTGGGCGGGAAATATATAGAAAAGGAACGGATTTGATGGCGAGAGAAAACAATCTCGGAGAAGATAAAATCTCCCACCTTGTGCTGCGGCTGGCAATCCCCACCATGCTGGCACAGCTTGTCAATGTTTTATACAGCATTGTCGACCGGATTTACATCGGGAACATCCCGGTGATCGGCGGGGAGGCGCTGGCAGGAGCCGGTGTCTGCGGTCCGGTTGTGACGCTGATTTCTTCCTTTGCGTTTCTGGTCGGACTTGGCGGCGCCCCGCTGATGGCCATCCGGATGGGGGAAGGAAACCAGAAGGGTGCGGAGAAAATCCTCGCAAACTGTACGGTCATGCTGGGAATTCTGGCAGTTGTGCTGACCACGCTCTTTCTGATTTTCAAACGCCCGCTGCTGATGACCTTTGGTGCGAGCGAAACCACCTATCCGTATGCCAACACCTATATGACCATTTATACAGCAGGGACAGTTTTTGCCATACTGGCGACCGGCTTAAACCAGTTCATTACCTGCCAGGGCTATTCCACCCTCAGCATGCTCACGGTGATGATCGGGGCAGTGGTGAACATTGTACTGGATCCGGTTTTTATTTTTGGGCTGCATATGGGGGTTGCCGGAGCTGCCGTTGCCACCGTGATTGCGCAGGCTTCTTCCTGTGCCTTTGTCCTGTCGGTGCTCTTTTCCAAAAAGGTCAAGGTTCGGATCACTTTTGGGGGATACGAGAAAAAGGTCATCAAACGGGTGCTTTCTTTCGGGCTTTCGCCATTTCTCATCAACGCCACCGACAGTGTGGTGCTGATTGCCCTGAACGGTGTTTTACAAAAGTACGGCGGCGCATCCCAGGGGGATATGCTGGTAACCTGTGCCACCATCGTGATGAGCTGCATGCAGCTCATTTCGATGCCGATGATCGGAATCACCGGCGGTACCCAGCCGATCCTCAGCTTTAATTACGGGGCCAAAAAAATCGACCGCATCCGGCAGGGCGAAAAACGCATCCTGCTGATGACGGTCGTCTTTGCGGCTTGTATGTTTGTGCTGTTTCAGCTGATTCCGGGACTGTTTGTCCGGATTTTCACCAGCGATCCGCAGTATACTTCTCTTTCGGTGTGGGGCATCCGGGTGTATACGGCCTGCGTCATTCCGATGGCGTTCCAGTACGCATTGGTGGATGGCCTGACAGCGCTCGGCGTTCCGAAAGCGGCAGTTTCGCTTTCGCTTTTCCGCAAAGGTGTTATCTTTGGGCTGACATTGCTTTTACCGGTATGGTTCGGAGCAAGAAGCGCCTTTTTCGCCGAACCGGTGGCCGATCTGATATCCGGATTTACCTCTACAACAACATTTTTGCTTATTTTTAACAAACTGATGAAAAAGCGGGAAGCAATGCCGGATGGGGAAGCGCTTTACAGCTGAACTTTGCCGAGATGGCGGCCATGCTCATTTAAAATTGTCTGTTCAATCTGGTGAGCGGCATAGGGTTCGGCCAGAACATCCATCATGCAATCTTGGCGTTCACCAGGGCCATCTGTCTCAGGAAAGGGACTGCTGTCCAGCTGGAAGTCCAGGGCGAGTACACCGGGGGCAAGTCCCTGCTGTGGAAAGCCGTTGGGAACATTGTTGTTGAACAGTGCGAAAGGAACCACCTGTGCGGGCGGATCCCCAATCGGAGCATCCTGTTCAACCGGTGTGCGCCGCCGGATGCGGATTGCCTGGATACCTTCACAGGTGTGTTTTAAGGTACGGGCGCAGTTTTCAGCTTGGTCGAATGTATCAAAACTGGCAGAAATTCTCATGGTAATCCTCCTTTTTGGGGAAAGTTTGCAGCTTTGCCTGCTTTGACAGTATTCCCCAATAAACAAAAGTCTATTCCCGCCGCGGCTTTTTCAAATGATGGAAAATACCGTCGGTGGGATTTGCTTTTTGCGGGAATTGTGGTATAATATAGCTTGTATACGGATTGAAAAGGAGGGACGGGAAATGCAGATTGCGGTCGGCGATATTCTGGTGATGAAAAAAAATCATCCTTGCGGAAGCAACCGGTTCGAGGTGCTGCGCATCGGGATGGATTTCAAGCTGCGCTGCCTTGGCTGCGGCCGGGAGATGATGCTTCCCCGCTCCAAGGCCGAAAAGAACATCCGGCGTATTGAGCAGAATGGGGAGGATTAGCGCAGCGGTTTGCCCGTTGTTTTGCCATCTGACAGAAAGGAAACCGTGATGTTTGAAAAAGTTCTGCTGATTGAACAGCATTATGAAGAAATTAACGAAAAATTGATGGATCCCAATGTGGTGAGCGATCAGGCGGCTTATCGGGATTTGATGAAAGAATACAAAAGCCTGACGCCGGTTGTGGAAAAGTTCCGGGAGTATAAAAAAGCCGCGGCTGATCTCGAGGAGGCAAAAAGCCTGCTCGAAGCGGGCGGGATTGACCGGGATTTTAAGGAGATGCTCGAAGAAGAGCTGGCGACCGGGAAAGAGAACACCGAGCGGCTGGCTGAGGAGCTGAAAATCCTGCTTTTACCGCAGGATCCGAACGACGACAAAAACGTCATCATCGAGATCCGCGGTGGTGCCGGCGGCGAGGAGGCGGCGCTCTTTGCCAACTCGCTCTTCCGGATGTATTCCATGTATGCCGAAGCGCGCGGCTGGAAACAGGAGGTCATGTACGCCAATCCCACCGAATTGGGCGGCTACAAGGAAATCTCCTTCTCCATTAGCGGCGACGGCGCCTATTCCCGCTTAAAATATGAAAGCGGCGTTCATCGGGTGCAGCGCGTTCCCGAAACTGAAACCCAGGGTCGGATTCACACCTCTACTGTTACAGTGGCAGTGCTGCCGGAAGCCGAAGATGTGGAGTTTGAAATCAACCCCGCCGATCTCCAGATCGACACCTACCGCGCAAGCGGAGCCGGCGGCCAGCACGTTAACAAAACAGAGTCTGCCATCCGGATCACCCATCTGCCAACTGGCGTGGTGGTGGAGTGCCAGGACGAGCGCAGCCAGATCAAAAACCGCGAAAAGGCGATGAAGGTGCTGCGTTCCCGGCTGTATGACGCTAAGGTGCAGGAGCAGAACGCCGCCATCGCCGCGGAGCGCAAAAGCCAGGTCGGCACTGGCGACCGTTCCGAACGGATCCGCACTTACAACTATCCGCAGGGACGGGTGACCGATCATCGGATTGGGCTGTCGATTTATCATCTCGACGCTTTTCTAAACGGCGATTTGGATGAAATCATTGATGCGCTGATTACTGCGCGGCAGGCAGAACTGTTGGCTGCGCAAGGGGAAAATTGAGCCCAGTTATCGGAAAGAGGGAGATAGAATGGAAACAAAACTGCTTGCTGCCGATGAAGCCGGGATCCGGCTGGGCGCGCAGCTCATCCGCAGTGGGGAAGTGGTGGGGATGCCGACCGAAACAGTTTACGGCCTTGCCGCCAATGCACTGGATCCGGCTGCTGCCGCCCGTATCTACAAGGCTAAAGGACGTCCTTCCGACAACCCGCTCATTGTCCATATTGCTGACTACGCGATGATTGACCGGCTGGTGGCAGGAAAGCCGCTGCTGGCCGACCGGCTGGCGGAAGCTTTCTGGCCCGGCCCGCTGACTATGATTTTTCCCAAAAGTGAATTGGTGCCGTTTGCCACAACCGGCGGTCTGGATACGGTTGCGGTTCGGATGCCTTCTCATCCAGCGGCGCAGGCTCTGATTCGAGAAAGCGGATTGCCGCTTGCGGCGCCTTCGGCCAATCTGTCGGGCCGTCCAAGCCCGACAAAGGCATCCCATGTCCTCCATGACATGGACGGCCGAATCCCGCTGATCCTAGATGGCGGCGAATGTCAGGTCGGGGTGGAGTCCACTGTTATTGCAGTGGGGGAGGAGTCGGTGCGGCTGCTTCGTCCCGGTGGAATTACGGTGGAAATGCTTTCCCAGTTTTGTGATGTGATTGTGGACGACGGTGTTTTGCATCAGCTCAAAGAAGGGGATCAGGTCCTTTCGCCCGGCATGAAATACAAGCATTACGCTCCACAGGCGTCAGTTGTTCTGCTTGATGGGGATCGGGAAAGTTTTGTCCGCTATGTTAACGAACACGCCGTGGACGGTGTGTTTGCCATGGCAGCTGAGGAGGAAATCCCGGAACTATTGGTGCCGGTGCTGCCGTTCGGCGGCGAGGGGGACGAAGCTTCGCAGGCAAGAGTGCTGTTTGACCGGCTGCGGGAATCGGATGAAAAGGGCGCCAAAACGGTGTATGTCCGGATGCCGGATCAGTCCGGCGTGGGACTTGCCGTGTTGAACCGGCTGCTGCGGGCGGCGGGATTCCACATCATCCGGCTGGGTGAGGAGGAAAATCATGGCTGATAAACCGCTGGTGATTGGCCTCACCGGCCAGACGGGTGCCGGAAAAACCACGGTATCCGAAGCATTCCGCAAAAATGGTTACACGATTATCAATGCCGATCTTGTCGCACGGGAAGTAACTGCCGATCCGCACCTTGTGGCGCGGTTGGGGGAGTTGTTTGGCCCCGAGGTGGTCGCGGAGGACGGCACACTCAACCGTAAGGAAATGGCAGCCAAGGTTTTTTCCGATAAAGACGAGCTTTTAAAACTCAACACCATTTTATATCCCATCATTGTCCAGAAAATCCGCGATCAGATTGCGGAGCTGGCAAAAGCCGGAAAAAAACGAATTCTGCTCGACGCGCCAACCTTGTTTGAAAGCGGGGCGAACAAGCTCTGCTCCAAGACGGTGGCCGTTCTGGCCGAAGAAGACCGCCGGCTCTTCCGGATTATGGAGCGGGACGGCTTGACCGAAACGGAAGCGCGCCGCCGGATTTCCGCGCAGCCGAAGGATTCTTTTTACAAAGTGCGGGCAAGCTATCTGCTGCGGAACGATTCGTCGCCCGAACAGCTCGAAAAGGACGCCCAGCCGATTATCGACCGTTTGGAAAAGGTTTCGGGCGGTTCGGTGAAATCCATGGCGCTGGCGACCGGCGCGTTCCTTTTTTGTGTGCTGCTTGCCTGGGGATTTTTCCTGGTGGCGTTCCGGATTCAGTATCCAAACGATTATCAGGAGGAGATCCGTTCCGCCGCGCTCGAATATCAGGTCTCTCCTTCGCTGCTCAGCGCTGTTATCAAGGTCGAATCGGATTTTGATCCGGATTATACGGAAGAGGGACGCAAAGGGCTTTTCCCGCTGACAGAGGAGCAGTTCGCGCTGGCGTGCAGTCAGATAGGTTCGTTGGAATATGAGAATCTGTCCGACCCCGAAACAAGCATCCGCTGCGGAGCGGCGCTGTTCAGCCTGTTTTCGGAAGATTTTGACTCCGACCGCGGGGTACTGGCCGCTTATTATGCCGGTACGGAGCAGACCGAAGCCTGGCTTGCGGATTCTGCGTACAGTGAAGACGGCGTGGATTTCCAGTCGATTCCCGATGACACTGTCCGGGAAAAAATTACCGATGTGGAAGGCGCGCGGGTACTTTATAAAAATTTATACAGGCTTTATTGAGTCTGATAAATATTACCAAAAAAGGAGAATGTATCATGAGCAAAGCAAGTGAACTCAAAGACGCGCTGTTTCTGGAAAAGAAACACGGCGGGCTGATTCTCAGCGAAGAAGAGCTGAAAAAAGCGCAGGATTTCTGCGAGGAGTATAAGAACTTCTTAAACCGCAGCAAAACCGAGCGGGAAGCGGTGGATTACGCTTTGGAACGGGCGGAACGCTATGGGTTTACCGCTTATGACCCGGCAAAAATCTATCAGGCCGGCGACAAGGTTTACCTCAACAACCGCGGCAAGGCGCTGATCCTCTGTGTGATCGGCAAAAAACCGCTGACCGAAGGCGTCCGCATTATGGCGGCGCACACCGATTCTCCCCGTCTGGACCTCAAACAGGTCCCGCTTTACGAGGACAGTGAAATCGCTTACTTTAAGACCCACTATTACGGCGGCATCAAGAAATATCAGTGGGGCGCCATTCCGCTGTCGCTGCACGGCGTCATTGTCAAAGCGGACGGCACCTCTGTGACGGTCAGCATCGGGGAGGATGCGGGCGATCCTGTTTTCTGCGTGACCGATCTGCTGCCTCATCTGGCGGCTGACCAGATGAAACGTCCGGCAGGACAGATCATCAAGGGCGAGGAGCTGAACCTTCTGATCGGTTCGATGCCGTTCCGTGACGACGAAGAAAGCGAGCGCGTCAAGCTGAACATCCTGTCCATGCTCCATGAAAAATACGGCATCATCGAAGCAGACTTCCTCTCTGCCGAGCTGGAAGTTGTTCCGGCGTTCCGTGCGACCGATGTCGGCTTTGACCGCAGTGTCATCGGCGGTTACGGCCAGGACGACCGTGTTTGCGCTTACACCGAGATGGAAGCTGTGTTCAGCGCGGAAAATCCCGAAAATACCGTCATGTGCATCTTTGCGGATAAAGAGGAGATTGGTTCCTGCGGCAACACCGGTATGAAGTGCGCGTTCCTCCGTCATTTTATCGAAGACTTGGCGGCGCCCTACGGCATTGCGGGCCGGACTGTCCTCGGCAAATCCAAGTGTCTGTCCGCCGACGTCAGCGCGGCATTTGATCCCACCTTCCCCGATGTTTCGGAGAAAAAGAACAATGCGTTCCTGAACTGCGGCGTTTCGATCTGCAAATACACCGGCTCCCGCGGCAAAGGCGGTTCTTCGGATGCTTCCGCTGAGTTTATGGGCTGGGTGCGCCGGATGCTGGACAACGGCAACGTTCTCTGGCAGACTTCGGAGCTTGGCAAGGTTGACCAGGGCGGCGGCGGAACCGTTGCGGCCTATATCGCCGAGCTGGATGTCGATACTATCGACGTTGGTGTGCCGGTTCTCTGCATGCACGCTCCGTTCGAGCTGACCTCCAAGATCGACGTATACTCCACCTACCGCGCTTTTGCGGAATTCTCCAAATAAGCTCTCGAATGGGAGCCCGGTTTCTGCCGGGCTCCTTTTTCTTTTGTGGCAAAACCGGCATTTATTCTTGACATATGCCGGAAACAGGATTATAATGGACATATATCCGAAATGGAGGAATTTTGATGCCAAGACCACCCAAAAAGCGGCTCGTCTGTGCTGTGCCGCGCCACACCTGTTTTGCGCCGGATTGTCCGGCTTCCGGCAGCGTGGAACTGCATGTCGAAGAATACGAAGTGATCCGTCTCATCGACTGGGAGGGGCTGACACAGGAGGAGTGCGCTTTGCAGATGGAGGTTTCCCGTACCACCGTGCAGGGTATTTATGAGCGGGCGCGCCGCCGGATTGCGGACGCACTGGTTCACGGCAAAACCCTGACCATTTCGGGCGGAGATTACACAGTTTGCGGGCACTGCGGCAAACATTGCCGGGATGGACGACCGAAATGCTGCCGCCGGCGGCAGTGCAGGCAAAATCAACAGGAGGAATCATCATGAGAATTGCAGTAACCTATCAGAACGGAATGATTTTCCAGCATTTTGGACATACCAGCCAGTTCAAGCTGTATGACGTGGAAGACGGCAAAGTGACGGCTGTCCAGGTGGTCGACACGATGGGCAGCGGACACGGCGCGCTGGCCTCGTTCCTTGCAGCTAACAAGGTGGATACCTTGATTTGCGGCGGAATCGGCGGCGGCGCTCAGCAGGCACTTGCACAGGCCGGAATCCGGCTGTACGGCGGTGTTTCGGGCGATGCTGACCAGGCGGTTGCGGCACTGCTGGCGGGCAAACTGGAGTTCAATCCCAATGTGCGATGCAGTCATCACGATCACGAACACGGCAGCGAAGGTCATACCTGTGGGGAGCATGGATGCGGCAGTCACAACTGCGGCAGCCATTCCTGCGGGGAATAAAAAAGACTTCCGTCTGAGCGGAAGTCTGTGTGATTGATGTGAGGAGCTTTTCAAAAGCTCCTCTTTTTATTGCAGAGGATTGCCGTTGCGGTCAAAGTGTTTTGCAAGCGCCCGTTCGGTGAGGACAAGCGATGCGATCATCGGGATCATTTCCAGCAGCAGTACAGTACTGCTCCAGATACCGATCAGATTGTCGTTTTTTCCCATGACGGGCAGCATTGCCAGCAGCGAAAGCGGCAGAAGAATTAACCCCGCCTTTTTCCACATTTTGCCGCAGTATTTGTGAGCAAATTTCCAGGTTTCAGGGGTTTTCATCGAGCGCGCGGTGCGGTAGCCGTAAATGGGGTTGATTTTCCGGGGCGGATGCTTGATAAAAATTACACCAAACACCACCATGACGGCCGGCAGAAGCATGCAGCAGACCAGCATAAAGATCCAGAATCCCATAACAAGCTTGTCCTCCTTTACTGAAAAAGCTTAAAATTCAAAACTCCGCCGTTAAGGGCGGAGTTTTGAATGAGTTGGATTATATAATGAGTTGGAAAAGAGGATAGCAATAAAAAAACTGTGTATCTTCTGAAAAAAAGGATACACAGCTTGGTATGCAACACAAATAAAGGCCGCTATATGAAAAATACAGCAACACAACCAAACAGATGGCTCCTGATTCCGAAGAGAACTGTTCTATCACGTATGCAGATGTATTCTGACTTGGACCTCATCGCTGGCATTTCGCCTTCCCAGTGTTACCCAGTGACTGAAAACGCAAAGTTTTCTTGAAAAGCAGCTCTTTCCTTACAGCAGCGTTCCTGTGCGGGATTTTCACCCGGCTTCCTGCACCTTGCGGCACAAAGTCTGCAAACGTCTTATTCAATTACATATAGTATACATCATTTGTGCTGATTTGTCAAACATTTTTTTGCTAATTAGATGTTTTTTGATTGTCAGAATAGACAGGAATAGGTGGTAAAGAAGGAGGTTTTCGTATAAAGAGCGGAAGTTTGGCAAAAACGCCAAAAATGAAATGAAAGTTAAGAACAAGAGAGAAATAAAGAAAATAGAAGAGAAAACGAGAGAATTAAGGATGTAAATTAAAATAACCGCGATTTTCGGGTTGACTTTCTTTTCGGATGCGGCTATAATAGATAACGTTGTGAAAATACCGCCTGTCCAAATTGGACGGACTCTTTCAGAAAAAAACAAATTGGAGGTACCGTTATGTCCACTACTTTGGTAAAACCTGCTGAAGTTGCCCGCAAGTGGTATATCCTGGATGCAACTGACAAGCCCTTGGGCCGTGTCGCTGCACAGGCTGCGCATCTGCTTCGCGGCAAGCACAAACCTTCTTTTACTCCCAACGTTGACTGTGGCGATTTTGTCATCATCATCAACGCGGAGAAAGCAATCCTCACCGGTAAAAAAATGGAGCAGAAATTCCTGCGCTGGCACACCGGCTGGATCGGCCACCTCAAAGAAGTGTCCTATAAGGACCTGATGAAAAACAACCCTGAGAAAGCAATGAGTGTTGCAGTAAAAGGCATGCTCCCCAGCAATGCACAGGGCAGAAAGCAGATTGGCCGTCTGCACGTTTACAGAGGCGCTGAGCATGTCAACCAGGCTCAGAAACCCGAAGTTTACGAGTTTTAATCAGTGAGAGGAGGCAAATAGAATGTACGAATCCAAACCTTATTTCTATGGCACCGGCAGAAGAAAACATTCTGTCGCCCGTGTTCGTGTTTACCAGGGCACTGGTAAAATTACCATCAACGGCCGTGATATCGATGATTACTTCGGCCTGGATACTCTGAAAACAATTGCTCGTCAGCCTCTGGCTATCACCGAGACCGAAGGCAAGTTTGACATCGTCTGCACTCTGGCAGGCGGCGGCGTTACCGGCCAGGCCGGCGCGCTTCGTCATGGTCTTTCCCGTGCTCTCCTTCAGTATGATCCCGAGCTCCGCCCGGTTCTGAAGAAAGCCGGCTTCCTGACCCGTGACCCCAGAATGAAAGAAAGAAAGAAGTACGGCCTCAAAGCAGCCCGTCGTTCTCCTCAGTTCTCCAAGAGATAATCAGCCTGGGAATATCAGAATGCCATCCGGATTTCCGGATGGCATTTTTATTTGGATACAGCAACACCCGGAACACAAAGCTCCGGGTGTTGTTTTGTCAGGCGGCTTTCCGAAGATCGGCAAACAGCCTTTTATATAACTCGTTTCGGCCAAGAGCAAGGCACATCAGAATCCCCAGTGTATAACAGACCAATGCTTCTCCCACAGCAACCGAAATAAAATTCAGCGCAAAAGGGGTCTGGAAGACAAAGGTCAGCTCCCATCCGACGATCAACCCGTTGAAAAGGATGGGGGGAATGGGTGCCAGGATAAGGCGGAGCGGGACAGAGGAAATCCTTTTCCCAATCAGGCAGGTGAGCAGTGCGGCAAGTAGTGTGGCCAATGTGCCGACTGGAGCGTCAATCAGGCCCAGTAAGTTGGTCCCCATAAAGAATCCTACCAGATTCGAAAGGAAACATCCGAACACAATGCCCCAGGTTCCCACTACAGGGGAAAACAGCGGGAGCAGGGTGAGCGCTTCGCCGATCCGGAGCTGTACCGTCCCAGCCGCTGTTCCAAAGGCAAGCGGCCCGCTTAGCAGGGTAAGGACGGTGTAAACTGCACCGATCAGAGAGATTTGTACCAGCATAGTTGTTTTGTTTGTGCGTTTCATGAAAACTCCATTTCTCCGTGCAACAAATTATTTTTCCCGCATCCGGGAAGGACACTGCCGCCGGGCACGGGGAAACGGCAGGCCGAATATGGTACAGCGGGTATTGTATCATATTTTTGAAGAAAAAACAAGGGCTTTTGACTGATCTTGTGAGAATGGGATGAATTTTCTGTGAAAGGTTTAAGGGATAACCTTGACTTTTCCTTCTTTTTAGCCTATAATCAATATATTAGTGTCCTTTAAGGGACAAACAAATCATATTGGAGGAATTGTTCCATGAAACGAGTTGGAAAACCCGTCTTTTTTATTGTGGCAATTCTGATCATCGCGTTTCTGACAACCGCTCTGCTTGGTGTTAGTACAACTTATGGTGACCGGAAAGATGTCTACATTAAAGGCGGCAACGATATTCGCTGGGGAATCGACATCCGTGGTGGTGTGGATGTGACTTTCACGCCCCCTGAAGGTGTGGATGCGGATGAAACGCAGATGCGAGCCGCCGAGGCGGTTGTGAAACAGCGTTTGATTACCTTGCATATCACCGACAGCGAAGTGTACACCGACCCAAACAAGGACCGCATCATTGTCCGTTTCCCTTGGAAAGAGGATGAGGCGGATTTTGACCCGCAGGCCGCGATTGCCGAGCTGGGGGAAACTGCCCGGTTAACTTTCCGGGAAGGAATGGAAACCGATGAAAATGGTCTTCCCACCGGTGTGACAGCTGAGAATATCATTCTGGAAGGTGCCGATGTGGCGGAAGCGTATCCGTTTTACAATTCAGAGGACGGCACTTACGGTGTCAGTCTGACTTTGAGCGAGGACGGAAAAGCTGCTTTTGCAGAAGCAACTGCACGTCTTGCGGAAGAAAATGGCGTCATTTCTATCTGGATGGACGATACTATGATTTCCTATCCCACCGTTAATGACCCCATTACCGATGGCAAGGCTTCGATTACCGGCAACTTCACTGCGGAGACTGCCCAGGATCTGGCCGATAAGATCAATTCTGGCGCGCTGCCCTTTAAGCTGGAAACCGCCAACTATTCCACAATCGATCCTACATTGGGTGAAGGCGCAAAGGATGTTATGATTATGGCCGGCGCTGTGGCATTTGTCCTGGTGGCGATTTTTATGATCGTCCTTTACCGCTTGCCTGGTGTCGTTGCTGTAATTGCCCTGATGGGACAACTTGCTCTTTCAGTTGCCGCTGTGTCTGGCTATTTCCCCTTTATTTCCAGCTTTACTTTGACACTTCCCGGTATTGCCGGTATCATTCTGGCAATCGGTATGGGTGTTGACGCCAATGTCATCACCGCTGAGCGTATTCGTGAGGAAATCCGCAGCGGCAAATCGATTGACGGCGCAATCGAACTGGGTTACCAGCGGGCCTTTACCGCTATTCTTGATGGTAATATGACGGTTGTAATTGTGGCGATTATCCTGATGGGTGCGTTTGGACCGCCATCTTCCTTCTTTGCAAAGCTGCTCACCCCGATCTTCTTTATGTGCGGACCGGCTCTGGCAGGAACGGTTTATTCGTTTGGTTATACTCTGCTGATCGGCGTAATCGGAAACTTTATTTTCGGCATCCTTTCTACCAAACTGATGCTCAAATCCATTTCCCGTTTCAAAGCCTTCCGCAAGCCCAAATTGTATGGAGGTGAACGCTGATGATTCGGTTTCAAAAGGACATGGATTTTTACGGGCATCGTAAAATCTTCTATATTATTTCGGTCTGCCTGATTGCAATTGCGGCGGTTTGTGCGCTGATTTTTGGCGTCAAGGTGGATATTCAGTTTACCGGTGGTACAATCGCTACCTATTCCTACGAAGGGGATTTGGATTTCAGTGCTGTGGAGAAAACGGCTGCGGATGTTACCGGATTTTCGGTTACCAGCGATTCCTCTTCCAGCGTCAGCAGCGGCCAAAAGCAGATTGCGCTCAATCTGGGCACAAAGGATGGCCTTTCGGTCGAGATGGAGAGCGAGCTGACCAAAACGCTGGAGGAAACCTATGCGGACAACAGCCTCACCTATGTCTCAATTGACAGTGTTGCTGCGAATATGGGAACTGACTTTCTGGTAAAATGTCTGGTAGCGGTGCTGGCAGCTTTTATTCTGATGATTCTGTATATTGCCATTCGTTTCAGAAGAATTGGCGGCTGGTCTGCTGGAGTTACCGGTGTAATCGCTCTGATTCACGATACTTTGATGGTTTTAGCAGTCTTTATCATCTTCCGTCTGCCGATTGACGACAACTTTATGGCGGTTATCCTGTTTATTCTGGGCTATTCCATCAATGATACCATTGTAATTTTTGACCGTATCCGTGAGAATGAAAAGCTTTACGGAAAAAGTATGGAGCTTCCCGCGCTGGTCAACCGCAGCATTACCCAGACCTTTGCCCGTACCATGAACACAACACTGTCCACGTTGTTGGCGATGGGATGCGTTTGCGTCTTTGCAGTTGTGTTCCATGTGAGTTCGATTGTTCCGTTTGCTTTCCCGATGGTAGTTGGTCTGCTTTCTGGCTTCTATTCGAGTGTTTGCCTGACTGGTACAATCTGGACCTGGTGGCAGGTTTCCGGCAAAAAAATGAAGAAAAAGAGAGCATAAGGATGCTCGGAACGGGGTTGTTTCAGCCCCGTTCTTTCTGTTTGGAAAGGAGGAAAACTGTGCAGTTTGGAATATCCACATCTTGTTTCTATCCGGCATTGACTGAGTGTGCTGTTCGGATATTGGCAAAGGAAAAAGTCCCGGCAACCGAGATGTTTATCAATTCTTTTTCGGAATTGAATCCTGTTTACCTGCGGCAGTTAAAAGAGGTTCTCGATCATGGTGGTACCCGAATTCTTTCCGTTCATCCGTTCACCTGCGGGTTGGAACCGATGCTCTTTTTCGGGGAATACCGTCGCCGGTTTGAGGACGGTTTGGAGCTTTACAAGCGTTATTATGAAGCAGCGGCAATACTGGGCGCGAAGTATCTGGTCCTTCACGGGGATAGGAAAGAAAGCGCACTGCCGGAAGAAACATATTTTGAGCGTTTTGCCGAGCTGGATGCGGCGGGGCGTCCATATGGCATTCGTTTGGCGCAGGAGAATGTGGCGCGCTGCCGAAGTGGCAGCCTTTCTTTCCTCAAAAATATGAAACAGGCACTGCCGGATGCGGCGTTTGTGCTCGATGTCAAACAGGCGCGCCGGTCGGGTGAGGACTGGCGGGAGATTGTGGAAGCGTTGGGCAGTTCTCTTTGCCATGTCCATATCAGCGGCGCTTCGGGTACAGAAGATTGTCTTTCTCTTCTCGAAGGGGATTTCCCGCTGGAAAAGTTTCTGGGCACGTTGAAGAAAAACGGATTTGCAGGTGGCGTGATTTTGGAATTATACCGCCAGAATTACGGTGAGTATGGCGAACTGCTTGCTTCTCTCCACAAAATGGAACAAGCAGCGGCACAGCTTGAAAAATAGCTTGTTTTTGCATCAAAAACATGGTATGATAAAAGAAAGAAATCCAGCACAAGCTCCGGCACAGCCGGGCGTCGGAAGGAAGGGATAGGATGAAGTGTCCGTATTGTTCTTATACCGAAAGTAAAGTGATAGATTCCAGGCCGGCTGAGGACAGCGAAAAGATCCGGCGCCGGCGCGAATGTTTGTCCTGCGGAAAGCGGTTTACAACCTATGAAGTTGTGGAAAATACGCCGCTTGTTGTGGTGAAAAAGGATAAATCGAGGCAGATGTTCGACCGGGAAAAACTGCTGCGCGGTTTGCTTCGGGCTTGTGAAAAGCGTCCCATCTCGATCGAGGTGCTGGAAGAGCTGGTTGATCGGATCGAGCAGAAATTTGCCAATGAGATGGTTAAGGAAGTCAGTTCGGTCGAGCTTGGGGAGGATGTCCTTCGGGAACTGAAAAAGCTCGACAAAGTGGCTTATATTCGCTTTGCGTCGGTCTATCGGGATTTTTCGGATGTGGAGTCTTTTCTGACCGAGCTTCGGCGGTTACAAGAGGAGAAATAAAAGGCTGCGCCCTGTTAATGGAACAGGGTGCAGCCCATTTTTTTAAACTGTTCGATTTTTTCCAGAATCAGTTTTTCTTCCACCGAAAATTCCTTTGCAAAGCAGTGGATGCAGAGAAACTGTTCGGCGCCGCGGTTGACGATTCTGCGGTAGATGGCGATTTCATCCGCTGAAAGCGGAGCACCGCACTGAAAACAACAGGTTTCCATCAGGCTTTGACCAGCTTGCCGCGGTAAAGCCGGCAGCCGTGCGCCTCCACCGCGGGAACGAAGTAATCGCGCTTGACACCGAGATATTCGCTGGTGAAAAGGTCGGTGAGTTCTAAGCCATAGCCACTTTCATAGGGAATGCCGATTTCATCAAAAGCACCGTTGCAGGTAAAGTTTTCGCCGCTGTCTTTATCCGAAAAATTGAAGTAGGCCAGCACAAATTCCTTGTCAGAAAGATGGCGGACGAAGAACAGGCGGTCATCAGCGGAATTAGCCAGATAAGGCGGACGGCACTCTTCGTCCTGATTGAGGGCGATGAGTTCGTGGTTGAGGAGGAGATTACGGCTCTGTTCGCTGAGATTGCGAATATCACCGCCCATCATCAGCGGTACGCCAAACAGACACCACAGGGCAAAATGTGTCCGGTATTCGAGATCGGAGCATCCGCCAAATCCCACATTGCCTTTGCCATACATGCCGACAATGAGCATATCCGGGTCGTTGAAGCAGCCATAGCCCGACATCGAAAGGTTTTCAATCTGGCTCAGAGCGATGTCTTTGAAGGACTTGTAGTTGTCACAGATATCGCCGGTGGAGCGGTACATGTGCGCGCCAATGGAAGCCATCCATTTCCAGGGTTCGTGCATTCCCCAGTTGCAGGCGGAGAACAGGATATCCCGGCCGGTTGCTTTCAGCGCCATACTCATCCGCAGATAGCGCGCTTTACAGTCACCGGTGGAGGGAAAGTTGCAAAAATCATATTTTAGGAAATCAACGCCCCAGTCGGCAAAAGTCTGTGCGTCCACATATTCATGATCAAAGCTGGCGGGATAACCGGCGCAGGTGCGGAGACCGGCGCAGGAGTACATGCCGAATTTGAGGCCTTTCTGATGGACATAATCCGCGACATATTTCATGCCGTGGGGGAATTTGGCGGGGTCCGCGACCAAGCGGCCGTTTTTGTCCCGTTCCATTAGTGACCAGCAGTCATCGATCACCAGATATTCATAGCCAGCTTCCTTGTAGCCCAGGTCAACCATCGCGTCGGCAGTTTCCAGAATCAGCTGCTCCGAAATATTCGGTCCAAAGGTGTTCCAGGAATTCCAGCCCATCGGCGGTTTTTTTGCAAGCATCATCAACACTCCTTTTGTGTCTTTTCATTCTATCTGGTATTATAGCAGAAAAAGACGGAATGTCAACGATTATTTTGCAAAATATTGTGCAGAACGCAATGAAAATGTGTGGAAAAAACCGGAAAATTCTTGTAATTCATGCACAGGATTTGTGCTTATGATGCAGAATTTTGTTAACGATACAACATAAAGACAAAATTAGTATTTCCCGTAGGTGCGCGCTGTTTCAATCATAGCAAAAAGATTTTCGTCCGGTGTATCCCGTCCGCATTGGTCGCCGGTTGAGAGGATAAACCGTCCGCCTGCCGCCGCATCGTCAATCGCCTGTTTGCTGGCGCGGATGACGTCCTTCACCGAACCGTTGAGCATGACATCTGTGGTGTGGAGGTTGCCCTTGAGCACCAGCTTGTCGCCGTAGAGCCGCTTGATTTCCCGGAGGTTGCAGTCGCCCATCGGTGGGATCTCCAGCGGGTCTATGATAGTCAGATCGGTTTCATCGTGGCAGATTTTTACCAGTTCGGTTTCCGGGCCGCAGGAGTGCACATGGGAGGGAATCCCGTATTCCCGGCAGAGTGCAGTAATCCGCTTCACAATGGGCAGTCCGAGTTTCCGGAAAGTTTCGGGTGTCTGGTAGACCAGTGTCCCGGAGCCGCCGGTACAGATGAAATCCGGCTTGACTTCCAGGCTCATGAGCTTGTGGAAGTATCGTTCCGCGTTTTCCAGAATCCGACGGCTCTTTTCCTCATAACGTTCCGGATAATCATAGTATTCATATACCTCTTCGGCTGATCCGATCAAACAGGATGTACCGCAGAATACGCCGACCAGCCCGTGATCTCCCATTTCCTCCTTTACGGTGCGGAGCAGCTCTTCGCCGTGCATATTCCCATATGGGTTGCGGCTGATGACCGGTTCAAAATGGGAGGGGGTTTCATCTATATCGGCCTGTTTGAGGGGAATATTGTGTACAGGTGGATTGTCCTTGAAATAATAGGTGACGCGATCTCCCCAGAATTGTTTGCCACCAGCTTCTTTATAGCTGCGTACAATCCGTTTATCTTCTGTTTTTTTGACGATTGCCTGTTTGGTATCGTGATCAATCTGCCCTAATTCATCAAACAGGATTGGAACATATCCATCCATCAGAGAGTCAAATCCAAAGTGTTTGACACAGTCGATATAGGCTTTCCAAATTGGGATTTCCTGATACAGATAGATGTCCCAGAATGGCTTTCCGGTAAGACGGGCAGGAATCATATTGGAGGTATCCGGTGCGACGGGAACACAGTCGGGAATTTCGCCGCGGATCACGGCGAGCAGGCGTTCACGGGATGTCATAAAAAAGCTCCTCTCTCTTTTTTTCTATATTATAACAGAGAAACTCTTTTCATTCTTCCCCGATTCTGATATAATCATTGTGAAAAATTGATCTGGGGGGATTTTATGGAACAGTTAACCGGACGTATGTTATTTCAGCTGCATCGAATTCATTTCCAGCTTATCCGATCGCTTGCAGAGGCATCTCCGTTGCACAGCCATGATTTTTTTGAGATATTTATTGTGATTTCCGGGAACATGGTTCATTGTGTCAATGGCGGTGAGCAACTGTTGGGGATGAACCAGGCAGTTCTGATCCGTCCAGGTGATGTACATTCTTTTCGGCAAGTGGATGGGGGTGACTGTGCTTTCCTGAATCTGGCGTTTTCCGCCGAAATGCTTCCGGAGCTTTCCAGCTTTTTGGGCGTGGAATTAAATGAGGAAAGCTATCGGGAAAGTGAATTTCCTCCAGTAGCATTATTGCCGGAAGCCCTTTCTGCGCGAGCACAAGAGCTTTATGGTGAGGTTTGTCTGCTTCCGCCGGGAAGTGCTGCGGCGGATACCAAAGGGCGGGTGCTGCTGGTTTCACTGCTGGAAAATGCATTTCTTCCTTCTGCAACCGAGTCCGGATGTCCTCGTTGGCTGCTCAGTCTCGAGGAAGAGCTGAGAAAACCGGAGGTGTTTTCGGAGGGACTGCCGGCGCTCAGCCGGATCAGCGGCAAAACACCGGAACATATCTGCCGCAGTTATCGGAAATACCGCGGGATGACACCGCAGCAGGCTATTTCGGCATTGCGCCTCGCCTATGCTGCCAACCTTCTGATTTCCACTGCAATTCCGATTTTGGAGATCAGCCTGAGCTGCGGGTATTCCAGCCTGAGTCATTTTTACAGCCGCTTTCGGGAAGCATATGGAATGTCGCCGGCTGTATACCGCGAAAAGTTTTCAACATAAGAAAACCGCCTGCCGGAAAGGGCAGGCGGTTCGGTTATTCATTGGAAATAATATCGCGGTAAATAAAATCATGGAGTCGCTGCTTAGCGGAATCCAGATCATATTGCAGGTATAACACACCGTCCACCCACAGATCACCGCCGTTGATGAGGTCGCTGTCGGCAGGAATACGCATATCCTCCATTGAAACATCGCGCAGCATGATGCCAGCCATGTCAAGGATCTCATCCAATTTTAAAGAGGTTTCCACGATCGGCAACATTTTGGAGATCATGTTGGGGTATTCTAACGGGTTCATGGATTTTCCTTTATTAAAGATGGCAGTCATTACTTCCCTTTGCCGTTGGGTTCGCTCAAAATCACTGTTACCCACATGACGGATGCGGGCGTATCCTACTGCCTGCATGCCGGTCAGCGTTTGAAGTCCGGCATGCTCAATGGTTTGTACTGAGGTTCCGGCTTGTGCAGCCTGTTCGATCATATTATGGTTGGCGTCTTGGCGTTCTTCTTCCGAAATATCGATTTCCACACCACCAACTGCGTCTACAATTTGCGCCATCTCACTGAAATTCACCGTGACATAATCGGTGATTTCCAGATCGAACACCTGATTTAGTGTTTTGACAGCGAGAGTGGGGCCACCGTAAAAGTAGGCACTGTTAATTTTGTTGCTTCCGTAGCCATCAATCGGAACATAGCTGTCCCGCATAACAGAAGTAAGCTTAATTTTGTTGTGCCGCTTATCTACCGTAGCGATCATAATGACATCAGAACGGCATGGTTCGTCTTCCCGTTGATCCACACCAAAAAGAGCAATATTGGTGATGGAGGAGTCACTTGCGTCATCAACAAGCCCATTTGATTTTTCTTCAATACCAAGTTCCGAAAGGTCGGTGGGGAAACTGGTATTCTGACTCTGCCGGAAAGAGCTTAGAATGGAAACAATATAAAACACGCAGCAGCCCATCAGAACAAGCAACAGCATGAGCAGCAACGTGAGAAATAGTTTCTTTTTTTTCAGTCTGCGTCGTCTTTGCGCCATGATTTGGGGAAATCCTCCTTATTTGCTACAATTCTTTCTCAGTATAACACAGTCACAAAATAATTGCAATGCTATATAACAAAGCCATTTCTTAAATTTTCCTTAGGATTTGCCTTCTCGGATGCCGCGGGAAGCAGCGTCCGCACAGAATTCCTTGGGGGAGATCCCGTATTCCGCCCGGAATGCACGGTAAAAATTGGCATAGTCCCCAAAACCGCAGCTGCAGTAAACATCAGTGGGGCTCATGCCGGAGAGCATCTTTTGTTTGGCCATGATGAGCCGTTTCTGGATGATATAGCGATAGACAGAGGTTCCGACCAGACGGCGAAATTCGCGGGAAAGGTGGTATTTGCTGACAAAAAAGCGCTCTGAAAGAGAATCCAGTGAGATTTCGCTGTTGAAGTTTTCGTTGATATAGCGCAGGACGCCTCCTACCACCGAATCAGATTCAGCGGGGATATCGGGGGATTCGGGGGTTTCCAGCATCCGGCGGTTGAGCTCGATAAAGAGCCGCACCAGAATGGCGCGGGAATTCAATTGCCAACCGAAATCCCGGCGGGCATCCTCTTCCATCAGAGCGTCGGCCATATCCTGCATCCGCCGCGCTGAAACAGCATCGAGCCGCAACAGGTTGGTGTGATGGGGAGAGCCAAGATCAAAGCAGGCAGCAAGATCGCAAGCTTCGTCTGAAAGGGCGGCCAGGCACTCCCGGTTGATCCACAAAACAACCCGTTCATATGGTTCCTTTTCAGGGCGGATGACCGGCTGGTGCAGTTCCAGCGGGGAAATCAGGAGGATGTCGCCGGGGCGAAGCTGGTATTGGCGGCTTTCGATGGTATACTGGACATTGCCGGAGAGGAAAAAGTACACCTCATAGAAATCGTGGTGATGCAGCTCCACCTCACTCAGATAGCTGTCTCGGTAACGATAAATTTCAAAATCACTCTTCAGCATTTTCTGACGTGTGCTGAACGGCTGCACCGAACTTTTCACAATTCCTCACCTCACTTTCTGATAATATAGCAAGAAACACAATATGTCAAGCAATATCGGCATTTTTTCTTGCAATTCTTTCTCGTATAATATAGGTAACAATCCAAAAAAGGAGGTTGCTGCTATGAAGCTGTCATTCCGTTGGTACGGGGAAAGCGATCCGGTAAAAATCGAATACATCCGGCAGATCCCCAATATGCACAGCATTGTCACCGCTGTTTACGATGTGCCGCCTGGTGAGCTCTGGAGTCGGGAAAGCATTGCGGCGCTCAAAAAACGCACCGAGGAGGCAGGTCTGCACTTTGAAGTGATCGAAAGTGTGCCGGTTCACGAGGACATCAAGCTTGGAAAGCCGACACGGGAGCGTTATATTGCCAATTATCAGGAGAATATCCGCCGGCTTGGCGAAGCGGGTGTCCGCTGCATCTGCTACAATTTCATGCCGGTTTTTGACTGGACGCGCACAAAGCTTGACAAGCCGCTGCCGGACGGTTCCAACGCGCTGGTCTATGAAAAAGAGGATCTGGAGAAAATGGACCCGCTGACCGGCGAATTGAACCTCCCCGGCTGGGATGCAAGCTATACCAAAGAGAGCCTGCGCGCGGTCTTTGATGAGTATGCTGGCATCACCGAGGAGGATCTTTGGGAAAACCTACGCTACTTCCTTTCCAAAATTATTCCGGTTGCCGAGGAAGCGGACGTCAAAATGGCGATCCACCCCGATGACCCGCCCTGGCCGATTTTCGGGCTGCCGCGGATTATCACCTGTGAGGAGAATCTCGACCGCTTCTTAAAGCTGGTGGACAGTCCTTACAACGGGCTGACCTTCTGCACTGGCTCTCTGGGCTGCACCAAAACAAACGATATGGTGAAACTGGTGGGCAAATACACCGCGATGGGACGCATCCATTTCCTACATGTCCGGAATGTCAAGATTCTGCCGGATGGTTCGTTTGAGGAAAGCGGACATTATTCGGGCTGCGGTTCGCTGGACATTCCGGCGATCCTCAAAGCTGCATATGACAACGGTTTTGACGGATATATCCGTCCCGACCACGGCCGGATGATCTGGGGCGAAACCGGGAAACCGGGTTACGGCCTGTTTGATCGGGCGCTCGGTGCGGCTTATCTGAACGGAATTTGGGAAACACTGGAAAAAACCGGAAAAGAGGGATAAAAATGAAACTTCCGTTTGCATTGGATTTAAGCGGCAAAACCGCCGTTATCACCGGAGCGGGCGGCGTGCTCTGCTCCATGTTTGCCAAAGTATTGGCTGAGTGCGGCGCCAAAACAGCGCTGCTCGACATCAATGAACAAGCTGCCGAAGCTGTGGCAGCTGAAATCCGGGAAGCGGGCGGCTGTGCTTCGGCCTATCGGGCCGATGTCCTTGACCGCGCTTCTCTGGAAGGGGTACACGAAAAGGTGCTCGCGGATTTTGGGCCTTGCGACATCCTCATCAATGGCGCCGGCGGCAACAATCCGCGTGCGACAACCGCCAAGGAATATTACGAGCCCGGCGACATCGACCAGGAGGTTGTCAGCTTTTTTGACCTGGACAACGCCGGGGTGGAGTTTGTCTTCAACCTGAACTTCCTCGGCACACTGATTCCGACCCAGGTTTTTGCCCGTGATATGCTGGAACGGCCCGGCTGCAATATCCTCAATATCTCGTCGATGAACGCCTATACGCCGCTCACCAAGATCCCGGCTTATTCCGGCGCAAAGGCGGCGGTTTCCAACTTTACCCAGTGGCTCGCGGTACATTTTTCCAAGGTGGGTATCCGTGTCAATGCCATCGCTCCCGGATTCTTTGTCACTAGCCAGAACCGGAACCTGCTCTTCAATCCGGATGGTACGCCTACGCCGCGCACCGGAAAGATCCTGGCCGCCACTCCGATGGGACGGTTTGGGGAAGCGGAAGAGCTGGTGGGTGCCTTACAGTTTTTGCTGAATAACGAGGCAGCATCATTCGTTACCGGTGTGGTCATTCCGGTGGACGGCGGATTCAGCGCCTATTCCGGCGTGTAAAAAATAGGAAACCGGCACGAAAAAACTATTGTCGGTTCCGTTTTTTTGTGCTATGATACCGATAGAACACGCAGAAAGGGTGCATCGGAATGGATATGATATCTTCCTCTGACCGCGAAATCCTTCGCGATCTGGCGAAAAAACAGTTGGTTTGTGCCAACTCTCCGCAGAACCAGACAATTCTTAAAAAATGGAAAGCGCTTGCCGAAGGCCGCCGCGAGACGCCGACGGTGCGTCTTTTGTGGTCCAATTTTGGCCACGAGGTGGTAACCCCGCGGATGCGCTGCACCGGTGAAACTGCCCGCAGCCTGGAATATTCGTTGCTTGCCACAATGGTGGGACGGGATCTGTTTGACGATGATACCCCCATCACGCCGGAATTTCTGGTTTACTGGAACACTTGGGTTTCTCCTTTTGGAATTCAGCCGCACTACACCCGTGCTTCCGGCAAGCATGCAATGGGGTATCATATTGATCCTGTTGTGGAAGACCTTGGACAGGACGCCGACAAGTTAAAAGGCGGTAGTTTTGGCGTTGATCGCGAAAAGACAGCTGCATGGATTAATCTGGTACAGGACACCATCGGAGATATTTTGCCAGTTCGGATGGCGATGGGAAGCCTTGGCGGTGCGATCACCAATCCACTTGTATCCCTGATGGGGATGGAGAACTATTACTGCGCCATGTACGATTACCCCGAAAAGCTGCATGAAATCATGGATATGGCCACCAAAGTCTACAAAGACTATTTTGATTTTCTGGAGAAGGAAAAGCTGCTTGTTCCGACAAGAGATTTTTGTCCGGTTGCACAGGAGAGCTTTGCCTTTAACCATGAGCTGCCGGAAGAGAATGTCACCAGTACCACGCAGTGCTGGGGATTTTTGGAATCGCAGGAAACCACTGCGGTTTCTCCCGAGACCTATGGCGAATTCGTCTACCCCTATCAGGACCGGCTGGTGAAACGGTTTGGATTGCTGTCCTACGGCTGCTGTGAGCGGGTGGATGCACTCTGGCCGGATTATCTTTCCAAATGGAAGAATCTGCGCAAGCTCTCGGTTTCGCCCTTTAACAATGAGCCGCAGATTGGCGAGTACCTCCGCGGCAGCAATGTGGTGTATTACAGCAAACCGCGCGCCGAGTTTGTGACCAATCCCGGCCCGATGGATGAGGAGGCTCTCCGTGTCTACTTCAAGGGCGTCTGCGAAGCGGCCAGCGGTTGTCTGTTCGAGATGGCGCAGCGGGAGGTCGGCACCATCTTTGGGGACTATGAGCGCGGACGGCGGTATGTGCAGATCGCAAAAGAATGTGTGGAAGAATACTGGAAACCCTGAGAAAATGCGAAAGGCGCCGGATATCCAGCGCCTTTTTGGCTTAAGAGAATTGCTTTTCCAGTTCACCGCGGAGCCGGCGGATGATCCGCTTTTCCAGACGGGAAATGTAGGACTGAGAAATCCCGATGCGGTCTGCCACCTCCTTTTGCGTCTGTTCCGGCTGGCCGCGAAGCCCGAACCGGAGCTGCATGATAAGCTGTTCCCGGCTGCTTAACGATTCCATGCAGCGGGAAAGAGCACTTTTTTCCGCTTCGGATTCCATATGCAGGCTGACCGAATCGCTTTCTGTCCCCAAGATGTCGGAAAGCAGCAGCTCGTTTCCGTCCCAGTCCACGTTGAGCGGTTCATCGAGTGATACCTCCTCTTTTTGGCGGCTCGTCTTGCGGAGGTGCATTAAAATTTCGTTTTCAATGCAGCGGGAAGCGTAGGTTGCCAGTTTGATTTTCTTTTCGGCGGAAAAGGTGTTCACCCCCTTAATCAGTCCGATGGTGCCGATGGAAATCAGGTCTTCAATGTTGATGCCGGTGTTCTCAAACCGTTTGGCGATATAGACAACCAGCCGCAGGTTGTGGGTGATGAGGGTTTCCCGCGCTTTGTCAGGATCGGTTTCCAAAAGGAGAATGGTACGTTCTTCTTCCTCCTTGGAAAGCGGCGGCGGCAGCGTCTGCGCGCCGTTTATGTAGTCACACCGGGCGGCGATCCCCGCCTTTTCCAGCAGACGGCTAATCAGCGCGGTCCAAAGTTGCAGCATGTGGATGCTCCTTTCTGTTCAGATAATCTGGCGGAAGATGTCCTCTCCCGCAACTGCCTGGTAATCGCCCCGGATCTCCTCTCTGGAAAGTGCGATCAGGCAGCGGACTGGCGTTCCGTCTTCAGCCCGGAGGTAGTCCGGCTCAAAGGCACAGAGCAGCCCGTCTCCGTGGACGGTGCGGCAGGGGAGGAAGCGCAGCGGCTTTTTCCAGCAGCAGGCCGGTTCAAATGGGTGGGAAAGCGAATCGAGCTGGGTTTGGGACAGCATCGGAGAGATGGCTTCTTTGCCGCAGACGACCACCGGCAGTCCGCCGGGGCTTTGCAGCCGGTTGCCGGTGTCCAGCATCATGGTGAAGGAGCTTTCCCGTCCGTCCAGTCCCGCTGTCACGCGAATAGACTTGGTTCCAGCGCTGCTTTTTCCGCGGAGCCAGACGATCAGCCGCGCTGTCAGATAACCGAGGATGGCGGAAATTCCGAGCGTCAGCGCCGGAAAGTGGTAGTAGACCATGCCGTTGCGGATGACAAGCCGGGGAGGAGCTGCCAGCAGCCAAAGGGCGATCATCAGGCCGGCAAAGAGAAAATTTGTCCCGAAAAAATAAACCGACCGCCGGAAAATCCCGCGTTTTCCGCCCGCGATCCAGCAAATTAGAAGCGCCAGTCCCACTTTCCCCAGGAATACAACCGGGAACGGAAGCTCCGGCAGCAGGATGCAGAGGGAGGAAATACCGCCCGCCGCTGCCGCCAACAGCCGCCGTACCCGGCCGCAGTGCATGCCCGACAAGGCTTCGGACGCCAGCAGCAGAAACCAGGTCAGGCAAAGGTTGATGCCGATGAGGACATCGGCGTAGATGACAAGGATTGGCCTCCCCCCTTTCTGTTCTTTTATTATACCGCGTCGGACGGGCAAAAACGGTCGGTTTTGGGTGGAAAGGCTTTTCATTTTCTTCCGTTTCTGTTATACTGAAAGCAGTAAGGAGGGGTTGGATGAAATTCTGGATTCTGGCGGAAAATACGGCGGCAGGTCCGCAGTTTGAGGCGGAACATGGGCTGTCGGTGCTGGCGCTTGTCAACGGGAATGATCTTCTGTTTGATATGGGAAAGACCGGGTTGTTTGCCCGGAATGCAGCGAAGCTGGGCCTTTCGCTTGACCGAGTGGAGCAGGCAGTCCTCTCCCACGGGCACTATGACCACGGTGGCGGATTGCCCGCTTTTTTAGAGTGGAACCATTCAGCACCGGTCTGGGTGCAGCGGCGGGCTTTTGAGCGGCACTTTTCCCATCGCCCGTCCGGTGAGGAGGCGGATATCGGGCTTTGCCCGGAGCTTTTGGATCATCCGCAGCTTCGGCTGATCGACGGCGACCGGGAAATCGGGCCGGGGATGCGGCTTTTTTCGGGGGTGGAGGGGAAAACACTCTGGCCGTCCTCCAATGGGGTTTTGTCCAAACTGGAAAACGGCGTTCTCGTGCCGGATGATTTTGGACATGAGCAGCACCTGCTGCTTGAAGAAGCCGGAAAGCGCGTCCTGCTGGTCGGTTGTTCTCACTGCGGGATTGTGAATATCCTCCAAAGCTTTTTTGAAAAAACGGGAGTGTACCCCGATGTGGTCATCGGCGGGTTTCATCTCTCCATTCCGTCCGCCGGCAAGAGTGAGCCGCCCGAAACGGTGGACCAGGTGGGCAAGTGGCTCAAAAAGCTTCCCTGTCGTTATTATACCGGGCACTGCACCGGTGAGGAGGCCTGTGCACGGCTTTCGGATATTTTGGGAGAACGGTTGAAGCTCATCCACAGCGGAATGACGTTTTCGATATAAATAAAAATCCTGCCTCGAAATACAAGGCAGGATTTTGTTTATTCTTTTCGTTTGTCGGGTTCCGCTTCTTCCTCAGCAGGTTCCGGCGGAGGAAGCCGTTTGATTTTAACCTTGGCAACGCGGCGTTCTTCTACCAGCATGACTGTAAATCGGAAGCCCTCATATTCAATAGAGGGATTCTCGTCCTCTTTGGGGATGCGGCCGAGCATATACGTCATAAAGCCGCCCAGTGTATCGTAGTCCTCGTCCTCCTCAAAGTTGATATGCAGGACATCGGTTAATTCTCCCAGCTCCACAGTTCCCTCTACGATAAAGGTGTCGCCATCCAGCTGCTGAATGGTTTTTTCTTCTTCATCGTATTCGTCTTCAATGTCGCCCACAATGGATTCCAGAATATCTTCCATGGTAAGGATGCCCTCGGTTCCGCCGTAATCATCCACTACGACAGCCATTGCGGTGTGATTTTTCTTCAGTTCGGCAAAAACGCTCCGGCATTTCACATGCTCGGGAACATAAATGACCGGGCGGATGAAATCGTCCAGTTTCAGCTCTTCGGAAGCTTTGGTGCCGACCAGACAGAGCAGGTCTTTGACATGGATGAAACCGAGAATATTGTCCAAATCGCCGTCATAAACAGGCAGCCGGGAGAAACCTTCACTGGTGGCAAGGTAGATAACGTCGCTGATCTTGTCATTTTTTTCCACCGCGGCGATTTCGGTGCGGTGAGTCATGACATCGCCTGCTGTTGTATCATCAAATTCGAAGATGTTGTTGATCATTTCTTTCTGGCTTTCTTCGATAAAGCCCATTTCGCTGCCGGTGTCCACCAGCATCCGGATCTCTTCTTCGGTAACTGTTTCGGCGTCTTTGCCGGGATCAGCGCCAAAGATCCGGGATACCAGATGGGAAATTCCGCGAATCGGGGCAGTGAGCGGTGCGAATATCCAGATGGCGCCGGGATAGATTGCCGCGGCAGAGTAGCCCATTTTTTCCGCGTGGTGGCTTCCCACCAGATTGGGGATGAAAAGGCCAATGCAGAGCACCAGAATTGTCACAACCAGTGCGCTGATAATGACACTCAGCACAAATGCCATCTTTTCCGCTTCTTCTCCCATGGCCAAGGTGAGCAGCGAGCGGATTTCCGGGATCAGAGCGGTCATTCCAAACAGGCCGCTCAGCATTGCCGCAGTCGAAGCGGTTGTGCGGATCCGTTCGATAATACCGGAAATATTCAGGCACCGGGACAAGCGTTCCGCTTTGTGATCTCCTGCTTCAGTCCGCTCCTTGAGCTGGGCATCATTTACGCCCACCATTGCGGCAGCTCCTGCGGAAAATACCGCGCTGCAAATCAGAAATACCAGAGAAAGTAACATACACCATGATCGTCCGTCGTCCAAAATAAAAAACCTCCTGTAATGTCGTGGGTTTGGTTCTGCGGCTATGTAAAAAATGCCGCACAGCAAACCGGGAGCCCTTCCCGGAAGCTATACAGCATTATCATAACCTGTTTTAAAGATTTTGTCAATCGAAAAAACGCAGACAGGAGGTAAAAAGGCAATTATTTTTCCGAAAAATGGATGGGTTCGGTTTCCGCAGTCAGCTTTTCAAAGGTATACCCCAGCCCTTGGTAGTGATCGATCAGCATCGATATACATTCGGGTGCTGTGGTGCGCAAAGCGTCGTCGTGCATCAGGATGAGGATCTGTTCGTTGTCTCCGGCGGATTGAAGGATATTCTCAAACATTTCCTCAGCGGGAGCAGCGGATGCACCGTCATCGTTTGCTAATGCGTTCCAGTCAAACCAGACCATTCCTTCTTTTTCCATTTTCTGTTTGATTTGTTTCAAGATATCCGGATCGGCGAATTTGTTGACGCTGCCGCCTGGGAATCGGAAAATTGTGGGACGCACCCCCGCACATTCTTCCAGATGATCGGCAAGCCGGGTGAAATCCTCCCAGTAGGCGTCCGCGCTTGCATAAATTTGCTGATAGCGGTGGGAATAGGAATGGATGCCGAGCGCGTGCCCCTCATCAACGATCCGCTGATAGAGGGAGCGGCCCCGGTCGGTGGTGGCACCAATGACAAAAAAGGTTGCGGGAACTTCCTTTTCCTTTAATACATCGAGGATTTCAGCGGTTACAGCAGAGGGGCCGTCATCAAAGGTGAGCCATACTGTTTTTTGGTTTTCGGATGATTCGGAGGAGGATTCTTCCGGTTGAGCGGTGTCCGATTCTTCCGTTCCGGATTCTTCCGTACCGGAAGCGGCGGACTGTTCCGGTTCCGAACAGACGGAGGACTGCGGCGGGCTTTGGGCGGAGCGCGATGCAAGCAGCAGCACCAGCAGCCCGAGTGACACTCCCAGTAGAACAGCACCGCAGACAGCGGCTGCGGTTTTCAAACGGAAGGACTTAATGAACATATTTCTCACCCTTTTCAAGTTTTATCACACCATATGCGTTTGGCTTCACTTTTATGACAGAAGGGCTGTGAGTTCGGCGCCCGGATAATACCGCAGGAGGATTTGCTCCCAGCTGCTGCCGGCTTCCGCCATGGCGGCGGCACCCTGCTGGCTCATTCCAACGCCGTGTCCGCGGCCTTTTACCGAAAAGGTAAAGATTTCGTCCGCATAGGAAACGGTGAAATTCGCGGAAGCAAGGTCAAACAGGCTCCGGATGGTATCCCCGCTGCAGCTTTGTCCGCCGATTTCCAGTTCGGTTACAGTGCCGCTATCGGTCCGGGAACGGATCTGGAACCAGTCCGACGGATTTTCCGGCAGTGAAATCCCGTAAAAATTTGCGCTCAGGATGGCGGCGGTTTCCTCCAGTGTAAGCGATACCTCCGAATAGGCGTCGGGGTTTTCCAGATCTTCGGGACTGTCGGCCGGGACAAGGCAGGGGAGCGCCGCACCCCAGATGTCGGCAGCCGATTCGGTGCGCCCGGCTGAAATTGCGTGGAAAGCGGCGGCTACTGGTTTTCCATCGCTGGTGAGGACAATTCCGATGACATCGCCGACAGCTTGGGTGAGCTTTTCCTCATTTTCCGCGAAAGCATCACCCCAGAGTGCTTCCCGTTCTTCTTTGGAATAATACGCCTGATAGTGGGCCGGATCGGTGGAAAGACTGACCCCTTTCAGCGCCGGATCGGGATTGTCAAGACTGCGGCCGATCTGATAGAGTGCGTAGCTGTGCGCCGCGACTGCCTGGGCGCGGATGGCATCCTCTGGATAAGTGATGGGGATTTCGGCTGCCGTGACGCCGCAGATGTAATCAAAGGGGGAAAGCTCCATCACTTTGTCGGTTTTCGCGTTGTAAATGGAGTAGGAAGCGGGCAGTTTCATTTCGGATTGGCGGATTTCGGCGGACGGTTCCGCAATGGATTCTGTCTGAACAGAAGACTCGTCCGCCAGTTCCGCAACAACAGAAGATTCTGTTTCCTGCAAAGAAGCGGCGGTATTGGGAATTTCTGCCGGTGAAAATAATAGCGGTAAAGCCGGGAGAAGGGCGATAGCCCCCATAAAAAGGAGCGCGTGAGTAATCATGCGGTGTTTCATCTTGGTTCCTCCTGTTTCTTTTGACAATTTCGTCATTGACTTTAATCCTCTGCTGTTATAAAATAAAAGTATCTATATGATTTTTCCGACTATATTCAGAACAAGGGTGAGAACATTATGGCAAGAGGCTTTGTAAAAACCGAAACTATCAGTACCTTATGCGAAGAATTCAAAAAACATAACTATATCGATCCTTCGCTCAACGAAAAATATAACGTGAAGCGCGGCCTGCGCAACAGCGACGGCACAGGTGTTCTTGCCGGTCTGACTCAGATCTGTAATGTTCACGGCTATGTCATCAACGAAGGGGAAAAGCAGCCGGTGGACGGTGAACTGACCTACCGCGGCTACAATATCAAGGACCTGATTGCAGGGTGCGTTCGGGAAAAACGCTGCGGTTATGAAGAGGTATCCTATCTGCTCCTGTTTGGAACGCTGCCGACTGCCGAACAGCTTGAATTTTTCCGGATGGTTTTGGCGCAGGCGCGTTCTCTGCCGCAGGATTTTGTCCAGGATATGATCCTTAAAGCGCCGTCCCGCGATATTATGAACAAGTTGGCAAGAAGCGTGCTGGCCCTGTATTCTTACGATGAATTTGCCGAGGAAAACTCGCTTGAAGGGGAGCTCCGCAAGGCAATTTATATCATTGCCCGGATGCCCACCATCATGGTCAATGCCTATCAGGCGAAAATTGGCCACTATGACAACAAATCCACCTATTTCCATCCCGTCCGTCCGAGCGAAAGCTTGGCGCAGAGCATCCTTTCCACCCTGCGGATCGATCGGGAATATACCGAGGAGGAAGCACTGCTGCTCGATACCTGTCTGATGCTCCATGCTGAGCACGGCGGCGGAAACAACTCCACCTTTGTCTGCCGCACCCTCACTTCTGCCGGAACGGACGCCTATTCTGCATATTCCGGCGCCATCGGTTCGCTCAAAGGTTTCCGCCACGGCGGCGCAAACATCAGTGTGGTTCGGATGTTTGACGCGATTAAAAAGGGAGTCAAGGACTGGAAAGATGATGAGGAGGTCACCCGTTTCTTGGGCGATATCCTTGACCGCAAAGCCGGCGACGGAACTGGCCTTATCTACGGTATGGGGCATGCGGTTTATACCCTTTCGGATCCGCGCGCTCAGATTCTTCGCGATAGCGCCGAAAAGCTTGCTGCCGAAAAGGGGATGACTGAGGAGCTGGAACTTCTCAAATCGGTGGAGCGGCTGGCTCCGGATGCGATTGCAAGCCGCAAAGGCGACAAAAAATCCATCTGTGCCAATGTGGACTTGTATTCCGGTTTTGTCTATCGGATGTTGGGTATTCCGGACGAGCTGTTTACTCCGCTCTTTGCAGTGGCAAGAATGAGTGGCTGGTGTGCACATCGGATTGAAGAATACACCACATGCTCCCGCATTATTCGGCCGGCATATAAATCGGTGGTACGGAAACAGGATTATCTCCCGCTGGATTTACGGCGTTAACGGTTGGAGGCTGTTTTGAAGAAAAAAATTTGCGGTGTACTGGCAGCAGTCTGCATGCTCCTATCCGGCTGTGCCATTCCGCAGACAGGCGTGGATAGTCTGCTTGCTCCGCCGCTTTTGAATGAGGAGCAAAACGAGATCTATTCGGCGCTTGTCCGGGAGACTGGCGATAACATCAAGCTGTTGTATCCTCAGAAAGGCGAAAACCGGTCGGCGTTTTTGGTGATCAATCTGGATGAAGAGGTTACCTCGGAAGCGGTGGCCTTTTACCAGTCTACCTCCCTCAATGTAACGTCGGCGATCCATATGGCGGTGTTGGATAAAATTGACGGACGTTGGCAGTCGGTCAACGACATCTCCCTGGAAGGAACCCAGGTGGAGGATATTTCAGTGATTCGCGCAGAGGGAAATCCGTTGCTTGCGGTGGGGCTTTCCTATTCGAGCGATAATACAAGCCTGCTCAAAGTATATAGTTTCAATGGCAGCACAATGGATGAGTTGGGCTCGGAAAGTTATCAGACCAAGATTATTTCCGATCTCGATGGAGATGACCAGGATGATATATTGCTGGTTACCGCTCCTTCACAGGACAATACTTCATTTGCAAAGCTCTTGTCGTTCCAAAGCGGGCGTTTTTGGGAAAAAAGCCGCGTATTTCTGAATCCGGAGATTGTGCGATATTCCAATATCATCAGCGGTTATCTGGTGAACGGACAAAAGGCGATTTATTTGGATGGCTACCGGGGAAGCACTTCCATGACAACCGAGATTCTTGGCTATGAAACAGATGGGGAAAACGGCCATCTGGTGAATTATACCTATAATCCGGAATCTCCCACATCTTATCCGGTGGATCGCGCATTGGGTGCGGTTTGCTCCGATCTAAACGGAGATTCGGTCATTGAGGTGCCGGGGCTTACCTTGCTGCCCGGTTATACCGAAGAAGTAGCAGGCGCGTTTTATCTGACCGATTGGTACCATTTTCTCAATGGCGGTTTTGAAAAGGTCAAATCTTCCTATGTCAATGCTGCTCAGGGGTATATGCTGGATTTTCCGGAAGAGTGGATTGGTACTGTTAGTGTGCGGAAAACGACGCGCGGCAATGAAACGCTCTTTTATGAATATCAGGAAGGGGAAAATCCAGTAAAAAGTGAGCTGCTTTATATCCAGATGGCCAAACGCAGCGACTGGGATGCGGGGAATTTTCCCGGATATGAAATGATTGACAGTTCCGGCGGCGGACAAATCGTTTATCTGGCGAAAATTCCGGCTGGTGCCAATGCGGCGCTGCTTATGAATATGAGCGAAGTAAAGAAAAATTTCAATCGATATTATTAAGAGAAAGGACAGCAGAAATGAAACGGATTCTGGTATGTGAAGATGAAGATACCATTCGCGAATTTGTAGTCATCAATTTGCAGCGGTCCGGTTATACAGTGGTGGATGTTAACTGCGGAGAGGAAGCGCTCCGGGTTTACGACGAGCAGAACGGGGACTTTGACGTGGCACTTTTGGATGTGACCATGCCGGGGATGGACGGCTTTACCCTGTGTAAAAAATTGCGGGAACGCTCTGAAACGCTGGGGATTATCTTTTTAACCGCCCGCTCCCAGGAAATCGACCGGGTGGGGGGACTGATGATGGGTGCGGACGACTATGTAACCAAGCCGTTCAGCCCGTCGGAGGTAGTTGCCCGGGTGGATGCTGTATACCGTCGCGTCAGTATGGCGGCTGGCCGTCCGCAGGAAAGTACCGAGATCCGGAGCGGCCCGTTTGTGCTGAATATAAAGAGCCGTTCTCTGACCAAAAACGGGAAACCGATTGACTTAACCCAGGTGGAATATCAGATTGTCGAACTTCTTTTGAAAAACAAAGGCTCGGCGATGGACCGCAACAAGATTTTGCAGGAAATCTGGGGCGAAAATTATTACAGTGATGTCAAAATCGTGGATGTAAACATTCGCCGTCTGCGCATCAAGGTGGAGGATGAGCCGTCAACCCCGGTGTATATCCAGACGGTTTGGGGTTACGGCTATAAATGGAGCGAACCGGATTGAACCGGAAGGAGGAACCCGGGTTTTGGCACTTAAAAGTATTACTTACCGCTGGTTTTTGAACAGCTTTGGGGTGATTTTTGTCATTCTCGCGGCTGTTGTGGCAATCAGCGGCGTTTCCATTCACAATTACTACTACGCCTCGGTCAAAGAGGTGCTGAATAACCGCGCCAGTACGGTGGACGGTATGATGATCCGGTATTCGGAGAACACGGTTACCGCCAACTTTTATACCGAGATCCGCAGTTATGTCGAATCGTTCCCTGATAAAAATATGATGGAGCTGATGACCATCGACCACAGCGGGGAGGTGACGCTGACTTCCAGCGGCTTCTCCTATAATGAGCGGAATCTCCCCGACTACAATATGGCGCTTTCCTCGGCGTCCGGTGAAGGATATTTTGTCGGCTATATCGAGAGCGGTGAAAAAATCATGGCGGTTACCCGGCTGGTCACTCCGATCAACTCGGAATTTTCCGCCATGCGGTTTGTTGTGTCGCTCGAAGGGGTGGACCGCGCTATTTTCAGCATGGTGATGACCATCAGTGCGGCGGCGCTTGCTGTTCTGGTTCTGGTTTTGGTGTCGGGAATGTTTTTCATTAAGAGCATTGTCCGTCCGGTGCGGGAGATCGGTGTGGCGGCACGGCAGATTGCCTCCGGCGATTTTAAGAGCCGGATCGCCAGTCCTACAGACGACGAGATCGGCGAACTCTGCGAAACCATTAACTTTATGGCGGACGAGCTGGAAAATACCGAAAAGATGAAAAATGAGTTTATCTCCTCGGTATCCCACGAGCTGCGAACACCATTGACGGCGATCCGCGGCTGGGCGGAAACGCTGCTGGATACCGACAATTACGATGCTGCTACCCTGAAAAAAGGGATGCGGGTCATTTCTGCCGAGACAGAGCGGCTTTCCGGGATGGTGGAGGAATTGTTGGACTTCTCTCGGATCCAGAACGGCCGGTTCAGTCTGGTCTTTCAGAAGCTCGATCTGCTGGCTGAGCTGGGCGAAGCGGTTTTGATCTATACCGAAAAAGCCAACCGGGAACACATTCAGATCATTTACAACGAACCGGAGATGCTCCCGATTATATATGGGGACAAAAACCGGCTGCGCCAGGTGTTTATCAACATCATCGACAACGCAATCAAGTATTCCGATCCCGGCGGGACGGTAAAAATTGACGCATTTGCACGGGACAACGATATCTATATCAGTGTGGCGGACAGCGGCTGCGGTATCGCGCCGGAGGATCTGCCCAAGATCAAGACAAAATTCTACAAAGCGAATCATACCCGCCGCGGTTCGGGGATTGGCCTTGCGGTTGCAAACGAGATTATTCAGATGCACAAGGGAAGCATTGACATCGAAAGTACCCTTGGGGTTGGCACAACGGTGCTGATTCGGATCCCGGTGAGCGGGCCGGAAAACGCGCCGGAACAGTCTTCAATTTTGGAAAGGAAACCGGAGAATGAGCAAAAACTTTAAAACATCAATCGGCGGTCAGGCTCTGATGGAGGGCGTGATGATGCGCGGCCCAAAAAAATCCGCCATGGCGGTGCGCAAGCCGGACGGGAGCCTCTATGAGGAGGTGTGGGATAACAAGCCCTCTACCATCTGGAACCGGATTCCGATCATCCGTGGTGTGGTCAATATGGTGATTTCGCTGGTGTCGGGTTATCGATGCCTGATGAAGTCGGCGGAAATTTCCACCGAGGGCCTTGGCGAAGAGGAAGAGCCTTCCCGTTTTGAACAGTGGCTGGATCGGGTGTTCGGCGACAAGCTGACTGGGATTATCCTCGGCATCGGCTCGGTGATCGGGGTGGTGCTGGCAGTGGTGCTGTTCATGCTTCTGCCGGCCTGGGTTGTCGGATTGGGAGAAGGGTTCCTGCCGCATTGGAGCATGTCGCTGATCGAAGGGCTGATCAAAATTGGGATCTTTCTCGGCTATATGGCGCTGGTGCGCAAAATTCCGGAAATGCACCGGATGTTCCGGTACCACGGTGCCGAACACAAAACGATTGCCTGCTATGAGGCAGGTGAGGAGCTGACAGTAGAGAATATTCGTAAGTATCGCCGCTTCCATCCGCGCTGCGGTACCAGTTTCATCTTCATTGTCCTGATTCTGGGAATTCTGATCTTCTCGGTGGTCACCTGGAGTAATGTTTGGATCCGTACTCTGTTGAAAATTGTGCTGTTGCCGATCGTCATCGGCTGTGCCTATGAACTTATCAAATTGGCGGGCCGGTACGACAACTGGTTTACCCGCGCGGTTTCGTTCCCCGGATTGCAAATTCAGCGGCTCACCACTGCCGAACCGGATGACAGCATGATTGAGGCGGCAATCGCTTCGATGAAGCCGGTTCTGCCCGAAAAGGAAGGGGAAGATGCGTGGTAATATCGCTCCGTTCTGTATATCTTTACACAAAAAATACATTAAGCAATCAATTTGACACTGCCGGACAAGAAGCCAAAGAGCTTGTCATGGCAATTACCGGAGCTTCGGCAGCTGATCTTTACCTGGACCGGCAAGTTGAAATTTCCTTGGAGCAGCAGGCAAAGCTTGAAAGTCTGTTAAAGCGGCGGATGGCACATGAACCTCTGCAATATTTGCTCGGTGAGTGGGATTTTTACGGCCGCACTTTTGTGGTGGGACCGGGGGTTTTGATTCCGCGGGCTGACACCGAAACACTGGCGGTTGTCTGCCTTTCCTTTTTAAAAGGAAAAACCGCCCCTCGGGTGCTCGATCTTTGCACCGGGAGCGGCTGCCTTTCGGTTACGGTTGCATCCGAACAGCCGGACGCCGAAGTCTGGGCGGTGGAGAAATCGGCCGAAGCCTGGCGGTATTTCTGCCGGAACAATGAAACCTATGGTGGCAAAGTTCGTGGGATTTTCGGCGATGTTCTGACCGAACTGCCGGAACTTCCGGACTCCTTTGACCTCATTCTTTCCAATCCGCCCTATCTCACAGCGGACGAGATGCGAGACCTCCAGCCGGAGGTGGCAAAAGAACCGGAGATGGCGCTGTTCGGCGGGGAGGATGGTCTTTTCTTCTATCGGGAGATTACGGCGCGGTATGCCGGGCGTCTCAAACCGGGCGGGATGCTTGCCTATGAAATCGGGATGGGGCAGCAGCAGAAAGTGTCAGAAATTCTTAACAATTCGGGGCTGAAATCCATTTGCCAAACCCCGGATCTTCA
>CALWNQ010000018.1 GCA_944382875.1 uncultured Clostridia bacterium
TATTTTGATTGCAAACACCTCCAACATGCCGGTTGCGGCGCGTGAAGCTTCGATTTACACCGGCATCACCCTGGCGGAGTACTACCGCGACATGGGTTACCATGTGGCAATCATGGCGGATTCCACCTCCCGTTGGGCAGAAGCGCTGCGTGAAATTTCCGGCCGTCTGGAAGAAATGCCTGCGGAAGAAGGGTTCCCTGCTTATTTGCCGTCCCGTCTGGCTGAGTTCTACGAGCGCGCTGGTTATATGGTCAACCTGAATGGCACAGAAGGTTCGGTGACCATCATCGGTGCTGTTTCACCGCAGGGTTCCGACTTTTCGGAGCCTGTTACCCAGAATACCAAACGCTTTGTCCGTGCCTTCTGGGCTTTGGATAAGAATCTTGCTTATGCGCGGCATTATCCCGCGATCAACTGGATGACCAGTTACAGTGAATATGTCGATGAGCTGGCTCCCTATTATAATGAGCACTACGGTGAGGAATTTCTCGAGTGCCGGCAGCGTATTTCCAATATACTGGCGGAGGAATCCCGACTGATGGAAATTGTTAAGCTGATCGGCGCTGATGTTCTGCCGGAAGACCAGAAGCTGGTCATTGAGGCTGCCCGGATTGTCCGTGTTGGATTCCTGCAGCAAAACGCGTTCCATGCGGATGATACCTATGTTCCGCTGGAAAAACAGCTTGGTATGATGCAGGTCATTCTGTATTTTTACGATCATGCCCTTAAGATGGCAAAAGAAGGGGTGCCGGTATCCCAGATTGCAAAAACCGGTATTATGGACGATGTAATTAAGATTAAATACAGCGTCCCCAACAATCAGCTGGAAAAACTGAAAGAGTATTACCCGCTGATTGACCGGAAACTGGCGGAGGTGAAATAAATGAGTGTGCAGATTTTAGGACTCAAGGAAATCAACGGACCGCTGGTTGTGCTGGATGGCGTTCATGATGTCGGTTATGACGAAATGGCAGAGCTGATACTGGAAGATGGTTCCCGCCGCACCGGACGTGTTGTCCAGATTGACGGTGACCGTGTGGTTTTGCAGGTCTTTGAAGGAACAAGTGCTCTGTCGCTTGGCAACACCCGCACCAGCTTTCAGGGACATCCAATGGAGTTGCCGCTTTCGCCGGAGTTGCTCGGCCGTATCTTCAATGGCGCCGGTACTCCAATCGATGGGTTTGGCCCCGTGTTCGCCGAAAAGCGAGAGGATATCAACGGCCATCCGTTGAACCCTGTGTCCCGTGAATACCCGCTGAACTATATCCGGACCGGTATTTCCTCGATTGACGCTCTGGTTACCCTGATTCGCGGACAGAAGCTGCCGATTTTCTCCGGTTCCGGTATGAATCACAACAAACTGGCTGCGCAGATTGTAAAACAGGCACAGATCAGTGGAGATAAGGGCGAAAAATTCGCTATCGTTTTTGCTGCGATGGGTGTTAAGAACGACGTTGCCGACTACTTCAAACGGCAGTTTGAGGAATCCGGCGTTTTGGAACGTGTTGTTATGTTCCTGAACCTGTCCAGCGACCCGATCATCGAACGTATCCTGACCCCCCGGTGCGCATTGACAGCGGCGGAATATCTGGCTTATGAGCAGAACATGCACATCCTGGTTATCCTGACCGATATGACCTCCTATGCGGAGGCACTTCGGGAATTTTCTTCCTCCAAAGGTGAAATTCCCGGACGAAAAGGCTACCCTGGTTACCTGTATTCCGACCTGGCTTCCATCTATGAGCGTGCCGGCATCATTAAGGGTGTGAATGGTTCGGTTACCCAGATCCCGATCCTCACCATGCCCAATGATGACATTACCCACCCGGTGCCTGACCTGACCGGTTATATCACCGAGGGGCAGATTGTACTCGACCGTACCCTCGATCAGTCCGGTGTTTATCCGCCGGTTTCGGTGCTGCCCAGCCTTTCCCGTTTGATGAAGGACGGTATCGGTGAAGGCTATACTCGCGCCGACCATCCTGATGTTGCCAACCAGCTGTTCTCCGCTTATGCCAAGGTGCAGGATGCTCGCGCCCTCGCTTCGGTTATTGGTGAAGAGGAACTTTCGGAATCCGATAAAGCGTATTTGGAATTCGGACGGATGTTTGAGCAGCATTTCCTGAATCAGGGCTTCCAGGATAACCGGACCATTGACGAAACAATTGACCTCGGATGGGATCTGCTCTGCTTGCTCAAAAAAGAAGAACTTGACCGTCTTGACAGCAAGCTGATTGAGAAGTATTACGATCCGCAGCGGGCAGAAAAATTCCGCACAAACCGCGCATAACCCGAAAAAGGAGGAAGAGCTTTGGCAAATCAGGTTTTCCCAACCAAAGGTAATCTGCTGAATATTAAAAAATCGCTTTCTTTAGCGAGCCTTGGTTATGATTTGATGGACCGGAAGCGGAATATCCTCATTCGGGAAATGATGACACTGATCGACACGGCGAAAACCGTCCGGGATCAGATTGATGAAACCTATCGCAAGGCGTATGCGGCTTTGCAGCGCGCCAATGTCACACTGGGTGTGTGCAGTGAGGTGGCGGCGACTACTCCGGTGGAAACCGGGATTGAAGTCACCTACCGCAGTGTCATGGGAGTAGAATTGCCTCATATCACCATCAAACAGCATGAGGAACAGTCCCATTACGGGCTGCAGCACACCAACTCCCAGCTGGACCAGGCATTTGTCTGTTTTGTCAAATGCAAGGAATTAACAGTGCTGTTGGCTGAGGTAGAAAACAGCATTTACCGTTTGGCGGTTTCGATCAAGAAAACGCAGTGCCGGGCAAACGCCTTAAAAAACATCATCATCCCCGGTTTCGAGGAAAACATCCATTTTATCTCCAATGCGCTGGAAGAAAAGGAACGCGAGGAGTTCTCCCGCATGAAAGTCATCCGGCACACCAAGGACAAACGAAAAGAAGCCTGACAAAGGCAAAACAAAAGCCGCTTCTAAAGGAAGCGGCTTTTGTTTTTATCGGGAAGCTTTTTCCGAGCGGATTACCAGGACAAGTCCAATGATAAACAGAACGATTAGTGCGAGAATTCCGTAGGTGGAAGAATTGAAAGCAAAGGCGCAGAAAGCAATAATCAGCGGTCCGAAGAAGTCGGCGAATTTTCCAAAGATGTCAAAGAAACCAAAGTATTCGTTGGATTCTTCCTTGGGGATCAGTTTACCGTAATAAGAGCGGGAAAGAGCCTGGATTCCTCCCTGACAGATTCCCACTGCAACGGCGAGCACCCAGAATTCCCAGGCTTTATCGAGCTGATAACCGAACAGGCAGATGGCGATGTAGCAGCAGATGAAAACCTTCACAAGTTTGATAGCGCCGTATTTTTTGGCCAGCTTTCCGCTCAAAATAGCGCAGGGGAAAGCGATAAACTGGGTAAGAAGGAGCGCTAAAATCATATTACTGTCCGAAATCCCTACCTCAGCGCCGTAGGAGGTGGACATGGAAATGATGGTATTGACGCCGTCGATATAACAGAAATAACCGAGAATAAAAAAGAGGAGTTTTTGGTCTGTTTTAATTTTACGAAATGTTTCGCCCAAACGGTGGAATACATGGGAAAGCTTGTCTTTTCGATTTTCCAGACAATAGGTTTGCTTATAGCTTCGCAGCAGCGGGATAGTCAGGACCATCCACCAGATAGCCGTAATCAGAAACGATATCTGGGTAGCGGTTTGTGTAGTCAGTCCGAAAGGAAGTGTGAAAATCAACACAATCCCAATGATAAAGGGCACACAGCTTCCGATGTACCCCCATGCAAAGCCGTGGGAGGAAACCATGTCCATTTTTTCATCGGTTGTGATATCGGTTAGCATTGAATCATAAAAAACGTTGCAGGCGGTATAACCGATTCTGGCAATGACAAAAAACACAAGGAATGTCACCCAGTATCCGCTAAAGGAAAGAGCGAGCAGCCCAGCGATGCCTAGCAGCAGAAATGAGGTAAACATTTTTTTCTTCATTTCGCGGTAGTCGGCAATGGCGCCCAGAATGGGGGAGAGAATTGCCAGAATCAGGACGGCAATCGAAGTGACTGTTCCCCAGATACCAGTGGCGCTTTCGGGTGAAAAACCCTTGCTCTCCGCAAGACTGCGGAAAAAAATCGGGATGGTTGTGGAGACCAGCATAATAAACGCGGAGTTTGCGACATCGTATAAAATCCAGTTTTTTTCCAGCTTGGTCAGCTTCTGATTCGACATAAATCAAAACTCCTCTTATTTCTTAACGTTATTTTAATTTTACACGAAAGCTCTTTAAATGTAAAGACATTTTGTGTATAATTTATGTATGAAAGTTTGTGCGGATAGGAGGATTTGTCGTGGACAAGGTTTCAGCGTTGCGGATGCAGCGGCACGGATTGCTTTCCAAAGTGCAAGAAACAGAGTTTCCAAAGCTTTTCGGGCTGCTTTCTCCGGTTCGGCCGGTCAGCTGGAGCTGTCCGGGAAGTCCGCCGGAACTGCGGTACCGGACTGAATTTGATAACGGAGCTTTTTGTGCGCAACTGCGGCAGGAGCATAAACTTCTGAAAGGCCGGTTTCAGGGCGGCTGTATCGCGTATGTTCTAGCGAAGGATTTTCCGCTTTTTGCTGCATTGTACCGGGATTCCAAACCGCTTTCCCATACCGAGCAGGAAATGCTCATGCTTTTTAAACGGGAAGGCCCCATGAATATCGGGCTTGTCCGGGAGATTACCGGGCTGCGGGCAAAGGACATCACGCCAGTGCTGCACCGTTTACAGCGGAAATTTTTGTTCCTTGAGGATCAATCAGACAGCGAGTGGGATCGTCCCTGGATGGCAATGGAAGAATTTTGTCCGGAGCTTTGGGAGCAGATGCCATCGGCAGAGGATGCGGTCTGCGAAATCCTGCTTCGATTTGTACACGTGAATGTCCGGGTGAACCCGGAAATGGCGCATGCCTTTTACCAGCTGCCTCCAAAACTCCTGAAAGAAGGTTTTTCCCGGCTGGAGGAGGAGGGAAAGCTTCTCCACACCGAACTGGGATGGATTCTGCCGGAAGATGAAGTGTTCCTGCAGGAGGAAACGCCAACGGTTCGCAGTGTGTTTGCCTTGCAGCGAAACGATCCGCTGGTGCTGGCTTTGATTCCGGAATTTACGGTTCCGGAGTACTAGACACTTCAATATCTGCTGATTGACGGGGGGTTTCACGGCGCAGTGGTCGGAAATTTCCGGCAGGGACCTTTTGATGTGGAGGATATTCTGCTTGACCTGCCGCCTGACGAATGGGAGGCGCGCAGAACGGAGATACTGAAAGCAGTACAGGCTGAAAATCCTGGGTCCCAGATCAAACAATTCTGCGGAAAGGCATTGTAATATAGAAAGGAAGAGAAAAATGGCTGATTTTCTGACTCATAAAATGTTTGGAGAGCTTGTGGGAAAACAGGCACCGTTTTCGGTGCAGGATGTTGCGAGCCAGTATCCCGAAGCGTTCCGATGGGGATTCCAGGGGCCGGACATTTTGTTTTACCGGCAGCTTTGGAAAGAGGGTGGACCGTTTCATCATCTTGGAAACCGGATGCACAGCGAACTGATCGACGCGATGTTTGATGCGATGGCTTGTCATATCCGCCGCCAGTCGGGCAGCAAGCAGGAGGTTCTGCTGGCTTATTTTTACGGATTCCTCTGCCATTATGGATTGGACAGCGAAATTCATCCGTATGTGTACAGCCTACAGAAAAAGGGGGTGGAAAAAAATCCGGGAATCAATCCGGGCGTTATCCATTGTCAGATTGAGACCGACATTGACGCAGCTCTTTACGCCCGCTGGGAGGGAAAGAATATCACTGAATTTCACCCTTATGTGGGACATCATTTACCGGATGGGCAGAAATGGATTATCGGGGAGCTTTATGAAACTGTATTTCTGGAGGTTTACGGAGAAGTTTTGCCAGCCGCTGAGGTAGTATCCTCTTTTGCAGATATGCTGCTGACCGAGGATGTCCTGTATCGCCGCGGAAAACTACTGGGTAGGGCGGCATATGCAGCCGGACTGATCCGTCCGGAGTGGAGCGATTTTGTCAGCCATGCCAAAATCGGACAGCCGTATTGGGATGCACTGAATTTAAAAAAACGTGGCTGGCGCAATCCGGATGAGCCGGAAGTTCTGCGGCATGATAGTGTTCCAGATCTTATCGAAAACGCTGAGATCAGGGTTTTGGGGTATATGGAACAGTATGAAGAGATGTTTGCGGGAAGCTCATGGGGAATTCTGCATTATCCTGTGAGCTTTGATTGGGGAAATTCCCGCCAGAAATAACAAAATATAGGAAAATATATCCGGATTAGTTGCGATAACAGGAAGGTTGTGCTATACTGAAACTGTTGCGGCAATTTCAGGCTGAAAAAGCCGAAAGGGGAGGAAATATGAAAAAAGTTGTGAAATTCGGAGGCAGCTCCCTGGCCAGCGCTTCACAGATCCGGAAAGCAGCGGACATTGTCCGCGCAGATGAATCGCGGCTGTATGTGGTGCCTTCTGCGCCAGGAAAACGGACGGCGAGTGACGAAAAAGTCACGGATATGCTTTACCAGTGTTATGAGGCGGCTTCTTCCGGCAAGGAATATCAGAAAATTCTGGAAAGGATTCGCGCCCGTTATAATGGGATTATTACGGAGCTTGGTCTCGATCTTTCGTTGGAAGAGGAATTCAAGGCGCTGGAGGAGAATTTTACCGGTAAGAAAGGCCGGGATTATGCGGCTTCCCGTGGGGAATATCTGAACGGTATTATTATCGCGAAATATTTGGGATTTACATTCCTGGATGCAGCCGAGGTTATTTTCTTTGATGAGGATGGTAAGTTCCTTTCCGAAAAAACCAATGATGTACTGTCTGCCCGATTGGAAAAGATGGAGCGTGTGGTAATCCCCGGGTTCTATGGTTCCAATCCGGATGGAAGCATCCGCACCTTTTCGCGTGGCGGCTCGGATATTACCGGTTCGATTGTAGCACGTGCCGTTCATGCGGACCTCTATGAAAATTGGACCGATGTATCCGGTTTCCTGGTGACAGATCCTCGAATTGTGAAAAATCCCGAGCCAATTGAAACAATTACCTATCGGGAATTGCGGGAACTTTCCTACATGGGAGCGAGTGTGCTGCATGAGGATGCGATTTTCCCGGTACGGAAAGAAGGTATCCCGATCAATATCCGGAATACCAACCGTCCGGAAGATCCCGGCACAATGATTGTAGAAAGCACCTGTCGGAAGCCGCGCTATACCATCACCGGTATCGCGGGGAAAAAGGGCTTCTGTGCCATTACAATAGAAAAGGCGATGATGAACGCTGAGGTCGGGTTTGGCCGGAAGGTTCTGGACGTGTTCGAGAGATACGGCATTTCTTTTGAACATATACCTTCCGGCATTGATACTATGACAATTTTTGTCCATCAGTCTGAGTTCGTAGATTATGAGCAGTCTGTAATTGCCGGGATTCACCGCGCTGTTCAGCCGGATACAGTTTTGTTGGAATCAGATTTGGCACTGATTGCGGTTGTCGGCCGTGGTATGAAAGCAACGCGTGGGACTGCCGGTCGGATTTTTTCTGCTCTTGCTCATGCGCGTGTGAATGTGCGGATGATCGATCAGGGTTCGAGTGAGCTGAATATCATTATTGGTGTGGATAACGTGGATTTTGAAAAGGCAATCCAAGCAATTTACGATATTTTTATCACTGCCGAAGAAAAATAATATTTGTTTTGATATTCCCGTTGCGAAAATTTGCGCAGCGGGAATATATTTTTATACTTTCGGATGTTTTCGACAAATGCTGACGCTTTTCCCTTTGCTTTGATAATCAAGTATTGAATTTTTTTCCGAAACATGGTAAAATAATATTTTAGAAATGATTTGCCAGTTGCCGAATTTTCGGTAAACGGGAGAGGATTGAGGAAGATGATGCTGTTTTCAAAATGGTGCTGTCCGGTTGCTCGGCCGGAAGAGAGCGCCTTGCTGCAGAAGGAGTTTTCTGTTCCTTCAATTGTGGCGGACATTCTGGCGGCACGCGGTATGAATGCGGCTTCTGCTGCCGGATTTCTTCAGGAACAGGAAGAGCCGGAGGACCCGTTTCTGCTCCCGGATATGGAAAAAGCTGTCTCCCGTCTGGAACAGGCAATCAATTCGGGAGAATGTATTACGATTTACGGCGATTACGATTGTGACGGTGTTACCGCAACCGTGATGCTGTATCAGTATTTTCTTTCGGTTGGAGCCAATGTCCGGTGGTATATCCCGGAGCGGCTTGACGAAGGATATGGTTTAAACTGTGCGGCTCTGGATACCATTCGCGAATGGGGAACGACACTTCTGGTTACGGTGGATAATGGGATTTCTGCGATTCAGGAGATAGAACATGCCCGGAATCTTGGAATGGATGTGATTGTCACCGACCATCATCAGGTAGGAAAGGAGCTTCCTGCTGCGCTTGCGGTGGTGAATCCTCATCGCAGCGATTATGAGGGAGGTTTTCCGTACCTCTGCGGTGCCGGAGTGGCGTTCAAGCTGATTGCGGCGATGGAAGGCGATTATGAGATGACGCTGGATGCGTTCGGTGCTCTGGCTGCGATCGCAACAGTGGGGGATATTGTACCGCTCACCGGTGAAAATCGCTGGATCGTAGAAAAAGGGCTATCTTTGATTGAATACAGCGATAATCCGGGCTTGCAGGCGTTGCTGGAAATTGCGGGGATGAGCGGGAAACCGGTCACTTCCCAGAAAATCGCGTTTGGGATTGCTCCCCGACTGAATGCGGCGGGACGGATGGGAAGCGCAAAATTGGCCGTACAGCTTCTGCTCGCGGAAAATCCAGAGGATGCGGCATACTTTGCGGAGGAGCTCAATGAAAAAAATATCAGCCGGCAGGAAGAGGAGGAACAGATTCTTCGTATTATTGAGCAGGAAGCGGAACGGAATCCCGAAATGCTGCTCAACCGGGTGCTGGTTTTTGCCGCTCCGGGCGTCAATCACGGTGTGGTAGGAATTGTTTCGGCAAAGCTTCTGGCTTTATACGGGAAGCCAAACATCATTCTTTCGGTGGAGGGAGATACCGCTGTCGGTTCTGCCCGGAGTGTGGAGGGGTTCTCCATCTTTAAAGCACTCAGCTTCTGTTCGGAGCTGCTAGTAAAATATGGCGGGCACAGCATGGCAGCCGGGCTGACGCTTAAAACTGCGGATATCCCTGCTTTTATCCGGAAAATCAACCGCTATGCTGCCGAGTATTACGATCAGATGCCGGTTGTCTGTCAGCGGATTGATAAGGTATTGCATGCAGGTGACATCAGTGTCGCAAGTGTTTCGGCGCTTGAGATGCTGGAACCGTATGGCGAGCGCAATCCGCAGCCGCTTTTCCTGCTGAAAAACTGCCGCATTGAGTCAGTGATCCCGCTGAGTGAAAATAAACACATCAAGCTCAAAGTTTCCTTTGAGGGAAAGAGTATATTTGTCCTGTATTTCAAGATGAGCACTGACCGGTTTCTCTATCCGATTGGCAGTATGGTGGATATTCTGGCGAATTTGGAGCTGAACCATTATAAAGAACATGTTTCCATCACTGTGCGGCTCAAGGATATTCGTCCCTCCGATTTCAACGACACCAAATTCTCCAACGCACTGCATTTTTACGAAAAAATCCGGCGGGAAGAAGTGGTGGACAGCCGGATTCTGGCGAGATCGGTGCCGACTTTGGAAGAGCTGCGTTGGCTGTATAAGCAGCTGCGGGCAACCAAAGGAAGCTCGGTGGCGGTGGATCTGTTTTATCTGGTAACAGCATCGGCGAAAATCAATTATTGCAAATACCGGCTTATTCTGGATATTTTTACCGAGTTGGGCCTGGTTTCCATTCCGGCGGACCGTTCGGATATCGTTTTGCTCGATACCGGCAAGGTGGAGCTGGAATCCTCCCGGATTTTGACCAAGCTCCGGGAACAGGGATAAATTTTTCAGAAGGGGGATTCTTATGGCAAAAAACTTTCAGGACCTGCTGACAGCATTGCAACAAAGCGACAAAACCTATGATATTGAGAAAATTGAAAAAGCCTATCAGATGGCAGATGCCGCACACAGCGGCCAAATGCGGCAGTCCGGCGAACCGTATATCACCCATCCCCTTTCGGTCGCGGTCATTCTGGTTGGTTTAGGCATGGATACAGATTGCCTGTGTGCCGCTTTGCTGCACGATGTGGTAGAAGATACCGATATTACGCTCGAGATGATCCAGAAGAAATTCGGGCATGATGTTGCGGTAATGGTGGATGGTGTCACAAAAATTAAAAAAATCCAGCTTACTACCAAAGAAGAAAAGCAGTCGGAAAATGTCCGCAAGATGCTGCTGGCGATGAGTGAGGATATCCGGGTAATTATCATCAAGCTCGCTGACCGGCTGCACAATATGCGGACTCTGGGCTTTAAAAACGGCGATAAGCAACGGGAAATTTCACTGGAAACAATGGAAATTTATGCACCGATTGCACATCGCCTCGGTATCCGGGGTGTCAAAGAGGAGCTGGAAGATCTGTCGCTTCGATATTTGGACCCGATTGGCTACAAGGAAGTGGAGGATACCCTTGCCCTTAAAAAGGCGGACCGGGAAAAATTTATTGAGGAGATCAAAAAGAGAATCCTTGTCCGGCTGAAAGAGTACGGGATTGAGCCGCACATTGAGGGGCGTGTCAAAAGTATTTATGGCATTTACCGTAAGGTGTATATGATGGGCAAAAGCTTTGAAGAGCTTTATGATATCTATGCCGTGCGGATTATTGTGAACACTGTCATCGAGTGTTACAATATTCTGGGTGTTATCCACGACCTGTTCCGGCCCATTCCCAACCGATTCAAGGACTATATCTCTACCCCCAAGCCCAATATGTACCAGTCGCTTCATACCACTGTTATTGATAAGGAAGGAATTCCGTTTGAAATCCAGATCCGCACCTGGGATATGCACTACACGGCGGAATTTGGTATCGCGGCCCACTGGAAATACAAAGCCGGTATTCAGGGCAAGGATAAGCTGGAAGAGCGGCTTGCCTGGGTGCGGCATATCATCGAGAATCAACAGGATGACGGTGCCGAGGACATTGTCAAGACGATTAAAACAGACCTGGCAATCGACGACGTCTTTGTCTTTACCCCCAAAGGGGATGTAAAGAGCCTGCCGATGGGCTCCACCATCATCGACTTTGCCTATGCCATCCACACCGCTGTCGGAAACCGGATGATCGGTGCCAAGGTGGACGGGCGGATGGTTCCGCTCGATTATCAGGTAAAAACCGGGCAGATTGTGGAAATCCTCACCTCTAAATCGGAGGGAGCCCCCAACCGCAACTGGCTTTCAATCGCCAAGACAAGCGAGGCACGCAACAAAATCCGTGCTTGGTTTAAAAAGGAACGCAAAGAAGAGAATATTGCCGAAGGAAAAGCAGAGTTTGAGCGGGAGCTGAAACGAAACCTCATTCATCTGGAAGGCGAAGACTACCAAAAACTGGTGGATGGACTGGTCAAACGGCAGCACCGGGAAAACGCAGACGATTTTTATGCGGCGATTGGATACGGCGGGATTGTCCTTTCGCGAATTATGCCACGGATCCGAGAGGATTATCAACGCCAGCAGAAAGAAAAAGCATTGCAAGAGGCCTCTACACAGGATCAACAGAATGCAATCCGGACAACTGCTCCCCGTAAAAACAGCAGCGGCGTGATTGTGGAAGGAATTGACAACTGTCTGGTCAAGTTTGCCAAATGCTGCAACCCGCTTCCTGGTGACGATATTATTGGGTTTGTTACCCGAGGGTACGGTGTTTCAGTTCATAAGCGAGACTGTATCAATGTAACAGCAGCAGTGCAAGATCCTGCACAAGCCGCACGGTGGGTTAATGTTCATTGGGCGGATAACCGGGAAAGCAGTTTCCGTTCGACACTGGATATTGTCGCAAAATCTGCGCCCACCATGCTGGCAGATATCAGTGCGGCACTGGCCAATATGCGGGTGCCGGTGCATGAATTTAACGCACGGGAATTGAAAAATGGAAATCTGAACATCATTATCACAATCAGCACCCAGGGGTTGGAGCATCTGCGAAGTATTATTCAGAAACTTGGAAAGGTTTCGGGCGTATTTTCCGTGGAGCGTTCTGGTAAATAAGGAGGAACCATGAAACTTGTCATACAGCGAGTCACCGAAGCGTGTGTCACTTCGGAAGGAGAGGTACTTGGCCGGATCGGAAACGGTTTTTTGATCCTGATCGGCGTAATGGAGGGGGATACTCCGGATCTCTGCGATTATTTAGCAGCAAAAACAGCGGATCTTCGGGTGTTTACCGATGAGCAGGATAAACTCAACCTTTCGCTGAAAGATGTCGGCGGAGAAGCGCTGGTTGTATCAAACTTTACGTTAGGTGGTGATTGCCGAAAAGGGCATCGTCCATCCTTTATCCGTTCGGCAAAACCACCGATTGCTACCGATTTGTATGAGCTTTATATGGAAAAACTCCGGGAACAGGGCATCCATGTGGAGTCGGGCCGTTTTGGTGCACATATGGATATATCTATGACAGCACATGGGCCGATTACCATTCTAATGGATACAGATCAGATGAAGAAAAAAGGAGGGGATTGAAATGAAGGTGGTTTCGCTACCAGTCGGGATGATCGGTACCAACTGTTATCTCACTGCGGCACAGAATGGGGATACTGCTATTATTGATCCGGGTGCGCAGCCGGATCAAATTAAAGAAGTCTTGCAGAAAAACAGCTTGACTCCCAAAATGATTCTGCTAACACATGGCCATTTCGATCACATTGGTGCGGCAGATGCACTGCGAAAGGAATTCGAGATTCCGCTTTATTTGCACCAGGCTGACGCGGATATGGTGGGCGATTCTGATCAAAACGGGGGGGTTGGCCTGATTGGAAAGCATATCACCTGTGGGTGGGATCACCTTCTTTCAGATGGAGATATCGTGGAGTTGAATGAGTTGACTTTTCAAGTAATTCACACGCCCGGCCACACCAAAGGTTCTGTTTGTTATGCGGTGGAGGATGTGCTCTTTACCGGTGATACGCTCTTTTGTGGCGGTATCGGAAGGACAGACCTCTATGGCGGGAGTTATCGGGAATTGTGTGATTCTTTGAAAAAGCTGGCCGCTTTGGAAAAGAACTACCGGGTTTATCCCGGGCATGACCGGACAACTACACTTGATGCCGAAAAGCAGCAGAATCCCTATCTCGGAAAGATGAGCTATGACGATATTATTTAACGGAAACCGATTCAAATATGAAATGGAAAATGTAGCGCGGCTTTTTTTCCCGCTCCAGCACTTCCAGTTTCAATACGATACGACCGAATTTCCATCTGATGATTTCCTCGCGTTCTTTCGAGAGGAATATGAAACAGAAGCGGAACTTACCGTTACAGTTCAGCAAGGGGATTATTTCCGGCAGGAAAAATCTCAGGTTTCATTCTCTGAAGCAGAATATGAAAATGAATGTGAAGCGGAGTTTGCCCGGATGCTCTATCGGATTCTGGAAGAGCTGACTGGCGTCCATCCACGGTGGGGGATCTTGACTGGTATCCGTCCAGTTCACCGGATTCAGCACGGATTGGATTCCGGCAAATCAAGACGAGAAATTAATGAGGAGTTTTCCTCCCGGTTCTATGTTTCGGAGGAAAAAATCCGGCTTTCCAATTTGATTTTTGACCAGCAGGCTCCGGTGATCGAGAGCATTTCCCCAAAAGATTTCAGCCTGTATGTCTCCATTCCGTATTGTCCTTCCCGGTGCAGCTACTGTTCGTTTGTATCGCACTCTATTACCCAGCAGAAAGCGAAAAAACTGATTCCGGAATACTTGAATTATCTTGTAAAGGAAATAAACTTTACATCTGAAATTGCAAGAGATTGTGGTCTTCGATTGCGTTCCATTTATATAGGAGGCGGCACGCCAACTGTTTTGGAACCGGAACAATTGGCGCAGATTACTGACTGTGTGAAAAACGCCTTTACACTGATACCCGAGGTAGAATACACCATTGAAGCCGGTCGCGCCGATACGATTACACAACAGAAGTTGGATGTTATCCGGAATGCAGGAGCAGGACGAATCAGCATAAATCCACAGACCTTTGAGGACGGCGTCCTGCGGGCTGTTGGACGGAATCATACGGCAAATCAGGTTGTAGAGTGCTATGAGATGGCACGCGCTACCGGCTTTGACTGTATCAATATGGATTTGATTGCGGGGCTTCCTACCGATACGCCGGACGGATTTGCTCGTTCATTACAGCGTGCAATTTTCTTGCAACCGGAAAATATAACGGTACATGCGCTGTCTGTCAAGCGGGCAGCTGATCTTTATGCAACAATGGACGGAAGCGAGGATTATCGTGCAGTACAGCAGATGGTTGATTTTTCCGGGAATGAATTACCGCAGAACGGCTATCTTCCGTATTATCTTTACCGGCAGAAAAATACTCTGGGAAATCTGGAAAATGTAGGTTATGCAAAACCGGGTTACATTGGACTTTACAACATCTTCATTATGGAAGAGGTGCAGCATATTCTCGCTGTCGGTGCCGGTGCGGTGAGCAAGGTAGTTCGGCCGGGCAGGATCGATCGCTTTTTCAATTTCAAATATCCCTATGAATATATTTCCGGGTTTTCTGATATACTGGAAAGGAAGAACGCGCTTCGGAACCTGCTAAAGGAGGTGTAAAAAATGGTATCGGATACCAAAAGAAGAGTACAGCTTAACCGCATCCTGGCAGATATTGCTGTGTGCCAAGAAGATTTTGTGAATAATGCGGAGGAGTACTACCGGGAACAGGCGGAACAGGTTGCCGCAATGTTTTGTGCAGGCTTTCCGGAAAACCGTGTAATCCTGCTTGCCGGTCCGAGCAGTTCTGGTAAAACAACAACATCCTATAATCTGCAGGCGGCTCTGAACCGACACGGAATAGATACCATTCAAATTTCTCTGGATGATTTTTTTAAAAGCAGGGAAGAAGCACCGCTTCTTGACGATGGCACTCCGGATCTGGAAACGGTAGATCTGGTGGATACTGAGCTCTTGGAAACTTGTCTAGCAGATCTTTTTGCCTTTGGAAGCAGAGATTTTCCGATTTATGATTTTGCACATGGAGGAAGGAGTAGCGAAGTTCGTCCCATTCAGTTGGGAGATCACACCGCGTTGATCATTGAGGGACTTCACGCATTGAATCCGGTAATCTGTGCGGAGAATTTTTGCAAACATGCACTGAAAGTTTATATTTCAATTAAAACAGAATTTTATGATGGGGATCAACGACTGCTCAGCACGCGGGAACTCAGGCTTATTCGCCGCATTATTCGGGATGCCAATTTTCGTGGCTGTCCGCCGCCGGAAACAATGGAAATGTGGAAAAACGTAGTGCGGGGGGAAGACCACTATATCCGTCCGTTCCGTAAAGATGCAGATTTCTGGTTGGATTCGGTGCATTTATATGAGCCTTGCATTTACCGGCCTCTTTTTGAAGAGTTGATTCAAAATGTTTGTTGGCAACAACCAGACCATCGGGAAACAGCGGAAAAATTAGCAAAAAGTCTCGCGAAATTCCCGGCATTTTCAACAAAATGTGTTCCCAAGGACTCCCTTTTGCGCGAATTCATAATTTTGCCTTGAATATCGGGTGAAAATGGGATATAATGGTACTGAAATCCGGGCAGAGCCCGCAAAAAGGAGGAAATACGATGAATCGAGTGTTAGATGATTTGATTGCTTCCGCTAAAAACCTGGCTGATAAAGCTGGGAAGGTAACGGATAAAGCGGTAGAATTTTCCAAATTAAAATATCAGAGCGTGGTGCTTTCTTCCGAACTCCGCAATCTCTATGAAAAACTTGGAAATGCAGTGTACACTATGGTGAAATCTGATTTTGATAACAAGGACCTGATGGATTCCATTATCAGTGAGATTGATGAGGTAAAGGAAAAACTTCAGCAGATCAATATTCAGATTGCCGAGTATAATAATACCGTGATTTGCCCGGCATGCGGCGCTGTTAACGACAAAGATGCCTGCTATTGCAATAAATGCGGCAACAAATTTGTTGAGAAAAAGGAAGAGTGCTGCTGTACAGACGAGGAAGAAAGTGACTGCTGCTGCGGCGAAACTTCCTGCTGCTGTGAAGAAAAATCGGACTGTGAAGAAAACTGCTGCTGCGGCGAAGACAAAGAATGCGGCTGCAACGAGGAAGACAAAGCCGAATAATCCGGTCCCGATTCAAAACCGTTAGTGCTGGGAGTGTTGTAATTGCAGGGCCGTAAAAGTCAGAGTCTGCTGCAGGGCGCGTCTATTCTGGCAGCATCGATGATTATAGTCAAGCTGATTGGCGCGGTGTTTAAAATCCCGTTGGGTAATATCCTGGACGGGGAAGGGATGGGGTATTTTGGAACAGCATACAGCGTATTTACCATGGTGTATGCTTTTTCTACCGCCGGATTGCCTGCCGCTGTCGCAAAAATGGTAGCAGAACAGTCAGTCCGGGAAAGATATCAGGATATCCGGAAAATCCATACTCTATCCAAAAAGCTCTTTTTCTGTATGGGGATTCTTGGCTTTTTACTGATGGCGGCGTTCAGCAAAGTATATGTTGACGCTGCCACCAAATCGGATAACGCTTTATGGAGCGTTCTGGCGATTTCCCCGGCAATTTTCTTTGGCTGCATGACTTCTGCATACCGAGGGTATTACGAGGGAATGCGGGATATGTCGCCTACCGCCATTTCACAGGTTATCGAAGTGGTTGCAAAATTAATTTTCGGATTGGCGTTGTCGGGCGGTGTGCTGCTGCTTGCAAACAGTCAATACAAAGCAACGGGTGTCGTATTTGGAAATGTAGCCAGTTCGGTAGAAGAAATGCGGCATTTTGCAGCTCCGTATGCTTCTGCCGCTGCGATTCTCGGCGTTACCATCTCTACCTTTTTCGGGACTGCGTATCTATTGATTCTCGATAAAAAGAGAGGGGATGGGGTAACGGCAGAGGACCTGCAAAATTCCCCAAAACCAATGCGGTCCAGAGTGTTGCTGGTTCGTCTTGTAAAAATTGCGATACCAATTTCGATTGGTTCGATTGTAGTGAATGTGGCACAGTTTATCGATACATTTACCATTATCAACCGTTTGGATTATGCATTCCGCACCCATTCAACCGAAATGATGGCGATTTTTGGGAATTTGATTCCCGCAGAAAAAATGGCGGAGGAGGCTGGTGCAGCCAACTTCGTATTCGGTTCCTATAACGGATATGCGCTGTCGATATTCAATCTTGTGCCGGCATTTACGAGTATTTTCGGGAAGAGCGCGCTGCCAAATGTGACAGCAGCTTGGACAGCGCACGATTATCGGGCGACAAGAATAAATATTCAATCTGTCATCCGTATGACCTGTCTGATCGCGATGCCGGCGAGCCTTGGGATCCTTGCAATGTCTCATCCGATTCTTTCGCTTCTGTATCCGACAAGAGCAGCAGAGGTTGCGATTGCTGCACCTGTACTCAGTCTGCAAGGGATTTCGCTGATATTCCTCGGTTTGTCTGCCCCCATATTTGCTGTTCTGCAAGCGTTGGGAAGAGCAGATCTCCCGCCGATGTTTATGCTGATTGGCGCAACACTAAAATTCTTTGTCAACTGGATCACCATTGGAATTCCCGCCATCAATGTACAGGGGGCTGCAGCTGGCACCGTTTCCTGTTATGCGACAATTTTAGTGCTGAGCTTGATATGGCTGCATAAAATTACCGGTTTTTCGGTTCATTTTGTACGGCTTTCGATCAAGTCGTTTGTTTCCGGACTCCTTTGTGCGGGGACGGCGTATGCGATGTACCATTGGGTTTTGGCAGGAATCCTTGGAAATAGCAGTTTTAATACGCTTGTATCCATTGGATTTGGTGCTGTTGTTTATCTTGTTGCGATTCTTTTGCTGCGCGGTGTGTCCAAAGATGACGTATTGATGCTGCCAAAAGGAGAAAAATTTGCAAAACTACTTGCAAAATATCGCTTATTGGGGTAAAATGTTGAATAGACCGCATGTGTAAAAGAGGGATTATTCTGGAATTTGAAAAAAAAGAGCGGTATGGGATGGAAGACCTGCTGCATATTATGGAAATCCTGCGTGGAGAAAATGGCTGCCCCTGGGATCGGGAACAGACGCATGAAAGCATCCGCGGCAACTTTATCGAGGAAACCTATGAGGCGGTTGAAGCGATTGACAAAAAGGATCAGGCGCTGCTTCGTGAAGAATTGGGCGACGTTCTTTTACAGGTCGTTTTTCATGCCCGTATGGAGGAGGAAGCCGGTTCCTTTAATTTCAGTGATGTTGTTCACGATATCTGCAGCAAACTGATCATCCGGCATCCGCACATATTTGGTGATGTGACTGTAAACAATACCGATGAGGTCCTTCAGAATTGGGAAGCCATTAAAAACCAGGTAAAGGGTACGCAAACGCAGACAGAACGGCTGCGTGCGGTGCCGGCGGTTTATCCCGCCCTGATGCGGAGCCAGAAGGTAGGTTCCAGAGCGGCGAAAGCCGGGATGGATTATCCGGATGCAGATGCTGCATGGAAGGATCTGGAAAATGAAATGGCAGAATTGAAGGAAGCTATTTCTGAAAAAGATCCAACGCATATTGAAGAGGAAATGGGCGATTTATTGTTTTCCGCTGTCAATGTTGCGCGCCATTTAGGCGTAGACAGCGAACTTGCACTGACCCGTTCCTGTGAAAAATTCATCGACCGTTTTGAGGAAACTGAAAAGCTGGCTGGTGAAAAAGGGATCCGGATGCCGGGTGCCGAATTGAATACGCTTGACGACCTGTGGAAGCAGGCCAAGAAAAATGTGAATTCCAAGTAATTTCACTTGTGAATCGAAAAAAATGGAGGTCTAAAACAATGACAAAAACTGAACTGATCAATGCTGTTGCGGAAAAAGCTGGTTTTTCCAAGAAAGATGCTGAAAAGGCAGTCAATTCTGTTCTGGAAAGCATTACCGATGCCCTGACCGGCGGCGAGAAGGTCCAGCTGGTTGGCTTTGGAACCTTTGAGGTTCGTGACCGTGCTGCAAGAGAAGGCAAAAATCCTGCGACCGGTGAAGTAATCCAGATCGAAGCCACCAAGGTGCCTGCGTTTAAAGCCGGCAAAGCACTCAAAGACGCTGTCGCGAAATAAGCAGTTTTTGCTGAGGGCATTCTCGTCGGACAATCCGGCAGAGGAGCCCTTTTTCTTTGGAGGTAAATTTATGCGGTTGGATAAATATTTAAAAGTAAGCCGCCTGATTAAAAGAAGGACAATTGCTAATGAAGCCTGTGATGCAGGGAAAGTCCTGGTCAATGGGAATGTGGCACGTGCTTCGTATGATGTCAAGGTGGGGGATGTAATTGAAATTCAGATTGGTGCGAACCCTATTAAAGCAAAGGTTCTGAATGTAGTCGAAGTTGTTCGGAAAGAAACTGCGGCTGATTTATATCAGCTTTTATAAAGCATAGAACACCCTTTTCACGAATATAGTGTAACAACTATGTTGTGGAAAGGGTGTTCCTGTATGGAAGGAAAGAATATGCTCCATATGCCGCACAGCCTGATTTTGGAAGATCGGAAAAAGCTTACGGTTTCGGGGGTTCAGGATGTGGATTGCTTTGATGAAGAAACTGTCATCCTGTACACCAATATGGGTAAACTGGTGATTCATGGAAGAGCACTTCATGTTAATGCTTTGAATGTGGATACCGGTGATTTTTTGATGGAAGGCGACATTGTATCATTGCAGTATACGGAAAATCAGCCCGGAAAAACCGGATTCTTTTCCAGAATATTTCGATAAAGGCGGTGATTCTGGATGCGAATGGCTTCCGAAACGATGGTGTTCCTATTTGCATGCCTGGCTGGAGTATTTCTGGGTGTTGTATATGATATTTTCCGTTTCTGTCGGTTGATCCACCGTGATGTCAAGACGCTTGTTTTTTTAGAAGATTTGCTGTTTGCACTGGTCGCTTCCATTGTGACTTTTTATTTCCAGATACATTATTGCAGTGGTTGGCTACGCGGATTTGTGCTATTGGGGGAATTGCTGGGATTTCTTGCATATCATTTTACGTTGGGAGAAATTACAATCCGACTCTTTCGATTGATTGTGCGGATTGTTTCCACGATATTAAGGTGGATATGGAAATGGATTGTTCTGTTACCACTTCATTTTATTGTGTTTGTTTTGAACAAAATATTCGCTCCAATTTTACGAATTATACAAAAATGTTTGAAAAGGCCGCGAAATAAAAAGTTTTCCTTGCCACAGGCTGTTCAAATGTTGTATAATAAGCATAATAAGCCGGTGCGTTATGGAAAGGATGGAGACCTGTAATGATGAAACTGAAAAAAAGCAAGATCAATCGGATTGTCAATGTTGCATTGATTGCCCTTGTCTGCTATGTGGTGGTTTCATTATTTGTTCTGCAGGCTGATATCTCTTCTTACCGCCGGCAGCTCTCCAGTTTGGAAGAGCAGTGCCAGGAGCAGGAACTTGAGAATCAGGAACTGGATAGTTTGGTAAAGCGTGATTCTGATTTTGAGTATATTGTGAAGATGGCGCGGGAAAAACTTGGGTTGGTCTTTCCGGATGAGCATATTTTTTATGATGCTTCTGGAAATCAATAAAGATTGTACCGGAAAGCGGTGCGGCAATTAAGGAGGCTCATTAGACATTTATGCAGCTTGAAGTAGGAAAAATTTACGAGGGAAAAGTAACCGGTATCACAAAATTCGGCGCATTTGTAGATCTTGGTGAAAATCAAACAGGCATGGTCCATATTTCCGAAGTTGCGCCTACATTCGTAAAGGAAATTACGGATTTTGTAACAGTAGGGCAGACTGTTAAAGTAAAGGTTTTAAACATCGGAGAAGAAGGGAAAGTTAGCCTTTCAATGAAACGTGCCGTGGATACGCCTCCTCCTCAGTCCCGACCGCAGCGCAGCCGTAATAATAATTTCAACCAAAATAACAACGACCGCCGTCCGGCTTATGATAATGGGAATTCTTTTTCCCGTCAGTCGCAGCAAGAGGGCGGAAAGAGTTTTGAGGACATGCTGAGCAAATTTATGCAGCGCAGCGATGAAAAAATGTCTGATTTGAAAAAATCAATGGACAGCAAACGGGGCTCCTATCAGAAACGGCCCCGCTGAGTGATGCCAATGGGCCTGTGGCGGGGGGATTCCTCACACAGGCTTTCGTATTCCAACTGAAAGGGGTGTTGACATTGAAACTACAGGAATCAGGCGAAAATTATTTGGAAACCGTGTTGATTCTGGAAGGAAAAAATGGCGCAGTCCGTTCGGTTGATGTGGCAAACTATCTCGGTGTATCCAAACCAAGCGTCAGCCGGGCAATGAATGTGCTGAAAGCGGCGGGGTATATTACCCAAGAAAGCTATGGGGATATTTATCTGACTGAAGCCGGACGCCAGAAAGCCGGCGCAGTATTGGAGCGGCATCATTTGATTGCAGAATTTTTGATGCTGACTGTAGGAATTGACCGGGAAATTGCGGATCGCGATGCTTGCCGGATTGAACATGTAATCAGCCCGGAAACGGAACGCGGTATGCGCTCCTTTGTGGAAGCAAATCGAAAATAAATAAAGCCGGAGCAGTTGCTCCGGCTTTTTATTTGATTAAAACTGTTTTTGAGAAAGAAGCATATGTTTGCAGTTCCAGCACTGCTCGGAAAGGTCAACATAATAACGATGCGGGTTCTCAAAACGTTTGACTTCATCCCAAAGCGCATCAACCTGTGCGGTACAATAACTGCGGATATCATTGAGGGATGGAAGGTGATATACACATTCGCCTTTAGCAAAAATATGCTCCATCATCGGACGAAGCTCCACATCCTCAAAGGTTTTAGATTTCCAGGTTTCCAGTGGGTCAAACAATGTAATCGGACCTTCTGTCGGGACTTTTTCATCAAACAGCGTAACATAATCCGCCACGGCTTTGCCGCTGTCCTTTTTGAAAAGGCGGTACACCTTTTTCAGATTGGGAGTGGTAATTTTTTCCACCGTTTCACTGATTTTAATTCGGGGGACAAAAACGCCATTTTCTTTGACAGCCACCAGTTTGTAAACACCGCCGAAGACCGGATCGCTCTTAGAAGTAATCAGGTTTTCACCTACACCGAAAGTATCGACCTGTGCGCCTTGCAGAATCAGATCACGGATCAGGTACTCATCCAACGAGTTGGAAGCGACGATCTTGCAGTCAGAGTAGCCGGCATCGTCAAGCATTTTTCGCATTTTCTTAGAAAGGTAGGCGATGTCGCCGGAATCGATTCGGACGCCTTTCGGACGGAAGCCTTTGGGTTTCAGCACCTCGTCAAAGCATTTGATAGCATTGGGAATACCGGATTTTAAGACGCTATAAGTATCTACCAAAAGGGTGCAGCTGTCGGGATAGATTTCCGCATATGCTTTGAATGCTTCATATTCCGTGTCAAAAAGCTGAACCCAGCTGTGCGCCATGGTACCCATAGCCGGAACCTCGAATTCCCGGTCGGTGATGGTGCAGGCAGTTCCGCTGCATCCGCCGATATAAGCAGCTCTTGCACCAAGGATTGCGGCATCATAGCTTTGTGCACGGCGGGAGCCGAATTCAAACACAGAACGTCCCTGTGCCGAACGGACAATACGGTTTGCCTTGGTGGCGACAAGCGACTGGAAGTTGATGGTGAGCAAAACCATCGTTTCGACAAGCTGTGCCTCAATGATGGGGGCGACAACGGTGACAACAGGCTCACCGGGGAAGATGGGGGTGCCTTCTTTCATCGCCCAGATGTCGCCGCTGAATTTAAAATTGCGCAGATACTGCAGGAAATCCTCACGGAACATCTTCTTGCTGCGAAGATATTCGATATCCTCGTCAGTAAAGTGCAGATTTTTAACATATTCCACCAGCTGTTCCAATCCGGCACAGATGGCAAAACCAGCCTGATCGGGAATTTTGCGAAAGAACATATCAAAGACGGCGATTTCATCAGAACGTCCCTGTGCAAAATATCCGTTGGACATGGTCAGCTCATAAAAATCGACCAGCATGGTAAGATTGCGGTTGTTGCTCCAATTCATGGTAAAGACTCCTTCTTATTTCCTTGGTAGGTAATTGACGACAGACACACCGTTTCCTGCCATAGAGAGCAGGGCAAGATCATTCAAAAGCTGCGCGGGGTGGTCGGGAGCGTCATAGGTATCGACAAGCTGGCGGGGAACGATTACATCCAATGGTGTATCACTTTGATTGGCAAAGGCTTTTAAAGTGACGGCAAATTGCATAATGCAAATGTCGGTGCAGCAGCCAGTGATGACAACAGTATGTGCATCTTTTAATAGCTTGTCCATTCCGGGGGCAAAGAAAGCGTTAGTGGAATTTTTGGTAAGAATTTTGCGGGGAAATTCCCAGATTTCTGGTGCCAGCTCTGGTTCATCGCTGTCGTCCAGGCAATGAGCGGGATAGGACGCAAGCTCGGTGGAATCTGCGGTGTGGCAGTCGGTGACTGCAGCAATCAGAAGTTCTTTTTCCCGGCAGGCTTTCAGGAAATTGCGAGTTGCGGGAAGAAGTGCTGCAACCCGCGGGCTGGAAAGAGCACCGCTTCGGGTGAATCCTTTATTCATATCGATGGTAAAAATTCGTGCGTTTTTTCCGTCCAGCTGATCCAGATCCCATTGCGGGAAAACATCCAGCTTTTCAGAAAGCTTTGCTATGAAGTCGGTATGGCTCATAGACATCCCTCCTTTTCCTTTATTGTACAGGAAAAGCAGAAAATTTTCAACGGGATTTTATAAAAAAACATTTTTTCAGTGGTATTTGTGCCGGTACATTCTGGAAGCTTCCGGCTCACCGTCGCCCTGTACCATGCAAAAAAACTCCCAGCCATAACGTTCATAAAAAGAGTCATGGTCGGTGAGCAGATACAAGGTGCTGATTCCCATACCGGCAAGATCCCGGCAGACAAAGTCAAGCATCTGCCCGGCGATCCCGCGGCAGCGGAAAGCTTCTTCCACATAAACCGCACAGACATTTGGCGTTAGGTCAGGGCGGTTGTGGAAGTCGTTTTCGATTACCCCCAGACCGGCGATAATATTTTCGTTTTGTAAAACGACATACCATTGCGGAACAGCCGAAGTGTTTTGCAGACATTTCTCCATGCTTTCGGTATAAGCCTGCTGCGGAATGCCCCATTTTTCGTGGAACCAGGCAGCGGCTTTGTTTGCAAGCTCCGGATGCTCCCTGATTTTCATAATTTCAATCGCCAGCAGAAAATCATCTCCTCTAATCAGATTCTGGTGTCGAGCAGCTTGACATATTTGTCGTGGAACTGCTGGAAAGTCCCATTGTCGAGCGCTTCCCGGATTTTTTCCATCAGGGTGTTGTAGAAGTAGAGGTTGTGCATGACAGCCAGCCGCATGGCGAGCATCTCATTTGCCTTGAACAGGTGGCGCAGGTAGGCGCGGGAATGTTTCTGACAGGTGGGGCAGGTGCATTCCGGATCGATGGGCTGGTCATCTTCGGCATATTTGGCATTCATAATGTTGCGGATGCCGCTCCAGGTGTTCAGATGGCCGTGACGGGCATTGCGGCTGGGCATGACGCAGTCGAAGAGGTCCACGCCGCGGGAAACCGCTTCGATGATGTTGCCGGGAGTGCCGACACCCATCAGATAACGAGGCTTTTCGGCTGGCATGTGGGGTTCCACGGCACTGATAATGCGGTACATTTCCTCGGCCGGTTCGCCGACTGCAAGGCCGCCGATGGCATAGCCGTCCAGGTCGAGATCAGCAATCTGTTTCATGTGCTCAATCCGGAGGTCATCATAGACACAGCCCTGGTTGATGCCGAACAGCAGCTGGTATTTGTTGATGGTTTCGTCGAGGGAGTTCAGGCGCTGCATCTCCGCCTTGCAGCGGACCAGCCAGCGGGTGGTACGGGCGCAGGACTGGGTGGAGTAGGCGAGGGTGGAGGGGTTCTCCACACATTCGTCAAAGGCCATCGCAATGGTAGAACCGAGGTGCGACTGAATCTGCATGCTGATTTCGGGGCTCATAAAGATTTTGCGGCCGTCGACATGAGAGTTGAAAGTAACGCCTTCTTCCTGGATTTTGCGGAGGACAGCGAGCGAAAATACCTGGAATCCGCCGCTGTCGGTGAGGATGGGGCGATCCCAGCCCATGAACTTGTGGAGGCCGCCCATCCGGTAGATGAGATCATCGCCGGGGCGGACATGAAGATGGTAGGTGTTGCAGAGCTCGACCTGGCATTTGAGGTCTTTGAGGTCGTAGGAGGAAATACCGCCCTTGATGGCGGCGGAGGTGCCGACATTCATGAAAGCGGGAGTCTGGACGGTGCCGTGAACGGTGGCAAATTCGCCGCGGCGTGCGGCGCCTTCTTTTTTCAGTAATTTATACATAAAAAACCTCTCTGTCTTGGAATCAAAGGATGAGCATGGCGTCACCGAAGCTGAAGAAACGGTATTTCTCTGCAACGGCAATCTTGTATGCGTTCATGGTGTGTTCGTATCCGGCGAAGGCGGAAACCAGCATAATCAGGGTGCTTTCCGGCAGGTGGAAGTTGGTAATCAGTCCGTCGAGCACCTTGAATTCATAGGAAGGATAGATAAAGATGTTGGTCCAGCCTTCTGCTTCTTTGATTTCGCCGCAGAAAGTGGCAACGCTTTCCAAGGTGCGGCAGCTTGTGGTGCCGACCGCGATGACACGGCCGCCGTTTTTCTTGGTTTCGTTGATGAGATCAGCGGTTTCTTGGCGGAGATGGTAGTGTTCCGAGTGCATCTTGTGGTCGAGGATGCTCTCCTCCTTGACCGGGCGGAAAGTTCCGAGCCCGACGTGCAGGGTGACCGGCACAATTTTTACGCCCATATCGTTCAGTTTCTGCATCAGTTCCTTGGTGAAATGCAGGCCGGCAGTCGGTGCGGCTGCGGAACCCAGCTCATGGGAGTAGACGGTCTGGTACCGCTCCTTGTCCTGGAGCTTTTCGGTGATGTAGGGCGGCAGCGGCATCTGTCCGATCCGGTCGAGGACGGTGAAGATGTTTTCTTCGCACTCAAATTCCACCAGACGGTTGCCGCCATCTAGCACTTCCAGGACAGTAGCGCGCAGGAGTCCGTCGCCAAAAACGAATCGGGTGCCGACTTTTGCGCGGCGGCCGGGTTTGACCATCACTTCCCAGCGATTCTGCTCTTTTTGTTCCAGAAGAAGGAACTCCATATTCGCACCGGTGTCCTCTTTGAACCCGTAAATCCGGGCGGGGAGGACGCGGGAATCGTTGACGACCAGCAGGTCGCCCGGACGCAGCAGCTCGGTCAGATCCCGGAAATGGTGGTGGGAAACTTCCCCGGTCTGCCGGTCAAGCCGCATCAGCCGGGAAGCGTCCCGCGGCTCCACCGGATGCTGCGCAATGAGCTCCTCAGGAAGGTTGTAAAAATAGTCGCTTTTGTTCATCAAATCCATCATATCATCCATTCTGCCGTGAAACAACGGCATTTATTTTGAGAAGGGAACCCCTTTTCTCAACAAAACAAGTCCCATCACAGATTTTTACAAATTTTTTTGCAGCTTTTGGCTGGCATTCTCGCACATTTCGGCGGAAATTTGCTCTTTTTCACAATGTTCTCAAAAAAACACACCTGTTTTCCAAAAAAGAATTGACATGTGTGTCGGAACATGGTATGATAATCTCAGCCAACCAATATTCCAGTCAGAGGTGCGGGTTTTAAGAGTAAGCTGTCGGAGGTTTTCCAGGACCGTGGAGAACAGCCCAAAGGAAAATTCGCCGAAGGGGATTTTATGGGAACGAATCCGCCTGGCCCCGGGTTGAACAAACACTGGGTTGTCATCATGTGTGATGGAGAACTGACACTGGTATCCGTTCCGGTTTTGGAACTGCGCCAAACATCAGTATATCTATTATAATGCATGACAGGCCGGTTTTCAACCGGTTTTTTTCATAATAATAGGGAAAAATGAAGCATATACTGGAACGAGGCAAAAATATGCCGCCAAATTACGGGCGGCAGCAAAGGATGGGTATGGAATGAAGACATATCGTGTGGGGATTATCGGTGCAACCGGAATGGTAGGACAGCGTTTTGCAACTTTGCTGGAAAATCACCCGTGGTTCAAGGTGACTGCGCTGGCGGCTTCGGAGCGGAGCGCGGGCAAAAAGTATGCGGAAGTTTTGGAAGGCCGCTGGCTGATGAAAATGCCGATGCCGGCTTCGATGGCGGATATGGTGCTGTTTGACGCGACAAAAGATATTGAAAAGATGAAAGAGCTGGTCGATTTTGTCTTCTGTGCGGTCAATATGAAAAAGGATGAAATCAAAGCGCTGGAAGAAGCTTATGCTAAAGCGGAAATACCGGTGGTGTCCAATAACTCTGCCAACCGTGGTGTTGCGGACGTTCCGATGGTGGTGCCGGAAATCAATGCCGACCACATCGAGGTCATCGAGGCACAGCGGAAACGCCTGGGCACCAAACGCGGCTTCATCGCGGTAAAATCCAACTGCTCTCTGCAGAGCTATGTACCGGCACTCCATCCGCTGCGGGAAAAATTTGGCCTGACAAAAGTACTTGCCTGTACCTATCAGGCAATTTCCGGAGCCGGTAAGACTTTTGAAACTTTCCCTGAAATTGTGGACAATGTGATCCCTTATATCGGTGGGGAAGAGGAAAAGAGTGAGCTGGAGCCGATGAAGATTTGGGGCAAGGTGGAAGACGGCCGCATCGTCAACGCAACATCTCCCTCTATCACTACCCAGTGCCTCCGTGTTCCGGTCAGCGACGGCCATACCGCTGCTGTTTTCGCTTCCTTTGAGAAGAAACCGGAAATCGAAGAAATCAAAAAGATCTGGGCGGAGTTTGAAGGCGAGGCACAGAAACTGAACCTGCCGTCTGCTCCCAAACAGTTCCTGCATTATTTTGAGGAAAACGACCGTCCGCAGGCCAAACTCGACCGAGATATCGAAGGCGGTATGGCAGTTTCGATCGGACGTCTGCGTCCTGATTCCCAGTATGACGTCAAGTTCGTCTGCCTTTCCCACAACACGCTGCGCGGAGCAGCAGGCGGCGCTGTTCTGATGGCGGAGCTGCTCGCAGCAAAAGGGTATCTTGACTAAGCCTTTTTTGAAGGAGAATCTTACATGAAAAAGCGTATCTTCACAGGAGCGGGTATTGCGATCCTGACACCGATGAATCCCGATGGCAGCATCAATTTTCCGGAGCTCGGCCGGATGATCGACTGGCAGATTGAACGGCATACCGATGCGATTGTCATCTGCGGAACAACGGGAGAAACTCCCACTCTTTCCCAGGAGGAACAGCAGCAGGCGATCCGGTTTGCGGTGGAAAAAACAGCCGGCCGCGTTCCGGTCATTGCCGGAACTGGAACCAACGACACTGCCAAAGCGATCGAACGCAGCAAATTTGCCAAAGAAGCCGGTGCGGATGGAATTTTGGTCGTAACTCCTTATTATAATAAGACTTCGCAGCGCGGACTGATTGCGCACTACAATGCCATTGCCGATGCGGTGGATCTTCCAATGATCGTCTACCATATCCCCAGCCGGACCGGGCTGACGATTGCGCCAAAAACTTTTTACGAGCTTTCCAAGCACCCCAACATTGTGGCGGTAAAAGAAGCAAGCGGGAATATCAGCGCCATTGCTGAAACCCGTTATTTGTGCGGAGATGCGCTGGATTTTTATTCTGGTGAAGATGCGCAGATTGTGCCGATCCTGTCGTTGGGCGGCATCGGTGTCATTTCGGTTCTTTCGCACCTCATCCCGCAGCAGGTACACGACATGTGCAGCCTGTTCTTTGAGGGGAAAACTGGCGAAAGCGCTAAATTGCAGATTGAATCGATGGATCTGGTAAAAGCACTGTTCATTGATACCAATCCCATTCCGGTCAAGGAAGCTGCCAACCTGATGGGCTTTGCAGCCGGACAGTGCCGGCTTCCGCTTTATCCGATGACGGATGCCGACAGGGAAGTGCTGATCAAGGCAATGAAAAACCATGGCCTTCTTAGCTGACTTTGTTTAAATGAAAAGGAAAGTGAAAAAATGACGGATATTATGCTTTGCGGCTGCCAAGGGAAAATGGGGCGCGTTATTGCGGACTGTGTTTCCGCCCGGGATGACTGCCGCATTATTGCCGGTGTTGATGTTAACACCGAAGAAAAAAGGGAATTTCCAGTTTACCGCAGCCCGTCTGAGGCGACGGTAAACCCGGATGTGATGATTGATTTTTCCCATCCCAGTTTGCTGGAAGAACTGCTAACCTATAGCCTTGGCAACCGGGTGCCGCTGGTAATTGCAACAACCGGTTACAATGAAGAGCAAATCGCCCGGATTGAAACAGCTGCCAAAGAGGTGCCGATCTTCTTTTCCTTTAATATGTCGCTTGGTGTGAACCTGCTGGCGGAGTTGGCTAAAAAGGCAGCGCAGGTGCTGGGTGGTCAGTTTGACATTGAGATCGTGGAGAAACACCACAACCGCAAGCTGGATGCCCCGAGCGGGACGGCGCTGATGCTGGCCGATGCAATCAACGAAACACTGGATAACCGGGAACATTATGTATATGACCGCCATTCGGTGCGGCGGAAGCGGGATCCGAATGAAATCGGCATCCACTCGATTCGCGGCGGCACGATTGTAGGGGAACATGAAATCATTTTTGCCGGCCGGGACGAGATCATTACCCTGAGTCATACAGCCATGTCGCGGGAAATTTTTGCGGTTGGTTCTTTGAATGCAGCGGTTTATATGGCTGGTAAAAAGGAAGCCGGATTGTACCGAATGTCGGATATGCTGGCTGAATAAGGGGGTGCTGTGATGAAAACTATTACGAGGCTGGATGTAACAAATGATGTTGCGTTGGTGACGTTGAGCAAAGTGCCTTCCGGCTCGGAGTTTATTGACAAGATTTTTACAGCTCTTACTGAGGCGGAAATCAATGTAGATATGATTTCTCAGACAGCGCTGACCGGACCATATGTCTCCCTTTCTTTTACGGCGAGTGGCAACGATATCGGTAAAATTATGGAAATTACCGCCCGGATTCGGGATAAGTATCCCACCGTGAAACCGCTGGTCAGCAATAATAATGTCAAACTTTCTCTGTTTGGAGATTCCATGCCGGAACATTACGGGATCGCAGCCGGTGTTTTTCATGTTTTGGCAGAATGTCATGCGGAGATTCTGCTGATTACAACATCACTGGTGGATATCTCTGTTCTGGTCAGCGACGCAGTGGCAGAGGACTGCATTGCGGCATTGAAAAAGGAATATGAATTGTAAATTTTTTGTAAACCGCTTGCAATTGCAGGCGGTTTATGTTATTCTAATAAAGCATTACGCACGCACCCGAGTTTCCGCGCATGGTGCTGAACTGTGTCAGTTGCGTTGGAATCAGTGCGGAGGAGGCCGGCCTTAACCGGTCAAAAAACCAAATTTTTAGGAGGAAACACCTATGGCAGTCGTATCTATGAAACAGCTCCTCGAAGCTGGCGTGCACTTTGGTCACCAGACCAGAAGATGGAACCCGAAAATGGCTCCCTATATCTTCACCGAAAGAAACGGCATCTACATTATCGACCTGCAGAAAACCGTTAAGAAGCTGGAAGAAGCTTACATGTTCGTCCGTGACACCGCAGCTGAGGGCGGTGAAGTTCTGTTTGTCGGCACAAAGAAACAGGCTGGCGATTCTGTAAAAGAAGAAGCCGAGCGCTGCGGCATGCACTATGTCAATGCCCGTTGGCTCGGCGGTATGCTCACCAACTTTAAGACAATCCGCCGCAGAATTGAGCGTCTGGCTCAGCTCCGCAAGATGGAAGAAGACGGCACTTTTGAGCTTCTGCCCAAAAAAGAAGTTATTAAACTGAAACTTGAAATCGAAAAACTCGAAAAGTTCATCGGCGGCATCAAGAACATGAACAAACTTCCTTCCGTTATGTTTGTTGTTGACCCCAAGAAAGAAAAAATCGCCGTTTCCGAAGCAAGAAAACTCGGCATTCCGGTTGTTGCGATTGTTGACACCAACTGCGATCCTGATGAAGTTGACTATGTCATTCCCGGTAACGATGATGCAATCCGTGCTGTAAAACTGATTGCTGGCGCGATGTCCAGCGCTGTTCTGGAAGGCAGACAGGGTGAATCTGAGGCTGCTGAGGAAGAAGCTGCTGCGGAGGAAACCGAAGAAGCTGCTGAATAAGCAAGAAAGATTTCATGCCCGAGCGATTCTCTCGGGCATTTTATTAGAAGAATAACAGGAGGAAAATAATATGGCGAATTTTACTGCTGCTGATGTAAAAAAACTGCGTGAACAAACCGGTTGCGGTATGATGGATTGCAAAAAGGCGCTGACTCAGTCCGATGGCGATATGGAACAGGCTCTTGTGTTCCTTCGCGAAAAAGGTCTTGCTGCTGCTGAAAAGAAAGCAAGCCGTATCGCTGCTGAAGGTTTAGTAGTATCGATGGTAGAGGGCAATGTTGGTGTTGTACTGGAAGTCAATGCTGAAACTGACTTCGTTGCCAAGAACGAAACCTTTGTGGAATTTGTTAACAATGTTGCAAAAACCATCATCAAGAACAACCCGGCAAATGTGGAAGAGCTGGGAAATATGCACTGCGAGAATACCGACATGACCGTTACCGAAGCATTGAATGATCGTATCTTGGTAATCGGTGAGAATATGAAGATCAGACGCTTTACCCGGATGGAAGGCAACCTGGTTCCTTATGTCCATGGCGGCGGAAAGATCGGCGTTCTGGTAAACTTTGACACCGATTGCGCTGATAAAGAAGAGTTTGCTGCTGTTGGTAAAGATGTTGCTATGCAGATTGCATTCTCGAACCCTGCTTACCTCTGCGAATGCGAAGTTCCCGCGGAAGTAGTCGCTAAGGAAAAAGAAATCATTAAAGCACAGATGGAAAACGATCCCAAGATGGCCAATAAGCCCGAAAAGGTAAAAGAAGGCATTATCAATGGCCGTATGGGCAAACTGTATCAGGAGATCTGCTTGCTGGATCAGCCTTTTGTTAAAGAGGAAAAAATCAGCGTGAAGCAGTATGTCGAAAATGCTGCCAAAGAAATGGGCGGCAAAATGTCGATCGTTTCCTTTGTCCGCATTGAAAAAGGCGAAGGCCTTGAAAAACGCGAAGATAACTTTGCTGATGAAGTTGCGAGCATGGTGAAATAATTTTGTGCGTGAGGGGACACAGAGGAGATTTCCTTTGTGTCCCTTTTTTTATAGATTTGCTTGGGGATATAAAAAAACTGAGAAAAATCTGTTGGATCTCTTTACTTTATGGAACAAATAAGGTAGAATAGATGTAGAAATTAACGGAATGGAGTGTCGGTTTTGGAACCAAAATACAAACGAGTCCTGTTAAAGCTCAGCGGCGAAGCATTGGCCGGTGAAAAGAAATTCGGCTTGGATTACAGCGTTATTATCCCAATCTGCAAGGCGATCAAAGAATGTGTTGATATGGGCGCACAAATCGCGGTAGTAGTCGGTGGGGGGAATTTCTGGCGTGGCAGAAGCAGCGGCGCAATGGACCGGACCCGTGCGGACCATATCGGAATGCTTGGAACAACAATGAACGCTTTAGCTGTTGCTGATGCGCTGGAGGAAACTGGCGCGGTGGTTCGTGTACAGACTGCAATTGCCATGCAGGAAGTTGCGGAGCCGTATATTCGAAACCGTGCGGTGCGTCATCTGGAAAAAGGCCGTGTTGTAATTTTTGGATGCGGTACCGGAAACCCTTTTTTCTCGACAGACACAGCAGCTTCTCTGCGTGCGGCGGAAATTGGTGCGGATGTAGTATTAAAGGCGACAATGGTAGACGGTGTTTATGATCGGGACCCCCACAAATATCCGGATGCTGTGAAATTTGATACACTAACATTCCAGGATGTGTTGGCTAAAAATCTGGCAGTCATGGATGCGACAGCTGCTTCTATGTGCAAAGACAATGGGTTGCCTCTGCTTGTGTTTAACCTTGCGGATCCTCAGAATATTGTAAGAGCTGTAGCTGGCGAAAATGTTGGAACTCTGGTTCTTCCCCAATAAATATCCATTAGAAAGGATTTGTGAATTATGAAAGAACAGCTGAAAAAAGCAGAAGAAAAAATGCAAAAAACTCTTGCGGCGTTGGATAAGGAATTTGCTTCCATCCGTGCTGGCCGCGCAAATCCGGCTCTGCTGGATAAGATCACTGTGGATTACTACGGTGCACAAACTCCGATTAACCAGATGGCTGCCATTTCGGTGCCGGAAGCGCGCACTTTAATGATCCAGCCTTGGGATGTTTCTACATTGAAACAGATTGAAAAGGCAATTCTCGCCTCCGAACTCGGTATCACTCCTAACAACGACGGCAAAGTAATTCGTTTGAATTTCCCGCCTCTGACCGAGGAGCGGCGCAAAGAACTGGCGAAAGATATCCGTAAGATGGGAGAAGAGGGAAAAGTTGCGCTTCGTTCGATTCGTCGCGACGCGATGGAGAAACTCAAAGCCATGAAGAAAAATGGTGAGTTGACAGAAGATGATCTTAAGGATGGCGAAAAGGAAACCCAGAAACTCACTGATAAATATGTTAAGGACATCGATGTGATGACCGAGAAAAAAGAAAAGGAAATCATGGAGCTGTAATATGGCAGAATTTGAAAATCTTCCGCTTCATATCGGCATTATTATGGACGGCAATGGACGCTGGGCAAAAAAGCGCGGCCTCCCAAGGAAAATGGGCCATCGTGCTGGTGCGGAAGCCTTTAAAAAAATTGCCACTTATGCGAATAAAATCGGCATCCGTTATATGACAATGTATGTTTTTTCTACGGAAAACTGGAAGCGCCCCAAGGATGAGGTGGATGCCATCATTGGTCTGCTGCGGAATTATCTTGTGGAAGTGGATAACTACCGGGATCAAAATTTTCGGATCCGATTTTTAGGCGATTTATCGGCATTTGATGCGGATATTCAGCAAAAAATGGAAGAAATCCGGTCGGAAAGCGCAAATAATACAGGCTTGACTTTGAATCTTGCGATTAATTACGGCGGGCGGGACGAGATTGTTCATGCTGCCCGGAAACTTGCGGAACAGGTTAAAGCCGGTGTGCTTCAGCCGGAACAAATTACCGAAGCATCGATTACGGAGAATCTATATGCTGGTGATGAGCCAGATGTGGATCTGATTATCCGTCCGAGTGGGGAATATCGCCTGTCAAATTTCCTGATCTGGCAGAGTGCCTATGCGGAATATGTTTTTATGGATGAAATTCTCTGGCCTGATTTTAAGCCGACACATTTGGATCAGGCACTCCTTGCGTATCAAAAACGGAACCGCCGGTTTGGCGGAATTTGAGAAAAAGGGAGTGGTGTATACCGCTCCCCTTTTTCCGTTCGGAAAGGCCGGATTGGGATGGAGGAAAAGAAAATGAAACAACGGATTATTTCAGCTATGCTGGGCTTAGTCCTTTTAGTGATTGTCTTTATTTTGTTTGATACACCTGTCTTAAATGTGGCTGTTGCGTTGATTGCAGTGCTCGCGGTATTTGAAATCCTACATTCTACCGGATATGTGAAGAATAAAGTAGTGCTGGGGGCTGCAGTTCTTTATGGGGCCGCAATGCCGTTTTACGACCGAATTCAAAACAGTAAAGCCTTTTTTTATGTGACTCTTGTATTTTTAGCGCTCCTGTTTGGGATGCTTCTGTTTGACCATCAGAAAACGATGTTTTCGGAAATTACAACGGCCGGATTTATTGCACTGATTGTACCGCTCGGGTTTTCTATGCTGGTGTACATTCGGGATACGACCAATCATGGATTGTTTTTTATGCTGCTTGCCTGTGTCGCGGCTTGGGTTTCTGATACAGCAGCATATTTTGTGGGGCGAAAATTTGGCAAGCATAAGATGTGTCCTTTAATCAGTCCTCATAAAACTATTGAAGGAGCAGTTGGCGGGGTTTTTTTTGCCGTAGTGTTCTTTATCCTCTTTTGCTGGGGATACACTTGGATTCTTGGACGAGATGGAGTTTTCCTTGAAGTTTCCTACATATCCGCGGCAGTTGTAGCCGCAGTCTGTTCCGTTGCGGGGATTTGCGGGGATTTGCTGGCATCCGTCATCAAGCGGCAGGCAGGAATTAAGGATTTTGGTACCATCATGCCTGGTCATGGTGGAATTATGGACCGCTTCGACAGCTTTTTACTTGTCGTTCCTACTTTGTACCTTTTGACAAAGCTGTTGCCGATTTTGCAGCTGGCGGCTTGACAGAAAGGAGAAACGCATGATACAACATACACTGACCATCCTGGGTTCTACCGGTTCGATCGGAGTGCAGACATTGGAAGTTGCCCGTGTTCATGGGATTCCGGTAAAAGGGCTGGCGGCTTATTCTAATGAAAAGCTTTTGGAAGAGCAGGCGCGGGAATTTCAGCCGGAAGTGGTTTGTATCTTTCGAGAGGATTGTTGTAACAGCTTAAAAATCCGTCTGGCTGATACTGGTATTCGGGTAGTAAGTGGGATGGAGGGTCTTTGTGAGGTTGCTTCGCTTCCATCTGTTGATCTGACTGTGAATGCGGTAGTGGGGATGGTTGGGCTTCAGCCCACTCTGACCGCAATTGCAGCCGGCAAAAACATCGCGTTGGCAAATAAGGAAACGCTGGTGACTGGCGGCAGTCTGGTGATGCGCGCTGCAAAGGAAAAAGGCGTTTCCATTCTGCCGGTAGACAGTGAACATTCCGCGATTTTCCAGTGTATTCAGGGATATTCCGGCAATCGGGTGAATAAAATATTGCTGACGGCTTCCGGCGGCCCGTTTTTCGGGAAAAAGCGGGATGAGCTGGAAGGTGTGACAGTGGAGCAGACACTTCGTCATCCCAACTGGAGCATGGGTGCGAAAATCACAGTGGATTCCGCCACACTGATGAACAAGGGCTTTGAATGTATCGAAGCGGTCTGGCTGTTTGGTGTCAAACCGGAACAGGTAGAAGTAGTTGTCCATCGGGAAAGCGTGATTCATTCGATGGTGGAGTTTGAGGATTATGCGGTGCTGGGACAGCTTGGCGTGCCGGATATGAAAATTCCGATTCAGTACGCAATTACCTATCCGGAGCGGTATCCGTGTCCTACCAAGCGGCTCAACCTGTTTGATTATGGCACTTTGACTTTTGCAAAGCCGGATCTGGAAACGTTCACCTGCCTGAAAACGGCGCTTGCCGCCATTCAAAAAGGCGGGCTGTATCCCACTTTGGTGAACAGCGCCAATGAGGAGCTGGTAAAGCTTTTTCTGGAACGGAAAATCCCGTTTTTAACCATCGGTGACGTTGTAGCCCAAATGTTGGAAATGCCGGAAATGGGGCCGGTTACAGTTGCGTCAATTCTGGAGGCGGAGCAGTTTGCCCGCGAAACAGTGCGCAGCGTGTGTGCGAAATAACCTTTGGAGGAAACTATGATTTGGAGCATTGTGTTAACCCTGGTGATTTTTCTGATCATCATTTTCATCCACGAACTCGGGCATTTTGTGGTGGCAAAGCTCTCCGGCGTAAAGGTAAATGAGTTTGCGCTGGGAATGGGGCCGGCTGTTCTAAAACGGCAGAAAGGCGAAACGCTATATTCTGTCCGAGCATTTCCAATCGGCGGCTTTTGCAGCATGGAAGGGGAAGACGATGGTTCGGCTGATCCGCGCGCTTTCTGCAACGCAAAGCTCTGGAAGCGGATGCTGATTGTCCTGGCTGGCGCGGCGATGAATCTGCTGCTCGGTTTGGTAATTGTCATGGGGATTACCGCAGCTTCCGATGTCATTACCTCCAATACTGTTGCGAGTTTTTACGACAATGCATCTTCTGAGGCTACCGGATTGCAGGTGGGGGATACCATCCTTGAAATTAACGGCCGCAGTATTTTGGTGGAAAATGATATTGCCTATGAACTGCTGCGGGATGCCGATGGTGTGGTAGATATGGTTGTCCGCCGGAATGGGGAAAAAGTTTCGCTTTCCGGGGTAACTTTTACCATGATCGACGGAGAAGACGGCAGTCGAAGCCTTTCGGTGGATTTTAAAGTGGTGGGCATTGAACCGACTTTTGGAAATGTGCTCAGCTATTCGTTCCGGAAAACTGTTTCGATTGCGCGGCTGGTTTGGATCTCCTTGCTGGATCTGGTAACAGGGCACGCTTCGATTAACGATCTGGCGGGGCCGATCGGCATGACGCAGGTGGTTGGTCAGGCGGCAAAGGTTGGCGCATCGAGTCTGCTTTTGCTGGCGGCATTTATTTCGGTCAATGTTGGGATTTTCAACCTTCTTCCGATTCCGGCACTGGACGGCGGGCGGTTCTTCTTCCTTTTGGTGGAGGCGATCCGCCGCAAACGGATTAAGCCGGAGTATGAGGCATATGTCCATTTAGCGGGTTTTGCTGTCTTGATTCTTTTGATGGTTGTGGTGGCATTCCATGATGTCTGGCGAATTATTTCGTAAAGCAGATGAAATGATTCTCTATAACATAGCAAGTAAACGGGACAGATTGCTCTGTCCCTTTTTGCGGATAAGGAGTATTTATGGAACGGAAAACGATACCGGTTCGACTCAAAGACCTGACCTTTGGAAACGGAAAAATCTACATTCAGTCAATGCTCAATGTGCCAAGTACCGATATTGCAGGAAGTGTTGCGCAAGCGGTGGAGCTGGAGCAGGCAGGCTGCGAAATTGTCCGGGCAGCAATTCCCGATAAAGCAGCGGTACAGCTCATTCCTAAGATCAAGGAAGCGGTTTCCATCCCGCTTGTGGCAGACATCCATTTTGATTACCGGCTGGCGCTGGAGTCATTGGAAGCTGGTATCGATAAGATCCGGATCAACCCGGGCAACATCGGCGATGAGGATCGGATCAAGGCAGTGGCGACAGCCTGCGCCAACAAAGGAGTTCCGATCCGGATTGGGGTGAACGGTGGTTCGCTCGAAAAGCATATTCTGGCGAAATACGGCGCGCCGACAGCCGACGCACTGGTGGAAAGCGGCCTTTACAACGCACAGCTGCTCGAAAAATTCGGGTTCGACCAGATTGTGATTTCGCTGAAATCGTCCAATGTGCATACTATGATCGAAGCCTACCGTAAACTGGCGGAGCAGTGCGTATATCCACTCCATCTGGGCGTCACCGAAGCTGGTACCGAAAGAATGGGATTAATTAAGTCATCTATCGGCATCGGAAGCCTGCTGGCCGACGGCATCGGTGATACCATCCGGGTGTCGCTGACAGCGGATCCGGTGCGGGAGATTGCGGCGGCGCGGGATATTCTCAAAGCGTTGGATCTTTGTCCAGATGCACCGCAGATTGTCTCCTGTCCGACCTGTGGCAGGACGCGAATTGACCTGATTTCTTTGGCAAACCGGGTGGAGGAACGGCTGGCTTCGGTCAAAAAGCCAATCAAGGTGGCTGTGATGGGCTGCGTTGTCAACGGCCCTGGCGAAGCGCGGGAAGCAGACATTGGGATTGCAGGCGGCGACGGCTGCGCGATTCTGTTTAAAAAAGGGGAGATCCTGCGGAAAGTTCCGGAGGAGCAGATTGTGGACGAGCTTTTTGCCGAGATTGAGAAGATGTGACGAAAGGGGAACATTATGCTGCAAAACAGCTTTGGGTATGTGTTTGGGGAATATCTGGCAGAACCGTTTGCTTCGGTATTCGGGAACTGTGAAATTCTGCGGATCGACGCGGACCGCGCCGCTTCGGATATCCGAATTACTGCCAAAAATGAAGCATTGATCGAACTGGGTAAAGTGCGGCAATGCGCGGATGAGATCGCGCGCAAAGCGGGACTGAAAAAGGTGCGGATCGAGATGAAATATCAGCCGCCGCTCTTTTCGCTCAGTTATTTCCCCTCGATCATCACCGAGCTGAAAGAACATTGCGGCGTTGTCAACGGCTTTTTTGAGGATGCTGTGCCGTCCGTCGAAGAGAATCGGCTAACGATTCAACTGGCAAACGGCGGCCGGGAAATCCTTTCACAAGCTGGTGTTGACCGGATGATTGAACGGATTATCATGGAGCGGTTTAGTTTCCATTTAGATGTCATTTTCGAAGGGGAACTGACCGAAGAAGCGGCTGCTGTTCCGGAGCCAATGGTTCTCCGTCAGCCGGAACCGGTTTCGGTTGCGGTACATAAGCAGTCTGTCTCTCCAAAGCCTTCTGCATCCAAATGGAACGGCGGCAATGGCGGCGGTTTTTCCCGGCGGGGTGGGGCCGTCAAAGATACGCCCGAAGAAGTAACCGTAGATTTTACGGCTTTGCAGTTCCAGAACAGCGCGCAGCTCCTCAAAGGCAAAACCATCACCGAAACACCGGTCCCGATGCGGGAATTGAACGCGAACAGCGGCACTGTGGTGGTATGGGGCGATATTTTTGCTGCGGAATCCAAGGTGACGCGGGCAGGCGACAAGGTGATCCTCACCTGGAATTTTACCGACTATACCTCCAGCAACACGCTGAAGATCATTGACTCGGTGGACAACGAGGAAAAATACGGCCTGATGAAAAAAGGTGCGACTGTGATGGTGCGCGGCGATGTGGTCGACGACAAATACGACCGCGAAATTTCGATCAAGCCGTATGACATCATGATCCTCAAAAAGATCCCCCGGACCGATAAATCCGAAGAAAAGCGGGTGGAGCTCCACTGCCACACCAAAATGTCGGCGATGGACGGCGTTTCTGAAACGGCAGACATCATCAAAACTGCTTATAAATGGGGACATAAGGCAATTGCTATCACCGACCACGGCGTTGTACAGGCTTTTCCGGATGCGATGAACACGGTAGCGGATATCCGGAAAGACGGTGGGGACTTTAAAATTCTCTATGGTGTGGAGGATTATTTTGTCAATGACAGTGTGGAAGCGGTCACCGGCAGTGCGGATATCCCGTTTGACGGAGAATTTATCGTTTTTGACACCGAAACAACCGGCCTGAGCGCCCAAAGCGAACGGCTGACCGAAATCGGTGCGGTACTGCTTTCCGGTGGGGAGATCAAGGAAACGTTTAACACCTTTGTCAACCCGGAAAAACCGATTCCACCCAAAATTACCGAGCTGACCGGTATCCGGGACGATATGGTGGCGGATGCTCCAAAAGAAGCGGAAGCGCTTCGGAAATTCCTGGCGTTTGCGGGGGACCGGCCGATGGTGGCGCACAACGCTCCCTTTGACATGAGCTTTCTCTACGCTGCCGCCCGGCGGAGTGGGCAGGAGGTGCCGAACACCTATCTGGATACGGTTGCTCTGTCGCGGGCTTTGTATCCGGAGCTGAAAAAGCACAAGCTGAATATTTTGGCCGAACACCTGAATCTGGGGGATTTTAACCACCATCGCGCCAGTGATGATGCCGAAATGCTCGCCAGGATTTTCCAAAAGATGATGGAAAAGCTTTCCTCTGAAAAAGAGGTCACCAGTCTTGGTGGCATCAATAAGGCGGCAGGAGGCGGAGATCCTCGACAGCTGCGGAGCTATCATCAGATTCTGCTGGTCAAAAACAGCCTGGGGCTTAAAAACCTCTACCGACTGGTTTCGCTGGCACATACCCAGTATTTCTACCGCCATCCGCGGACGCCAAAGAGTGAGCTGAAAAAGTATCGCGAGGGGCTTTTAGTTGGTAGTGCCTGTGAAGCCGGAGAGCTTTACCAAGCAATTTTAGCTGGAAAGAACTTTGAGGAACTCTGCGAAATCGCGGATTTTTACGATTACCTGGAAATCCAGCCGCTCGGCAACAATGAATTCATGCTGCGGGACGGAACAGCCGCTAGCCGGGAACAGCTGATGGAAAACAACCGCCTGATCTGCCGGATTGGTGAAAAGCTGGGCAAACCGGTTGTCGCCACCTGTGACGTTCACTTTCTCAACGAACAAGACAGCATTTTCCGGGCGATTCTGATGGCAGGCCTAGGCTTCAAGGACGCCGACCAGCAAGCCCCGCTCTTTCTGCGGACAACCGACGAAATGCTGGCGGAATTTGCCTATCTGGGCGAAGAAAAGGCACGGGAAGTTGTCATCACCAACCCGCAGAAAATTGCCGATATGATCGAACCAGATATCCGTCCGATTCCGAAAGGGACTTTTCCACCCAGCATTGCCGGCGCGGATGAGGACATCCAGAGCATTACCTGGGCAAAGGCAAAAGAAATTTATGGAGATCCGGTGCCGGAGATCGTTGGCACCCGGCTGCAGCGGGAACTTGATTCGATTATCAAGCACGGGTTCTCGGTTATGTACATGATTGCGCAGAAGCTGGTGCACTATTCGGTGGAACACGGTTATCTGGTTGGTTCGCGTGGATCGGTTGGTTCTTCCTTTGTGGCGACGATGGCCGGCATTTCGGAAGTAAACCCGCTGGCGCCGCATTATGTGTGCCCTGAATGCAAGCACAGCGAGTTCTTTACCGACGGCAGTGTTGGCTCCGGTTTTGACCTGCCGCCCAAGGACTGTCCGGTTTGCGGAACGCGGATGGATCAGGACGGCCACGACATTCCGTTCGAAACCTTCCTGGGATTTGACGGCGATAAAGAGCCGGATATCGACCTGAACTTCTCTGGTGAATACCAGAGTAATTTCCACCGCTATACCGAAGAGTTGTTCGGTACCGATCATGTGTTTAAAGCAGGTACCATCTCCACCGTTGCCGAAAAAACAGCGTTCGGCTTTGTTCTCAAATATCTCGAAGAGCGGGGAAAGGTGGCCCACAAGGCGGAGGAGCTACGGCTGGCGCAGGGCTGCACCGGCGTTAAGCGCACCACCGGGCAGCATCCGGGTGGCATGGTAGTTATCCCCTCCGATTATGAGGTTTACGACTTTACCCCCATCCAGCACCCAGCAGATAAGGCAGACAGCGACATTTTAACCACCCACTTCGACTTCCATTCGCTGCACGACACGATTTTGAAGCTCGACGAGCTGGGACACGATGTTCCCACCCTCTACCGCCACATCGAGGATCTGACCGGCATCAGCGTCATGAAGGTTTCGATGAGCGATCCGGCGGTGTTCAGCCTCTTTACTTCCACCGAAGCGCTTGGCGTCACACCGGATGACATTTTCAGTGAAACTGGTACTCTGTCGCTTCCCGAAATGGGCACCCCATTCGTCCGGGGGATGCTTTTGGAAGCACAGCCGAAAAATTTTGCCGACCTCTTGCAGATTTCCGGTCTTTCCCACGGAACCGACGTTTGGCTGGGCAACGCGAAAGACCTGATCGATTCAAAAACCTGTACCATTTCCAATGTAATCGGAACTCGTGACAGCATTATGACCTATCTGCTGCACAAGGGGATGCAGCCTAAGCTGGCGTTCAAGATCATGGAGATCACTCGAAAGGGAAAAGCGCCCAAACTGCTCACCGAGGAAATGAAAGAGGACATGCGCGCTCACGATGTGCCGGAATGGTACATTGACAGCTGCTTAAAAATCAAGTACATGTTCCCGAAAGCTCATGCGGCAGCTTATGTCATTGCGGCAATCCGGCTTGCCTGGTACAAGGTACATGAGCCGCTCGCTTATTATGCGGCGTTCTTTACCGTCCGCGGCGGTGATTTTGAAGTGGAATCAGCGCTCGCCGGTAAGGAAGCAGTCCGAGCCCGCATCATTCAGCTCAAGGATATGGATCGTTCGGTCAAGGAAGAAGATGTGTTCAATACCCTTTTGATTATCAATGAGATGCTCTGCCGTGGATATGAGTTTTTGAACATCGACCTTTACAAATCTCACGCCACCAAATATCAGATTGAAGACGGCAAAATCCGGCTTCCATTCAATGCAGTGAAAGGCTTGGGGGATGCGGCAGCTTACAGTCTGATGGAAGCAGGAAAACAGGGAAAGTATATTTCGATTGAAGAGGTACAGACGCGTTCCGGTGTATCCAAAACGATTGTGGAGACATTGACACAGCTCGGCGTCACAAAAGATTTGCCAAAATCTAGTCAGATGACACTGTTCTAATCGTGTATTATCCTCAATTTGAAAAAAACGGTTGACAGAGAAAATTTAATATGGTATCATATTAGCACAGTAAAGTAATGAGAGGGAAAGCTTATGCTGAAAAATAAACTGATTGCCCCCGAGGGAACCCGTGATATTTTATTTGAGGACTGCACAGCCCGGCGGAAAGTGGAGAACAAGATCAAAAACCTATTTGTTTCCCGTGGATTTTCCGAAGTGATTACTCCCGGGATTGAATTCTACGATGTATTCAGTTCGGATGCCCATGGGATTCCGCAGGAAAAAATGTATAAGTTGGTAGATAGCAAAGGGAGACTCTTAGCGCTAAAACCGGACCTGACCATGCCGATTGCGCGATTGGCGGCAACCCGGCTGCGGGATCAGGTTCGTCCGCTCCGGCTTTTCTATAGCCAGAATATCTATACCATCACTCCGGCTCTGACCGGCAGAAGTGACGAGATCCCCCAGATTGGGGTGGAGATCATCGGTGCGGGCGGCAAACGTACCGATCTGGAAGTGCTGGTACTGGCTCTGGAAGCGCTGCAAAGCTGCAATCTCGATGATTTCCGCCTGGAAATCGGGCACATCGGGTTCTTTAACACGCTGATCGGCAAACTGAATCTCGATGAGGAACAAACTGAGGAAATTCGCACCTTAATTCAAAATAAAAACTATCCTGCCCTCAATGATATGCTCGACCGGATGGAGGACAAAAAAACAGCAGCTTCACTAAAGAAGCTTCCCGCATTGTTCGGCGGGGAGGAGGTATTGGATGAAGCGGCTGAAGCGCTCGATTGTCCCGAAGTGGCATCGTATCTGGAAGCGCTGCGGAGCCTTTACCAGTCCCTTTCTGAATTGGGGCTTGGTGAGCGGGTGTCGCTGGATCTGGGTATTGTCAACCGGACCGATTACTACACCGGAATTGTCTTCAAGGGTTATATCGAGGGCCTTGGAACAACCGCTTTGCAGGGCGGACGGTACGATACTCTCCTTTCTGATTACGGCAAGGAAGAACCGGCGATTGGTTTTTCCATCAATGTCGATGCGGTAGCTAAAGTGCTGCTGCCGGCATTGCCAAAAAATCCGGTTCCGGATGTGCTGGTCTTTGCTGAGGAAGGCTTTGAGGTCAAGGCACTGCTTGAGATCCGCAAACTTGCTTCTCATGGTTTTTGTGCCGAGTTCAGTACCTTTGAGAATTTTGATGAAAGCCGCCGGTACGCCATCAAGCGCGGCATTCCGACCGTGTATGTGGTCAACGACGATCTGGTGGAGGTGCGGTTATCATGAAACCTATTCGCATTGCATTGACAAAAGGACGGTTGGAGGAATCCACTGTTCAGCTTTTTGAAAAAATCGGCTACAACTGTGAGCAGCTCCGCAACAAAGGCCGCAAGCTGATTCTGGAAGTGCCAGACGCCAATCTGGAGGTGGTGCTGGCCAAGGCAGCCGATGTGATCACCTATGTGGAGCATGGTGTCTGTGATTTGGGTGTTGTGGGGAAGGATACTATCTTGGAATATGGCGGCAGCTTTTTTGAGGTTGCCGACCTGGGCTTCGGCAAATGCAGGTTTGCGCTGGCTGTTAAAAAGGGAACCGATTTCTACGCCGGTTACAAGGTAAAAACTATCGCAACCAAATATCCCGGTGTCGCGCGGCAGTTTTTTGCCGACAAAGGAATGGATGTGGAGATCATCAAGATCGAAGGCTCTGTTGAGCTGGCTCCGCTGCTGGGGCTTTCGGACGGAATCGTCGACATCGTTGAAACCGGCACTACACTGAAAGAAAACGGGCTGGAAGTCACCGAAAATATCATCAGTCTGTCCGCTCGCCTGATTGTCAACAGCGCGAGCTTGAAACTCCGCAAAAAGGAACTGGAAGCGGTAATCTCCAAAATCGAAGCCGCTATTTAATAGAAAGGAAGATGTGTCATGCTGCCAATCGTAACTGCCAATGGCAAGGATGAAATCGCGCTGCTTTCCGCTCTCCGTCAGAGAAGCGGGGAAGTGGACAAAAAGGTCGCGCAGACAGTTGCCGAGATTATTGAGAATGTCCGCTTGAACGGCGACAAGGCTGTAGAAGAATACACGCTGAAGTTTGACGGTAAACTCCCGCCCTCAATCGAAGTCAGTCGGGAAGAAATCAATGATGCGATGACCCAAGCGGATCCGGATTTTGTTTCGACTCTCTTAAATTCGATGGAGAATATTTCGGAGTTCCACAATCGGCAAAAGCACCAGAGCTTTATTGATCTGAAAGAAAACGGTGTGATTTTGGGACAGCGAATCCGTGGCCTGAAACGGGTTGGGTTGTATGTTCCCGGCGGCACAGCGGCTTATCCTTCTTCCGTTCTGATGAACGCAGTACCGGCGAAAATCGCAGGGGTGAAGGAACTGATTATGGTGACGCCGCCAACCAAAGAGGGAAAAGCCAATCCCGATATCCTGACTGCTGCGGCAGTAGCTGGTGTGGACCGTGTCTTCCTTCTGGGTGGCGCACAGGCGGTGGCAGCACTCGCATATGGCACCGAAACCATCCCGAAGGTGGATAAAATCGTCGGCCCCGGCAATATCTTTGTGGCAACAGCAAAACGGCAGCTTTATGGAACCGTTGATATCGATATGATTGCCGGTCCCAGTGAAATCCTGGTTCTCGCCGATGAAACGGCCAATCCGAAATATGTGGCAGCCGACCTGATGTCTCAGGCGGAACATGACCGTTTGGCTTCTGCGATCCTGATTACCACCAGCAGAAAGTTGGCTGAGGAAACAAAGGCGGAGCTTGCCCGGCAGGTGGAAACCCTGTCTCGTAAGGAGATTATCAAGGAATCCCTGCAGAATTTCGGCGGGATTATCGTTTGCGATACGATTGACCGTGCCATCGACCTCGCAAACGAGGTAGCTCCGGAACATTTGGAAGTAGTGGTCAAAGATCCGTTTACCTACCTTGGACGACTTGACAATGCCGGTTCCATCTTTCTTGGGGAATATGCTCCCGAACCGCTCGGCGACTACTACGCCGGTCCGAACCATGTGCTGCCTACCAGCGGCACCGCACGTTTCTTCTCGCCGCTGTCGGTGGATGCTTTTGTGAAAAAGTCCAGCTACATCTATTACACCAAAGACGCTTTGCAGGAAGCGAGCGCCGACATCGTCCGTTTTGCCAATAAAGAAGGGCTGACCGCCCACGCCAATTCCATCATTGTCCGTTCCGGGGAGGCAGAAGCATGAGTGTTGGGTATGAACTTTGCGAAAAAATTCGCAATTTAACGCCTTATGATCCGCTGGAAGGAGAGTACCAGCTTCGGCTGGACGCAAACGAAAGTTATTTTGAACCGGATGAAGCTTTGCGGCGGGAAATCGGAGAAATTGCGGCGAAAACAGCTTTCAACCGCTATCCGGATCCATATGCGGTGGATGTTTGTAAGGCATTTGCGGAACTTTACGGCCTTTCCGAATCCTTGGTAACAGCCGGAAACGGTTCGGATGAGCTCATCAGCATCATCTGCGGCACGCTGCTTCAAAAAGGTGACCGGGTGCTCACCTTTGCGCCAGATTTTTCCATGTACCGCTTTTATGCGGAGCTTTATGAGTTGGAACCAGTTGTATTGGACAAAGAGTCCGACCTTACTCTTTCGGTGGACAAGGCAATTTCTTATATCAATGAAAACAAGATTGCGGCGGTGATATTTTCCAATCCCTGCAACCCCACCGGTCAGGGACTTTCCCGCGATGATGTGCGGAAGCTGGTTTCATCGGTAAAAGCGCTGGTTGTGCTGGACGAAGCATACATGGACTTCTGGGATCAGAGCTTTCTGCCAGAAGTGCAGCAGCATGACAACTTGATTATCCTGAAAACCTGTTCCAAAGCGATCGGAATGGCGGCGGTGCGGCTGGGATTCGCAGTGGCAAAGCCGACTCTGAGCATTGCGCTCCGTGCGGCAAAATCTCCTTATAATGTCAACAGTATTTCCCAGGCAATCGGTGCCTGCGTCCTTTCCAAGAAGGAAATGTTGGCGGACTGTCGGAAAAAATTGATCGAATCCGCACAGGAGCTTTATCAGCGATTGGAGCTGATGACGGCAGAATTTCCAGTGTTGGAAAAAGTATACCCTACTTGTACCAACTTTGTGTTTGTGAAAACTTCCGCTGCGCGGGAGATTTATGGGAAACTTTTGGATAAATCAATCGCCATTCGTTGTTTTGGTGGGTATCTCCGGATTACGGCACCTTCTCCAGAGCAGATGGAGGAATTATTCGCAGCTTTGCGTGATATACTGGTAGAAATGGGGGAAAAGGCATGAGAATTGCCCAGCTTTCCCGTGTTACAAAAGAGACAGAGGTCCATGTAACGTTGAATCTGGATGGTTCCGGCAAGGTGAATATTCAGACCGGTATCGGCTTTTTCGACCACATGCTGACGGCGTTGGGCGTCCACGCAGGATTCGACCTGGAGATTACGGTCAAAGGGGACCTGGATGTGGATTGCCACCACACGATTGAAGATACCGGCATCGTTCTGGGGCAGGCACTTGCCAAAGCTCTGGGGGATGTTCCGGTGGCACGGTACGGCTCCTTCTATATCCCGATGGACGAAGCGCTTGGATTTGCGGCGCTTGATATCAGCAAACGGCCCTATCTGGTTTTTGACTGTGAATTTACAGCGGAACAGATCGGGGGCATGGACACCCAGATGGTGGAAGAGTTTATGCGTGCTTTTGCTTTCAACGCCGGAATTACGCTGCATCTTCGCTGCGAATACGGTAAAAATGACCATCACAAGGCGGAAGCTCTTTTTAAAGCGCTGGCGCACAGCCTGAAACAGGCGGTAGTTCCCGCCGGAAATGTGGTGCTCTCGACCAAAGGCGTTCTGTAATAAAAACAAGTAGGAGGAATCCTCTTTGATTACAATCATTGATTATGGGGCGGGCAACCTGTTCAGCGTTCAGAATGCGCTGAATTATCTGGGGTTAGAAAACAGGATCAGCCGCGATCCCGCCGAAATCCGTTCCGCTGACGGACTGATTTTGCCGGGTGTTGGGGCATTTCCGGACGCTATGCGGATGCTTAACGCAACCGGCTTGACAGAGATTATCCGGGAGGAAGCACGCAAAAAGCCTTTTTTGGGTATTTGTTTGGGAATGCAGCTTCTGTTTGAACTTGGTTACGAATTTGAAGAAACTATTGGCTTGAGTTTGCTGCCCGGCGTGGTCCATAAAATAGAAACCGAATATAAAATCCCGCATATGGGCTGGAACAGCCTGGATTTTCACCGCCCCTGCCCGCTGCTTGATGGCGTTGCGGAGGGGGAATTTGTGTATTTTGTCCATTCCTTCCAGGCGCAGACAAAACCGGAGTGCCTATACGCCACCTGTGATTACGGTACGGAAATCCCGGCACTGGTGGGGGAAGGAACTATTTTCGGTGCGCAGTTCCACCCGGAAAAGAGCGGCGAAACCGGCCTTGCCATCCTCAAAAATTTCGGGAGGCTGACCAGATGATCATTTTTCCTGCAATCGACATTAAGGACGGCAACTGTGTCCGCCTTTATAAAGGGGAGTTTAGCACTGTCCACAAGGTAGCCGAAAACCCTCTTGAAACTGCCCGCAAATTTGAAACGGACGGCGCGCAATGGCTGCATATGGTCGACCTCGACGGAGCCAAGGATGCCAAACCCAAAAACACCGAGATTTTCTGTGAAATTGCTAAGGAAACTTCACTCAAAGTGGAAGTCGGTGGTGGAATCCGCACACTGGAAACAGTGGAATCCTATCTGTCTCGGGGAATCAGCCGGGTGATTTTGGGTTCGGTTGCTGTCCGGAATCCGGAACTGGTGAAAACAGCAGTAAAAGAATATGGAGACAAAATCGCTGTCGGCATCGACGCCAAAAACGGGATGGCAGCTGTGGAAGGTTGGCTGGACACCTCGGAAGCGTACTATCTGGATCTGGCGAAAGCGATGGAACAGGCGGGTGTATCCACTATCATTTATACAGATATTTCCAAAGACGGAACCCTTTCCGGTCCAAACCTCAAAGAGCTTGCGGCGATCAACGAAGCAGTTTCCTGCAACATTGTAGCGAGCGGCGGTATTTCCAATTTGGAGGATATTATTGCGTTGCGTAAACTGGGGCTTTACGGCGCCATCTGCGGCAAATCTCTTTATCAGGGAACACTGAATCTGAAAGAAGCCATCCGGGAAGCAGGGGAGGTGCAGACATGTTAGCAAAACGGATCATTCCATGTCTGGACGTGCGGGACGGTAAGGTCGTGAAAGGGATCAACTTTGTCGGAATTCAAGAGGTTGGCGATCCAGTCGAGTGTGCCCGTGCCTATATGGAACAGGGCGCCGATGAGATTGTTTTTCTGGATATCACGGCCACCAGTGACAACCGCGACACTATCGTCGATGTGGTGCGTAAAACCGCGCAGCAAGTGTTTGTACCGCTGACAGTAGGCGGCGGCATCCGCAGTGTGGAGGATTTTTCCAAACTGTTGCGCGCCGGTGCCGATAAGGTGAGTATCAACTCTTCCGCGTTGAAAAATCCGCAGCTGATTGCCGACGCGGCGGATAAATATGGCAGCCAGTGTGTGGTTGTCGCCATTGATGCCAAACGAATGGAGGACGGAAGCTGGCACGCATTTGTGGCAGGCGGTCGCAAAGACACCGGTATCGACGCGGTAGAATGGGCCGCAAGAGCCTGTGAATTGGGGGCTGGTGAGATTCTATTAACCTCGATGGATGCGGACGGCACCAAAAAAGGATTTGATTTGGAACTGCTCAATGCGGTGATCGCTCGGGTGAATGTCCCGGTGATTGCATCGGGCGGATGCGGATGCCTGGAACATTTTTCAGAAGTCTTTGAAAAGACCGGTTCAGATGCGGCGCTGGCGGCTTCGTTGTTCCATTATAAGGAGCTGACCGTGGGACAGGTGAAAGAACATCTGCGCAGCCATGGCATACCGGTGCGCTGAGCCTGGAGGAAAGGAATATGCATATGGAAAAAATCATTCTGACCGGCGACCGCCCTACTGGCCGCCTTCATGTTGGACATTATGTTGGTTCGTTGAAACGGCGGGTGGAATTGCAAAATTCAGGCGATTACGCGAAAACTTTTATTATGATCGCTGACGCCCAGGCATTGACCGATAATATTGAAAATCCTGAAAAGATTCGTCAAAATATTGTCGAGGTAGCACTGGACTATCTTTCCTGTGGTTTGGATCCCACCAAATCAACGCTCTTTATCCAGTCGCAGATTTCCGAACTCTGTGAGCTGACTTTCTACTATATGGATCTGGTCACTGTTTCGCGGCTCCAACGGAATCCCACCGTCAAAGCTGAAATACAGATGCGGAATTTTGAAGCCAGCATCCCGGTGGGCTTTTTCACTTATCCGATATCCCAAGCGGCAGATATCACAGCCTTCAAGGCGACTACAGTCCCGGTTGGTGAGGATCAGCTTCCTATGATTGAGCAAACCCGTGAAATTGTTCGAAAATTTAACACCATTTATGCAGAGGTCTTGATCGAACCGGAGGCATTGATTCCACAAAATGCTGCTTGCTTGCGGTTGCCCGGCATAGACGGAAAGGCCAAAATGAGCAAATCCTTAGGCAATTGTATTTATTTGGCTGATTCTCCCGATGAGATCCGGAATAAGGTAATGAGTATGTACACCGACCCTGACCATATTGCCGTCAAGGATCCCGGAAAGATCGAAGGCAATACCGTTTTCACCTATTTGGATGCTTTTTGTACCGATGAGCATTTTGTCCGCTATCTGCCGGACTATGCCTGCTTGGATGAGATGAAAGCCCATTATCAGCGGGGCGGTCTAGGAGATGTCAAGGTGAAGAAATTCCTTTATAGTGTTTTGATGGAAGAGTTAGAGCCGATCCAGAAGCGACGGAAAGAGTATGAAAAGGACATTCCGGGTATCTATGAGATTCTGAAAAAAGGCAGCGATGCTGCCCGCGAGACAGCTGCTCAGACTCTTTCTGAGGTGAAACGAGCCATGCGGATCAATTATTTCGAGGATATCGAGCTCATCCGAGAACAAGCTGGGAAATATAATAGTTGATGGGAGAATCAAATGGAACTTGAGAAATATTTTGCAAAGGGTGAGCTGATCCCCGCCATTGTTACCGAGGTGGAAACCGGCGAAGTTTTGATGCTTGCTTATATGAATCGCGAAAGTTTGCAAAAAACACTGGAAACCGGTTACACCTGGTTTTATAGCCGCTCTCGCCAGTGCCTTTGGAACAAAGGTGCTACAAGTGGTCATCTGCAGAAAGTTGTAACTATTACCGCCGACTGCGACGATGATACTTTGCTTGTCAAAGTACATCAGACCGGACCGGCTTGTCATACCGGCAGCCACAGCTGCTTTTTTAAAGAAATCTGGAGGGATCCGAATGAATGAAACATTACAAGGCCTGTATGAAGTGGTAAAACAGCGTAAGGAGCATTTTGAGGAAGGCTCCTACACCTGCTACCTGTTTGAGAAAGGGCTCGACAAAATTCTAAAAAAGTGCGGCGAAGAGTGTTCCGAAATGATTATTGCCGCCAAAAATAACGATAAAGATGAACTCTCCAACGAAATGTGCGACTTGATTTATCACATGATGGTACTGATGGTAGAACAGGGTGTGGAGCTTTCGGATATCGGCGGGATTTTGGAACAGCGCCGTCAGAAAATCGGCAATTTGAAACAGTTTCATGTTTCGGATCACAATACCTGATTAACTTGCCGGCAAGCCGGCCCGGATGTTGAAAGAAATTCAAGATAAGGGTGGGTTTTTGTATGGCATTTCTGGAATTGCTGACCGGCCCTGCGTTTCTGCTGTTTTTAGCGGGCGCGGGGATATTTTTTACCATTCTCCTGCGTGGAATCCAGTTTTTTCATCCGCTTGCTGTCTGGCGGGAAACGTTCGGGCGGATGCTTTCGGGAAAGGAACGGAAACCGGGTGAGATTTCACCGTTTCAGGCTGCGATTACGGCATTGGCCGGGACATTGGGAACCGGGAACATCGCTGGAGTTGCCACTGCGGTGGTGAGCGGCGGCCCGGGAGCGGTTTTCTGGATGTGGGCTTCCTCCCTGTTTGCGATGGCGCTCAAATACGCCGAGATTTTACTGTCAGTGCGTTTCCGGGAGAAAAATACAGCAGGAGAACCGATCGGCGGCCCGATGTATTATATGGAAAAAGGGCTTGGCTGCCGTTGGATGGCAGTTTGGTTTGCGGGGGCGTGTGTGGCGGCTTCCTTTGGAGTAGGAAGTATGACACAAGCCAATGCCGCAGCACAGGCGGTGCAGTCTGCCTTTTCGGTGCCGCAAACTGTCACTGGCTTGGGGTTAGCAGTTTTTTGCGGCCTTGTTCTGTTTGGCGGGATCAAACGGATTGCTGGGTTGACTGAAAAGTTGGTTCCGCTGATGGCAACAGGATATCTTGCGGCTTCCTTTTGGGTGCTTTTCCGTCATGCAGCCGGGATTCCGGAGGCGATACGTCTTATTTTAACAGATGCTTTTGATTTCCGGGCAGCGTCGGGCGGGTTGCTTGGTTTTATTACAAGCCGGGCAGTTCGTTTTGGTGTGGCACGGGGTGTCTTTTCCAATGAAGCTGGTATGGGTTCGGCACCGATTATCCATGCGGCTGCGGATGCGCGTCATCCGGCAGCACAGGCGATGTGGGGGATTGTGGAGGTTTTCCTTGATACTACGTTGATGTGCAGTGTCACAGCGCTTGTAATCCTTTCAGGAGGCAGTGATGCAGCTGGGTTGGACGGCGCCGCATTGACGCTCCACGCATTTTCTTCTGTGATGGGAGATGGAGCAGGCGCTTTTCTGGCAATTTCGATCCTGTTTTTTGCAGCTGCCAGCATCACCGGATGGAGCTATTGTGGGGAAAAGGCGTTGGAATACTGCTTTCCCCGGAAATGGCTGCGAAACTGCTACCGTTTCTGTTATCTTTCAGCCGCGGCGTTGGGGGCTGTTCTGCCGCTGGATTTTGTTTGGAACTGTTCGGATTTGCTTAATCTTTCCATGGCTGTGCCGAATGTGACGGCGGTGTTGCTTCTTTCTCCTGTGGTTTTGTCGGTTACAGCCGATTATTGGAAAAGAAAATAAGGAAAAGTAAAAATTACTTCTGATAAAATTTTGTTTTTTTCAAATAAAGAGAAAATCGAAGAAAAATGGGGAAAAAGCGCAAATATCATACAATAATGGAAAAAAATCCCGGAAAAACGGGAATTGTAGAAAACAGAAAAGCATGGTATATTTGTATTTGATTTATCGACATCTGTACCTATCGGACGGATATGCGCCGTTGGCGCACAGAACGGCAGAAAAAGATGTTTGGAGGGTGACAAATGACGGACAAACCAAAGTTTTTAATAGTCAATGCAGAGGTGCTCCCGGATGTTTTCAGCAAAGTGATTGAAGCCAAACGGCTTCTTTCTAAGGCACAGGCTAAGAATTCCTCCGATGCCTGCCGCATGGTGGGGATATCCCGGAGCGCCTACTATAAATACAAGGATAATGTGCAGGTATACGACGAAAAAGACAACAGCCAGCTTGGAACATTGTATTTAAAGCTGTCGGACGAGCCAGGTGTATTATCCCGTGTGTTGCAGAAGCTGTACGAGATGGGGGCTAATATCCTTACTGTAAACCAAAATATCCCGGTCGACTCGGTTGCAGTCGTTACCATTAGTGTGCGAATCAACTGTGACCAAATCAATCCGGAAGAAATTCTTCATAATCTTTCGGCAATTTATGGCGTTGTGTCGGTGAAAAGAATATAATAAGGCAATGGAGGATGATGGAATGGCAAAGGTTGCAGTACTTGGCCATGGTGTGGTCGGTTCCGGTGTGGTAGAACTTTTTCATAAGAATCAGCACAGCATCGAATCTAAAGCCGGCCAATCGATGGAAGTTAAATATATCCTGGATATTCGGGATTTTCCCGGTTTGCCTTATAGTGACCGGTTCACCAAAAATTTTGAGGATATTCTGAACGATCCTGAGGTTACCGTAGTTGCGGAGGTAATGG
>CALWNQ010000019.1 GCA_944382875.1 uncultured Clostridia bacterium
CACATGGAAAATCTGACTGGCGGCACCCCTCCCGTCAGATACCTACCCTGTGTAGTCCCTTGTAAACTGTACTTTGCTATAATAAAAAGAAAGTAAGGAGGGATTCCATGCGTTTTGCAGTAATCGGAACCGGCTGGATTGCCGATTCTTATATTGAGGGTACCAAAATTGCCGGCGGCTGGGAACTTGCGGGCGTCTGTTCGCGGAAAAAAGAAACCGGCCTGGCCTTTTTGGAAAAATACGGTCTGTCAACCGTGTTCTGTTCGGTGGAGGAACTGGCTGCTTCGGATATTCCGGCGGTGTATATCGCAAGTCCTAACGCCTTTCATTTTGAACAGGCGAAAACGCTGCTGCTTGCCGGAAAGCATGTGATCTGTGAAAAACCGGTCACGGTGACGCCGGAGGGATGTGCGGAACTGCAGAAGATTGCGGCGGAAAAAGGCCTGATTTTTCTCGAAGCGATTATGATGCGCCATCTGCCGCAGCGGAAGATTGTGGAGGAAGCACTTGCCCAGCTTGGACGCATCACGGCGGTGCGGATTGATTTTTCGCAGCTTTCATCCAAATATCCCGCCTATCTGCGGGGAGAGCTTCCCAACATTTTTAATCCGATATTGGCGACGGGCAGCCTGATGGACCTGGGGGTTTACTGTGTTTATCCGGCGGTAAACTGGTTCGGTGTTCCCGAAGAAGTCCGCGCGTTTGCTTCCTTTTTGCCCACCGGCGCCGACGAAAGCTGCGCGGCAATCCTGCGGTATCCGGACAAAGTGGTGCAGCTCGGCTGTTCCAAAACCGGGCAGAGCCGTCTCGGCACTGAAATTATCGGTGACAATGGAACTTTAGTGATTGATTCGATTTCCCAGCTCACCGGTGTGCGGCTGTTTGACAAAAGCGGAAAAGCTTTCGAACTGGTGGGACAGGTGGAGAAGAATGTGCTGATGAGCGGAGAAGCTGCTGATTTTCTGCGGTATGTCACGGATCCGGAAAGCTGTCAGGAATATGAAGAGGACAGCCGTCTGGCATTGGAAGTCAGCCGGGTAATGGCCGAGATCCGGCAGCAGGCCGGGATTCGGTTTGAGGAGGGGATTTTGTGAGAATCAGACAGGTTCTGACAGTGCTGATGGCGTCTGTTCTGCTGGCCGGCTGTGGAGAAACACCCGTTGCACGGCAGATGTCTCCTCGTGAGGAGTATCGGGCGGCAGCTTCACAGGCCTTTTTCCCACCTGATCCGGCGGAGATGGCGGAGTCTGTTGCGGTGCCGGAAGGGCCTTTGAATCCGTTGACCGGAGAAAGCGGCTATTCCGAATCGGCAGTAGGAAAACGGCCGGTTGCTGTGATGATTAACAACATCAATGCTGCACTGCCGCACCGCGGGCTTTCGGATGCGGACATTCTGTATGAGGTGGAAGTCGAAGGCGGTATCACCCGGATGCTGGCAGTTTTTGCCGACATCGATTCCATCCCGGAAGTGGGGCCAGTACGGAGCGCGCGGCACTACTATACCGATCTGGTGGTGCCGTATGATGCGATTTACGTCCATTTTGGCGGCAGCGATCCAGGTAAAGCGGCAATCAAGAGTCGTGGAATCGACAATGTGGATGGGCTGATTTATGGGACAACCGCTTTTTCCAAAGATACCTGGCGCGCTCAAAATCGCGGTGTGGAGCACAGTTATTTTATTAATGGGGAGTCCATCCGCAATGTATCGGAACAGCGGGGATATACACTGGAGGGGGAAACAGTCGGAGCACTTGCGATCTCCTATGAAAAGGTGGAGCCGGAGCAGAAAAGCAGCGGTGTTTATGTAAAGTTCACCGGTTATACCAACAGTGAATTCCTGTATGATCCGGAAACAAATCTCTATTCTAAAATGCGCAACGGGGAACCGCATATCGATGAAAATAACGGGGAAACGCTCTCTTTTGCAAATGTACTGGTGCTTTCCACTTCGATTACCAGCTATGATGGCGGGATTTTGCGGGAAGTGGCACTCGGCAGCGGGGACGGATGGCTGTTTACCGGCGGTGGATATGAGGAAATCCAGTGGAAGAAAGGAAATTATGACAACCAGTTTTCTTTTACCGGCAAAGATGGGCAGCCGGTTTCTGGAAATGTAGGGCCGACTTTTATTGCCATCATCGATCAATCAGCAGCGTCCGCCATGCAGATTCACTAAAATTCAGCAGACTGCTTTTAATCTATTATGAACAAAACCTTACGTTTTTTGTTGGAATCCAATTTCGACTTGTATCGCAGATTTTGTTATGTTATGATAGATAAGAAAGGGGTGGATTGGATCGTGAAATGGAAACGTGTGCTTGCCGCTGTATTGGCTGGTGTAATGCTTAGCACAGCTGCTTCAATACAGGTTTTTGCGATTGACGGATACTATGACCGTGCATTGGACGACAATAATCAGCAGCTTTATTTGCTGCAGCAGGATCAGATGCAGAATCAGATTATGCTGATTACAATCAATGATACGCAGCGACAAATCTTATGCAATGCAGCGCAGAGCATTACGGTTGGTTGTTCTACAGATGCACAGAAAGTTAAAGCGATCTACACCTGGATTACCGAGAATCTGTATTACGATTGGGATGGTGTCAACAGCGGCAATCTGCCAAAGGGAGATCCGTATTCCGCCTATCAAACAAGGGTAACAGTTTGTGAAGGATACGCGACCTTGTTTGCAGAACTCGTAAATGCTGTGGGGATCCCCTGCGTGGCTTTGCATGGGGCGAGTATTCCGGATCCGCTTGGCGTTCGCCGCGATGAGGCAAGCAGCTGGGATTCCGTGCAATATGATGAGATTGATCACGCCTGGAATGCAGCTTACGTGGGCGGTAAATGGTTGTATTATGACACTACCTGGGACTGTGGAAACCAAAAAAAGGATGGAAAACTTTTGATGGGCAGAGCCACAACATTGTATTACGCTATCTCTGCAGATAATATTTCGTCCAATCACCGTACGGCTTATCGTATTAATGTAGACGGCGGTTATCGGATGGTGAACGGAAGTTGGGTATACTGCGATAAAACAGGCAAAGCGGTAAGCGGACCTGTTTATGATGGGTATAACCAGAATCTATATTATATGGATAACGGCCGGCCTTTAACAGGTTATGCCATTGCTAATTTCCAATATGTGCAGTTTGATACGGAAGGACGATACATCCGCAATCTGTATGATTATTCCGGATGGGTAAAATACCGAAATGACTGGTATTATGTTATGGGTGGAATTACCTGCTATGGATGGGGCTATTTGGGTGGCAAATGGTATTACCTGGATCCACAGACTAGTATCATGAAGACAGGCTGGCAAAAAATCAATGGTGTATGGTACTATATGAATTCTTCCGGTGCCATGCAGACTGGTTGGCTGTGGGAAGGGAATCATTGGTATTACCTGAATCCTTCCGGAAGTATGGCAACCGGTTGGGTTTACACAGGCGGCGAATGGTACTATATGAATCATTCGGGAGCGATGCAGACTGGTTGGCTGTGGGACGGAAAAGATTGGTATTATTTGGATCAGTCAGGAGAAATGTGTGTTGGCTGGTGGAAGCTTGGCGGAAAATGGTATTATTTTAACTTATCGGGACGAATGGCGCATGATACCTATGTGGATGGGTATTGGCTGAATTCGGACGGTTCTTTATAACAGAAAGCTGACGGTCAAACGTCAGCTTTTTTTACATAAAATGTTCATTCGTTTCTTGATTTTTGTACTTTTATGTGATATCATGATAATAACCAGCAACAAATGGTTGACGATGGTAAAAGGAGAGTTGGAAGTATGAGTATTCAGATCCTTTCGGATAGTACCTGTGATCTTTCGGAAGAATTAATAAAGCAGTATGAAATTCAACTGGTTCCCCTTTATGTAGTAAAAGATGGAAAATCCTATCGGGATGGAATAGATATTCACCCTTCCGATATTTTTGCACATGTGGATGCGGGCGGGGATTTGTGCAGTACAGCAGCTGCGAGTGTGTATGATTACGAGCAGGAAATGCAGAAATACGCGGGAGATCATGAAGCAGTGATCTTAATTACTATTGGATCCGGTTTTTCATCGACCTGCCAAAATGCAAAAGAAGCTTCCCGCAAATTTTCCAACGTATATGTGGTGGATTCGCAGAACCTTTCGAGCGGGCAGGGCCTTGTTGTATTGAAAGCTGCGGAATTGGCAAAACAGGGACTGCCGGCTGAAGAAATTGTGAAAAAGCTGGAAGATTTTGTGCCGCGCGTGGAAACCAGCTTTATTATGGACCGGCTGGATTACATGAGAAAGGGCGGCAGATGTTCGGCATTGGCGGTATTTGGAGCCGCGTTGCTCAGTATTAAGCCGTGTATTGAAGTGAAAGAGGGCAAAATGATTGTTGCGAAAAAGTATCGCGGCAGTTTTGAAAAATGCCTGGAGCAGTATGTGCAGGATCGTTTGTGCGGACGGGATGAGGAACTGGATCTTTCCCAAATATTTATTACACACACGGCGGCAAGTGATACAGCGGTAGATACCACCCGAAAAGCCGTTCAAAGATATGGTAAGTTCCAACAGATTTTGGAATCCAGAGCTGGTTGTACAGTTTCCTGTCACTGCGGTCCGCATACGCTTGGTATCCTCTTTGTAAGAAAAAAGTGAATAAGATATATGATATCATTGGCACGCCGGTTTCATTGGAAATCGGTGTGTTTTTTCCTCAGAAATCTTGACAAATCCCGGAAAACATGCTATACTAACACATGTTGTAAATTTAACATATGCAGATGTATCGAAGTGGTCGTAACGAGAACGACTCGAAATCGTTTTGTCCAGAGATGGGCACGTGGGTTCGAATCCCACCATCTGCGCCAGCGGCTTAGAGCCGCAGCAGAACGCGCACTCACGTTGGTGGGTGTGCGTTTTCTTTTTGTCCCGCGCTGGTACAAGATATTTTTCATAGCATCTCATGGGCAGAACCTGAAACGGAATGTGTTTCAGGTTCTCTTTTTTTATCCAGCACCGGAAACACGTGGTTTATGGGACTTTTTTGGACGGCTGCAAACCGCGAGAATTTTTGATTTGCAGCCATTGGATTCATACCCTTTTCAAGTCCGAATGCCATACAAGATTTTCGGCAAAATGAGCGAAAATGCAAGATCAGGCCAAAAAATGGGGAAAAATGCAAGATCAGACTGGGAATTTTACCACTGTTTTAGGGGTTCTCCTTCCGGCAGGATCAGAGTATTTGCCATGGTTTCGGCGCTCAGTTGTTTGGACTGGGAATCCAAATGGGCGTAAATATTTGCTGTGGTGGAAATATCGCTATGCCCCAGCCATTCCTGAATCTGCTTCATGGGGACACCGTGCTTGAGCAGAAGGCTCGCGCAACTGTGCCGTAAATCATGAAAGCGAATCTTTCGCAGACCATTGTCCGCCAGCAGCTTGGCAAAACCCTCGGTGACGGTGTTGGGCATAATCAGATCGCCCATTTCGTTCACAAAGATGTAGCCTTTGTATTTCCGGTTGTAGCAGTTGCCGCAGACTTTTTCATTGTATGCCTGCTGTTCTTTGAGCGCTTTCAATCGCTGAGCGAAGGTTTCCACCAGTGGCAAGGTGCGTAAGCTGGATTTGGTCTTGGCTCGGTCAGCCTGCACCAGAATGTGTTTGCCTTCGATGTTGGTGCTGGTGACGATGTGGCGGATCGTCAGGGTGTTGGCTTCAAAATCCACCGCTTCCCATCTGAGTCCCAGCACCTCTCCCCGGCGCAGCCCATAGAAGGCGGCAAACTGGATAATCAGTTCCAGCCTGTGGCCTTTGGCCACCTCAAACAATTCTTCCATTTCCTCGGCGTTGTAATAACCGGCTATGTACTTTTCTGGCTTAGGACGTTCCACCTTGTCCACCGGGTTTCCGGGAATCAGTTCCAGCCGCACTGCATACTTCAGCGCCTTGTGCAGATTGGCGTGCATCCGCAGAACAGTAGTAGCTTTGAGGGTTTCCAGCTCATGCAGGTAATAGCTCTGAATCTGCCGGGGCTGCAATCCCGCCAATGTCATACCGGTTTGCTCGAAATAGGGCACGATGTGGTCTTTGATATTGAAGCAGTAGGAAGACCAGGTAGTTTCCTGCACCGATGGCCGGATGATTTTGAGCCAGTACAGCATATAGTCGCTGAACAACATATCGGGGTGCAATTCGCCTTTTCTTTCTGCTTTTGGTGGGACATAGCTTTTGCGTAAATCGCGGAGCATCTGTTCCGCCTTTTTCTTGTTGCCCTTGACCGGCAATCCGGTTGCCACCCAGGGTTGTTTCCGTTTTCCGTCCGCTGTGGTGTAACTGAGCACCATGTAAAAATATCCGTTTTTCTCCTGCAGTCGGCCTGCTACCATAGGCATCTCTCCTTTGATGTTGAAATCGTGATTTCTCCGGGTTCCACACAAGCATACACAAAAACCTGTCCGAAAGCTATCACCATGCTGCACAAGGATTTCCCCTGGAATTGGGTACGAATTGACCGGGCGCAACTTGCGCTGGGAGTCTGGGGTTCTCCCAGCTTGGGCGCGATGGATATCATCGCGCTATGCTTGCAATACCGTTACCGGCAAAGATCCGCAGATTTAGTGCCGCTTTTATGAAACCGCACGTTTTCTGATCTGAATCAACAGTAACCCCCAGGCTATCCATGCGGATAGCCTGTTCTCAGGAAGACGGGCACGTCCTTTTTGCAGACTCTCCTTACATCAGACAGGCATTGAGCCACTTCAAAATTTATTTTAAAAAAATATATATTTACAAAACAGTAATAATATGATATAATAATAAAAATAAAATTTGAAGGAGTTAAAATTATGAAATGTCCGAAATGCGGAACAGAATTTGACAGTAAATGCTGTCCAGAGTGTGGTTTTAATACGGCTCAATCCAATCAGCAAAGCGATACCTCCTCAACCTGGAACCAAGTAGCTCCTGCTCCTCAGCAGTCCCCTAAAAAAATGGCTGCCTTATTGCAGTTGGGATTGTTGCAGCAGTTTTTATTGCTTTGGCCCTAATAGGTATTATCTTTGGTGGTAATTCAGATTCTTCGGACAATAGTAGTACTACTAATATTACAAGCGAGATAGATTCAAAAGATACATCAGACGATAAATCTGCAGAAGCTTCTACAGGTTCCGCCAATATCAATACGGAAGATTCATCCGAATCTGTAGAGCCAGAAGAATCTTGCATCCCGCTTGGTGAATCTGGAACAGCGAAAGGCACTACAATTACAGTAACTAAGGTCGAAAAATCTGCCGGATCGGAATTTGATTCTCCTAAAGAGGGAATGGAATATGTAATTGTTTATCTTAAGATACAAAATACAGGTGAGAAAAATATTTCATATAATCCGTTTGATTATAAATCAATGAATAGCAAAAAACAAATTGTAGATCAAGCTTTTTCGATAATAGATTCGGATACTGCGTTGTCTAGTGGCGAATTGGCGAGTGGTGGAGAAGTTGAAGGAACACTTGTTTTTGAACATCCGAAAGATGATCCCAATTTGGTCTTGTTGTATTACGATAACATTTTTAATTCAGAAGCATCGTTGGAATTTGCTCTGCAATAACGATAGCTTATTTTAAAAACTCCGTTGTACTGTTTACAGTTGCAACGGAGTTTTTTGATACCAAATAGATTAAAATCTGCATGAATATAGTTTCTTGATGATATTGTGATAAAGCCAGTCATATCAGGCGGGGCAACCCCTTTCTTTGTTCGCAAATTTGTTAATTACATTCTAACCCTTCCAAAATGAATTGTCAATAGATTTCGCAAAAAAGTTAATTTTCTCTTTACAAATCAGCAGAATCGGGGTAAAATAGAGGGTATAAAGGGAAAGAGGGGTACTGCCATGACTACGGGAGAAAAGATCAAACGCATTCGTCAGCACCGAAAAATGACGCAAAAAGAACTGGGCGATGCGGTTGGCCTGCCTGCCAATCGGATTGCCCAGTATGAAATGGGATATCGGGTACCGAAAACGGCACTGCTGGAAAAGATGGCAGAGGCTCTGGCGGTGGCGCGGGAATCTCTGCTTGAAAATAACGGAATGGCTGTGGCGATGCTGGAACAGCTTTTCTGGCTTGACGAGGAACTTCCAGGGATCATTAAGCTGGCGGAAACGGAACGCAGCGGAATGATGTATAACGCAAATTCTGGCTTTTCTTTGCATTATGATGACAACGATCTATGGCCCGCACATCCCCCTATCGCAATGTGGTTCGACTTTACGATACTGGATGATTTTTTGCGTGACTGGGCGAAAATTCAGACATTGCTTCGGAATGGGTCGATTTCCCAGGAACAGTACTTTGAATGGAAAATTTGCTGGCCAGACAGTACAAAAGATAATGGACAGTAAATAATGTAGGTAGTTAAATCTTATTGTTTCAGTATATGGTCAAATATCCTTTGAAAATTTGGAACCAGAAAAATTTACAATGGGTGGTATGCAATATGATTTTGATTGGTCGTGGCATTCGATGGTATAACAATTATCAAAGTGAAGTGGACTTTTGTAAAAAACATGGTTTTGATTTTATGCAGATTTGGTTTAAGGACGGTGATATCTGCATCAATAATATTCCGGATCCAAAAGAGCAGTATATCAAAAAGGTTGGTTTTCCAGTTATATTACATGCTGTGTTTTCTCCTGAAGATTTTGATGCATATGGCGATAGGCTTCTTGAGATCGTTGAGTTTTTGAACATGAATGAGGTCATTATTCACCCTGTTTGTGATAAAACGAATGTACTAAGCAATATTGAACATTTATTGACAGAAAAGGTAACGTCTTTCTCAAAAAAAGCCAAATCAAAAAATATTACCTGGTATTTGGAAAATAACAGTGTGATCGATTTATTCCATTATAGTCCCGCTGATATCAAAACTGTTTTTGATGCTGACAGTTATGTGGAACAACTTTTGGATGTTGCTCATATTGACAACTATCAACACCTGAAGCAGATCGTTGATGTGAAATTTCCAAAATGCTTGCATGTTGCCGGAAAGCACTTTGATGTAAAGCATGAACATCTTCCTTTAACACAAGGTGATATTGACTACAATTTTGTGTTTTCGAATTTCTTACATGGCTTCAAGGGAAGAGTGATACTGGAAATTGATGGAACAGACGAAGAAATTATAAAGTCAAAGGAAATTATTGATCAGGCAATAACATTTGCAGAATGAGCTGCCCAATGCGTTTTAGAATGAAAACAGGCAGTTGAACCGCTTTTTCCGGGAATGGGAAAAAAATAGAAGGCATATTTTGTCGGGAACATCGGTCAGGTATAATAAATTTAGCAAATAAGAAATGAAAAAAAGAGAGACAAGGTTTGCAGATCTCTGGTAGAATGAAGTTGCGACACTAACCATTTGAATGGAGAAAGCAAACCATGTCTAAGAAAATTGTACAGCTAAATGAGGAAGTAATCAAGAGCGAAATTAAGGAATTGGTACGAGACAGCGTGGAGGAAACTCTTAACGAGCTGCTGGAGACCCAGGCAGAGAAGCTGACCCAGGCTGCCGGTATGAGCGCAACGAACAGCACCAGGGCTACCGCAGCGGTCACTACACTTGTAACCTCACCACAACCTCCGGAGATGTTACCCTTAAGGTGCCCAAGCTCAAAGGGATTTCTTTTGAAACTGCCATTATTGAGCGGTATCGCCGCCGGGAGAACAGTGTGGAAGAGGCCCTCATTGAAATGTACCTGGCAGGTGTATCCGTCCGTCGTGCAGAGGACATTACAGAGGCACTGTGGGGCAGCAAAGTCTCTCTCCATGATCAGCGAACTAAACAAGAAGGCATATGTCCACATTGAGGACTGGAGAAACCGCCCTCTGCAGGGTGGGCGTTTTCCGTATGTCTATGTGGATGGGATCTATCTGCGCCGCAACTGGGGCGGAGAGATTGCGGTAAATGAGGACGGATATCGTGAGGTTCTTGGTGCTGCTGAAGGCATGAAAGAGGACAAAGCCAGCTGGGTCAGTTTCTTCCAATGGCTGCGTGGTCGTGGTCTGGATGGGGTAAAACTGATTGTTGGAGATAAGTGCATGGGTATGCTGGAGGCTGTGGGTGAAGTGTTCCCGGAAGCCAAATATCAGCGCTGCACCGTTCACTTTTACCGCAATGTGTTCTGATTTTAAAGCTGCAAGAACTGCCTGAAGTTTTTCTGTTTATGAAAAGATATTTTACCATTTTTCATCCGTTTTTATATACCAATCTTTATTGGATGGTTACATTCTTTTTCGCTTTTGGTTTATTATATGACATAAAAATGCCTCCGATAATCTGAATTGGATTTTTTAGATTGTCGAAGGTGGTGCACGAGAAAAACACCCTAAATGTATATATACTCCTAAAAGTTGAAAATATTGAGATTCGGTTATGTCAAGGGAAATTCGCAAAAAGGATTCTTGAAAAATGAGATTAAGCAGCAATCTGCAGCGTAGCCTCAATGGAATCTTTGCTGAGGTATGCTCTCGATACGGACCAGTCTTCCGCATATTCCATCAGATAAGTAGTCACAAAACGGATATAAGAATCTTTACTTGGAAAAATTTCGATCACGCTGGTATGCCTCCGGATCTTCTTGTTTAGTCGTTCAATCATATTTGAGGATGAGATCTTTCGGGCATCCAGATCCGGAAAACTGTAAAATGACAGCAAATCCTTAAGACAGTTTTCCAGACAGGTTACGGCCTTGAGAAAGCGCTTTCCATAAATATCAATCAGGTTGTTGGCACACTTCCTGGCAATCTCCGTTGAAGGTGCCAGCCAGATTTCCTTCAGAACAGAATGTTCCGAATAAAGTGTCCCCTGCATCGCTGCCATGAGGTTCTAGGAAAAGACTTCCGAATAGTGGCAGTCAGGCCTGCATGTGCGTCTGAAATCAAAAACTTCGGCGCGAACATCCTCTATTTTTTCAGATTAGAAAAGAGCATCTGATAGGAATCCTCCGATTCCTCGTCCATAGGCTTTACTGCGATAATGTCCCGATTGCCATTTTTATCAATTCCGCATATTACAAATACTACTATGCTGAAAATTCTGCCGTTTACCTGAACTTTTTCATACAGTAATCTGCCCAGTAAATCGAATAGACAGATTCCGAAAAAAACCGATCCTGGAACTTCTTGACCTGTTCGTTAAGACACTTTGTCATTTCGCTGACTTGGCTTCTATAAATAAAATATATTTGTTATTAGGATCTATACCCATCAGCTTGTGCGTGATATAATTTTGAATATTCGCCGTTTTGTTTAATTAACTCTGTGTGTTTTCCAATCTCGACAATTTCACCATCCTTTAAAACAATTATTAAATCTGCATCTTTAGTGCCAGAAAGACGGTGAGTTATATAGAACGCAATTTTGTCTTTTGCATATTCTCGAACACTTTGATAAAAAATGTATTCTGCTTTTGGATCCAGATCGGCAGAAGCTTCATCAAAAAATAAAATAGAAGCATCTGATAAGAAAGCTCTTGCTAAAGAGATTTTTTGCCATTGACCGCCGGATAGCTCAGTACCTCCCTCAAATTGTTTGTCTAAAATAGTATCAAGCCCTTTTGAGGTTTGTTTTATAAAGTCTTTTATTCCAGCTTTTTTGCATGCTTCCCACATATCGTCATCATCTATCTTGTGCTCAACATTTGCAAATTCTAAGTTTTCACGCACTGTAAGAGAGAATCTTGCTGGATCTTGAAAAACTCCAGACATATTTTTTCTTAGTTTCAAAATGTCATATTCTTTCATTGGTATATCATTTATTTTGATTTCGCCATTAGTAGGGTCAAACAAGCGCATAAGCAATTTTATTAATGTGCTTTTTCCAGAACCATTTTCGCCAACAACAGCAACAAGCGCAGGTGCATCAATGGTAAAATTTATATTTTTAAGAGCGTAACGTTCTGCGTTTGGATAACAAAATGAAAGATGATTCACAGATATATTATGAATTTTTTTAATTTGAGATGGAAGCGTCAAAGTTCCATTCGTTTCTCCAAAATCAAGTTCTAAAAAATCCAAGAAGTGTTTTATGTAATAATTATTATCCTTTGTTTGCGCAACACCATTAATAATAATTTGCAGCCCACCGATAAATTGGGGGAGAAGGCTTGTATACAACACAATATCTCCTGCACTGGTTTTCGAATTGATAGCCATAATTACAAATAATACAAGTGCTGCTCCATTTGCTATAGCTCCTACCGATGCCGAAATCATACCAAGCAAACATTGCTTCCCTCTAACTTTATTAATTCTACTATATTCTGTGTCAAATAGGTTTTCATATTTCTTTAAAATATTGCTTCCTAAGTCAAATAACCTCACTTCTTTTGCATAGCCGGGTGTACTCAAAATAGAACTTAAATAAGATAATTTTCTGGAACTTTCAGCCCTGGATCTAAAAAGTGCGACTCTATTTTTGGATACCCAAAAATTATAAAACGCATTTGGGATAACAGCTAACAAAGAAATGGTTCCGATCACCCAATGAATACTAAGCATATATCCTGCTGTCAAAATGATTGTAATGATACCGCGCAATAAAGATGAAATCATTTGTAAGGAGGATATTAATCGTGTGCCACATCCATTTCGAGCAATTTGCATTTCATTATAAAATTCATTGTTTTCAAAACAATGAATGGAGTGAAAAGAAGCTATCTTGGAAATAAACATCATTTCACTATCTTTAGCAATTTTATCCGAGAGCTTTTCCGAAACATTGTTGCGAATAGGTAATAAAACTTGCATACCAATGTTCATTGAAATATAAAATACAACAATAAGCATTAAATCATTAAGTTCTGAATTTTTAAGATCAGAAAAAATATTAACGATTTGGCTAATTGCTTTTGCGGAAAAAATTGGAATCAAGCAAAACAGTATTTCAAACATAAAAAATGCAATACACATTATTGGTGAGGCATGAAATAGTAATTGAAAACTTTTTAATGTTACATTTTGCATCGGTAATAAGTGCTTTTTCATATAAACTCCTTATAAAGATTTTATTTTTGTAAAATTATAAATTATATATTGTAATACTGTATTAAGGTATAAGCAAAATGATATTATGCTATTTTCATTGATAATCAGTGCGGTCACGGTTTTTCCGGTTCCGGTGGCATGACAGGGTAGGGCAATGATTTAAAAGCGGCAGCGCATTTCTTCAGCGCTACTGCCGGATGCGGAATGATAAGGCATCATGCTGTTCACCGCAAATGACTGGTATAGTATGGATTTTCAATTTTGCCCAAACGCGCCAGTTTCCCTTCGATCGCGCCTCTGCTTCGTCCATGCTCTTTGGCGATTGCGGAAATACTCATACCCGAATCATATTCCTCCACAAGTTTATCTGCTTCGCTTTCGGACCATGGCTTGCCTGCATTGGGCAGGGATGGATTAGATTTGGCAGATGGAAGAACCATTAAAATTTCGTGAAAGGCGCGAATCACTTCAGGCTGGTTGCAGAGATGATCCGGAGGGAGCAGTTCGCCGGTCAGGGGGTCGATTCCGTCTGCCAGAATTTTCAAAATTTCTTTTGCTCTAGTAATATCCAAAACTTACTCCTCCTTTTACACTGTTTTGCTTCGGAAAATAATCATATCATCCAGCTTGACGTCTTTCATATTGCAGAGAACATTTCCCCGCAGGTAGGTGTTCAACTGATAAAAATCCAGACAGTCATCCATGTATCGGATTAACTGAAGAGAACGTCGGCGATAACCATATTGCTTCAGCAGAGTGCGCAATTTTATCCGGACATAATCCGGACCGTTGCCATAAAAGGTGCGAATGCGCACGTTTTTGAAGAATAAATCTAAATCTGAAAAATCATTGGTATACGATTCAGTGGGAATCAGTCGGTTTGTCTGGGAAAAATCCCGTTGAATGGCAGGGAATTCTGCATCAATCGCCGGTTTGTCGTAAAAATAGTGACTCCAGTACAAAGTATCCAGAATCAGTTTTCGCTGATCCCGGTCATACGGGGAAGCCATGCGGGAACGTTCCCCAACCCAGATGTTGTGAAGCAACGACGCTTCTTCCCGACAGCCGATGTTCATACCGGCTAAGATAACGGCCAGATCCAATGGTGTAAAGCAGAGATCCTCCATTACCGATCTCCCTTCAGACCGTTACAATGCCGACAAAGAATCTGCAGATTTTCGGGTACACTTTTTCCGCCCTGGTTCATGGGGACAATATGGTCCACCTGGAAAAACAATCTGGAAGAATCGCTGGCGCCGCATAATGCGCACCGGTACTTTCCGTTTTCTGTTCTGGCTTTTTCAAAAGCGCCATCGCGTAATTGTTTTTCCAGTTCCGGATCAATTTTTCCGATTTCCACAAGAGGCAAATCTTCCAGCTTTCGGGAACCGAGTGTAACATTTCTACCAGACTCAGAGGCATAAATGTCCGGATATGCGATTTTCATGTATTCAATATCCACCTGTCGCAGAAAGTAAAGCTTGCGTCCAAAAAAGATCCGCAGTAAATTGTCATCTCCCTCATCCCAGATGGATTCTACATATTCCGCTCGGCGGCGTGCCCCCATATCTTCATCCCAGATTTTTTGTGCGATGGCTTTGACGTCGAGTTTGCTGCGATCAATTTCATCAAAGGTATAGAAAGGCGGAACCGCTTCGTATTGGGCATAGTACTTGAGAATGTGCAGCACATCTTTTTTCTCATAAGGCGGCAGCATTTCTCCGCAGAAAAACGCAGCCCGGCATTGTTCTTCCATTTCGTCCAGCAGTGTTTCCGGCAAATATTCCTCGGAAATCTGATAGCTTCGGAACAGAGCAGGCAATTCCTCCATCAGTTTTCGATACGCCTCGGCTGTGCTGTCATATACCATCACCTGATAAGAAAGATCCATACCATTTTCTTCCAGGCAGGTGAACGCATACATTCCCACCGGAATTCGTTTTTCAAATGGAATTTTTTCCAAAGCAGTGGTATCCACACTCTCATCCAAAATGGAAGCGAATTCTTCGATTTTGGATATGGCAATCATCCGCAAATCATGCCGAAGATGTTCGGTGGGATTGTCGGTAAACTCATTGATTCCCTCAAACAGGCTTTCCGGGTTTACCCAGGCAATCTGTTCATTCCAGTGGTCAATAAAGGAAACAATATGCGCAGTTGCGGTACCGCCTGCAGCAGGACCCCGAAGCGCCCGTCCTACCATCTGGGTCATTAAAACAGACGATACCGTCGGATGAGCCAGAAAAACGGTTTTGGTTTGGGGAAGATCAACACCCTCGGTCAGAATCATGACATTCACCAATACCTGCAATTCTCCGTTTCGGTATGCGTTCAATTTCCGTTCGTTTTCTTCCCGGCTGATTGTGGTGCCGGTAACCGCATCCCGGATACTGGAAACAACATAGTCCGCAGAAATACCCGCTTTTCGGAACTGGGCAGCCAGCTGAATCGCATGGGGTACACTGACCGCAAAGACAATGGTTTGTCCGTACTCCTTTTGTTTCGTGCGATAGGTTTCCACAATCAGTTTGTTTCGGGCAGCATTTTCTGCCATCTGCTTGGCAATTTCATCCGGCAGCATATCCAGTTGCTGAATGCTTTCCCAATCCTTGAGTCCCATGGATTCTCCGAACGATTCTTCCGTATAATAGCTTTCAAAAACCGGTTTGGATAAAATCCGGCGGTTAATGAGTTCCTTCAGGCCGATTTGATAGGTAATGCCTACATCTCCATGTACCGCTTGTCCATTGCGAATGCCATCGGAGTATATTTTAGCCAGCAATCCTTTTTCTTCTTCCGCTGTGCGGAAGGGCGTAGCGGTCAAACCGATCAGCTTCACATGGGGAACCTTGCTTTTTACATAATTGATGACTTTCCGGTATGTTTTTGCTGTGGAATGATGTGCTTCATCGACAATCAGATAAAGTTCCTGTTCGCCTTTCAGCCAGGGGTCCAAACGCTTCAGATTGCGCCCGATGCTGTCCTTGCTGGCAATAAGCAGATTGTCACTTGGCTGAATATCACTGGTTCGGTCATGGCTGGCAGAACCGGATATGATACGGAATCGGAAAGAAGAAATATGAGGAAGCACTTCTGCATAGGCGAAATTCTGAAAAGAAGAAGCAGCCTGATCCAAAAGCATCTGACGATGTGCGATCCATAGAATTTTTTTGCCTTGATCCAGGGCGTTTTTTAGCAGCCACAAGGATGCGGTGTAGGTTTTTCCGCCGCCGGTGGGAAGCACTACCAATGTGCTGTATGCGGATTCCTGGTTGATCTGATCCAGACATTCCATTGCTTTTTTCTGATGCTCATATGGGGTGCGTTGATTCATTCCTTTTCGGGGATAAACCTGACCGCATGATTTTACTTCCACTGTATCGGATAACGAATGCATTACAGCCGCCTCTTTCTCTGAATAAATTTATAGTCATAATCAAACACAATCATTTTCGGCGTTTTCATTTTTTTCCGCCTTCTCCAGCCACTCTTCTTCTAGAATTGCATACTGATACTTATCGCACCATTCATGATTCAAAGCGCTGTTTCCTCGATAACATTTCACATAATGCGCTTCTCGACGCATACCAATCAATTCCATAATCCGTATTTAATATTGTATCATCTAAAGAGTGTTATCTGATTATTCTCATGAATTTCAAAAAATGGCACATTCTTCAAATTGTATGCGTCCCTATCAATGTCGGGATACAAAACAGCTTCTTCTCCTATATATCTGCAAACTACGGAGAGCTTCATCCATATCGAATCACTGTTAAAGATGAATCATGGACAAACAATCCTATTTCATTGCCTCCAAACGACAGTTCAGCTCATATAAAGCCGTCCTGTTCGAATCCCATTTCAGCTTTGCATAGGCATCTTCATAAGTAAGCCATTCACATTCCGTGTGCTCATGGGATAATTTAATTTTATCTGCGTATTCAAAACCAAATGTGTATTCCGGTACAACATAAGTATCCTCAGGCCAGTTAGATAAATAACGCATTGGAAAAATATCCGTCGGAATATAGCACATTGACTTCAATTCAATGATGTGATCAACTACGACTCCGGCTTCCTCCGATATTTCACGCTTGGCTGCCTGTACCGGAGATTCATTATCCTCACCACCGCCAGCTATGAATTGCCATTGGTCAAAATCCGCACGATGAAATACGCAGAATTCCGTTAAACCATTCAATCTTCGATATGGTATTGCTAAAATCTGAAACGGCGCTCTCATAACTATTCCTCCCTTTTGCTCGGCATCTAATTATTTCTCCTTTCTTATTATACCAGAAATATTCCGCTATGTCTTATTTTTCTTCATTTTTCATTAGTATGAGTGCTGATTTCGAGAGCCATATGTCACCTGATAGTACCCTGCGTTCATAGAGTTCTTGCATTCTTTGTACAAACCACGTATACTGGAAGTATCATATCATATAGAGGATGAAAAAATGAACTATCAAATAGCGATTTGTGAGGATGTGATAGAAGACGCTCAGTATCTAACATCCGTTGTACAAAGTTGGGCACAGGAACAAAAAGTTTCCGTAAACGTCGAAACATTCCCATCAGCGGAAAGTTTTCTCTTTCGATATGAAGAAAAAAAGGATTACGATATTTTGTTACTGGATGTGGAAATGAAAAAAATATCCGGTATCCAGTTGGCAAAACAGATTCGTACCATAGATCACCATGCAGAAATCATCTTCACCACATCCCATTTTGAATTATCCGGAGAAGGTTACGAAGTGGACGCACTGCACTATCTTGTAAAGCCAATCGCGGAAGATAAACTCAAGGAGGTTCTTTCCAAAGCAGCACAGAAATTATCCGTGGAACCTCCGTCGCTTGTCATCAGCTGCAACGGGGAAACGGTGAAGCTTTTGGAAACAGATATTCAGTATATTGAGTCCTTCTTACATTATATTGTCGTCCACACGCTCAGCACAGAATACAAACTGAAAGAAAATCTTTCTGCTCTGGAAGAAAAGCTCAGCAGTGATTTTTACCGAACTCATCGGTCCTATCTGGTGTCATTGAAGCATATCCGAAGAATTTCGCGTTCTGCGGTTTGGTTGGACTGCGGCGATGAGATTCCTCTGGCAAGAGGAAAATATGATGACATCAATCGGGCATTTATCGCACGGAATTGAGGAACCTTATGAGAAAGAAAACCTACTTAAAATTGGTGGAATATCAAACAGAACAGTCCAAGCGGCATCTGGACGAAGTGCGGAGTATTCACACCGAAATGCGGGGATACAAGCATGATTTCCATCACCATCTGCAAACACTCAAAGGGCAGCTGGAAGCCGGTGAAACGGAGCGGGCACTTGCGTATATTGAACAGCTGGATCACGAGCTGATGAATGTGGACACCCTTTTGAAAACCGGCAACATTTCACTGGACGCCATTTTGTCCGCTAAAATCGCCCAGGCAAAAGCAGAAAATATTGCAGTTACGATCAAAGCGGTTGTTCCGGATCATCTGACCATCACTGATCTGGAACTCAGTATCTTGGTGGGGAATCTGCTGGACAATGCCATTGAAGGATGCCGAACCGCTGCGGGAGAACGCTTTATCCGGATTTATATGTCCATGAAAGGGAAAATGCTGTATTTTTCTATGCTGAATTCCGCGGGAGAAAAGAAGAAGAAAACAGACGGACTGTTTTCTTCCAGCAAAGATGGTCTGCATGGGTTCGGGCTGCGGCGTGCCGAAGCAATTCTAGAAGAACACGGCGGATGGTGTAAATATAACAGTGAAAACGGGGCGTTTACCTCGGAGTTTTTAGTTCCTGCTATGGAATAAATGCAATTCGTGTACTGGCTGATGCAGTTGGTGCACGAATTTTGTTTAAAAGCAGCTACTGTGCTATGATGGAAAAGAAAGGAGTGGATACTATGTCGTCAAAAAAGAAAAAACCAATTCATTCATCTTTTTCCAATGCCATCTGGTCTGTTAGAAATCTGGTTCGGTACAGCCCGACGGCGTTTGTTCTGCTGCTAATGATGGTTCCAATACAGGTTCTCCTGCAGTATATGAACATTTACCTGCCTTCCCTTGTCGTATCCGAAATTATAACGGAGCAACCCCTTTCTCATGCGCTATTGTCGGTGGGTATTGTAATGGCAGTCATTCTGCTTGGCAATTTGATGAAAAATGCGCTCGAATTTGTCAAATCATCAAAGCTCAGCGTGTATCGGTACAAAATGGCGAATCTGGTTACCAGGAAAAAGCTGGGGATGTTTTACCAGCTATATGAGCGGAAAGAAATTCATGACCTTGGAAACCGTGCGGAAATTGCCACACAAATGTGGGACGGAAGTCTGCCACTGGTAGATATGGTTCGCAATGGCTTTGGTATTGTGCAAAATATATTGGGATACTTTTTGTTTGGGACAGTCCTTTCTTTTGTCAGTCCCTGGCTGGTCCTTCTTTTGACGATTGCGCCGGTGATCAATCTTCTTTGCGTCCATGCATACAACAAATGGGAATATTCCCATCGGGATGTGATTGCAGAACTAAACCAGAAATTATGGTATACCACAACATTGTCGGATGATTTTTCCACAGCAAAGGATATTCGTGTGTACAGTTTAGCTTCCTGGATTACGGAATGTTATCGGGATTTGTCATCCCAATGTGGAAATTGGGAGAAGAAAACCGCAACCCGAAACTTTTTATCCCGCATTGCCGACCTGCTGGTGATTCTGATTCGCGATGGAGGTGCCTATGCACTTCTGATTTCAATGGTGTTGAGAAATGAGCTAACTGTGGATCAGTTTGTTTTATATTTCGCCGCTGTTTCTTCTTTTGCTACATGGGTAGGCGGGATCATTGATTGCTGGAACAAAATACACGCCAGCAGCCTACAAATCTGCGACTACCGGGAATTCGTTGATTACCCGGATGAAGAGGGGGAAGGTACTGCTCAGATTGAGGATGCCCTTTCCGAAGCACCGGAGATTCTTTTTGACAAGGTTTGTTTTCGTTATGACGGTGCGGAGGAGGATACGATTCACAATCTTTCTTTTACCCTTCATAAAGGAGAAAAAGTAGCTTTGGTCGGGTTAAACGGCGCCGGAAAAACAACCATTGTCAAGCTGCTCTGCGGACTTTATAAGCCCACATCCGGAGAAATCCGGATCAACGGGATTCCCTTATCCCAATTCCGTAAAGATGACTACTACCGGCTGATCTCCCCCGTTTTTCAGGATGTGAAGACAGCGTTCTTTTCCCTTGCCGAAACGGTTTCCGGACAATCTGCGGACAACACAGATCTTTCCAAAGCAGAAGCATGTATGCGAAGAGCGGGACTCGGATCGAAACTGGATTCGCTGCCCAATGGCATCCATACAAAATTGAACAAACATGTGAATCCGGATGGCATCGAACTTTCGGGCGGTGAAGTGCAAAAACTGATGATGGCACGGGCTCTTTATAAAGATGCACCGCTGCTGGTTTTAGATGAGCCGACTGCTGCTTTGGACCCGATTGCGGAAAGCCAGATTTATACAGAATATCATCAGATGACAAAAAACAAAACCTCTCTGTTTATTTCACATCGACTGGCTTCCACTTCCTTTTGTGACCGAATTCTTTTGCTGGAAAATGGCTCGATTGCAGAAGAAGGTACACATGAACAGCTGATCAGAAAGGGAGGCAAGTATTGGCAGCTGTTTGAGATACAGAGCTGTTGGTACCAGAAAGACGGAAAAGGAGGTTTGGAATTATGACCTGGAAAGAACATTTGCAAATTTCCAAAAGAGCAATTCGATTCAGTTTTCAGCTTGATCGGAAATACGCCATTTGTGTGATACTCAATGCTTTTTTGTCAGCTGTTATCGGCTATATTCCGATTTACTTTTCCGCTAAAGTGATCGATGCGCTGTATCAGCATGACCGGCTATCCACAATGATTCTGTACGTAGTGCTTACGGTTGGACTTGTATTTCTGATAAATTTTATCAATACCTATATTTCTGCGGCAAAAAATACGGCTTCATACAGCATGTATCGGAATGAGCTTTGGATGTTTTCCGAAAAAGCCATGAAGATGGCATACGAATCGATAGAAGATTCGGAGGTTACCAGGCTGCGCTATCGTATCCAGAAAGAATCGCAAACGGGATTTAACTGTTATTATTTATATCATACATTGAAACACGGGATTGGAAATCTTACAAAAATTGTAGCTTCGATTGGATTAACCGCTTCATTTTTTGGGTTGCCTTCCGTTCCTGTTTATATGAAGCTGCTCATGCTTGCCGGCTTGCTTGTAACACTTGTTGTTTCCATGTTCTCCACTTCTAAAATTAACGAGCTGGATCACCATTTCTGGGACATCAGCGCAAATATGAATGTTTTCTCCCAACAGTTTTCCGATTATATTGAGAATTACAATGCTGGAAAAGATATCCGCATGTATGGAATGAAGGATCATCTTGCAGACGAATCTTTGAAATTGGATGCAGATTACTATAATCTGGCAATTCAGAATTCCTACAAACAGGCGCTCTGGTCTATTCCCAGTTCGATATTGTTATATGCATTTGAATTTGGAATTTATGCGATATTGATTTTTGCAGCTTTGGATGGCAGTATCACAGTGGGGGCTGTTGCAAAATATGTTTCCTGTATCATGCTTTTGATCGGTGCCATTACCGATATGGTAAAAACGGTGCAGATGGCATTGGATAACCATCAGTATCTGAAACGATACTTTTCCTATCTGGACATTCCCAACCACATGTACCAAGGTACATTGACCGTGGAAAAACGGGATGACAATGAGTATTTTGTGGAATTCCGGAATGTGAGTTTCCGGTATCCCAATACCGATCAATATGTACTGCGGCATGTAAATTTTCGATTCAAAATTGGAGAAAAACTGGCGATTGTCGGCAGGAACGGTTCGGGGAAAACGACCTTTATCAAGCTGTTGTGCCGTTTATACGATCCAACTGAAGGAGAAATCCTATTGAATGGCGTGGATATCCGGAAATACGATTATGACGAATATTTGTCGATCTTTTCGGTTGTGTTTCAGGATTTCAAACTGCTTTCCTTTGGACTTGGTCAGAATGTTGCCGCAGGTGTTGCATATGATCCGGAACGGGTGACATCCTGCCTGGCGAAAGCCGGTTTCGGAGATCGGCTTCAAGATATGCCAGAGGGACTGGACACCTGCTTATATAAGGATTTTGAGAAAAACGGGGTGGAGATTTCCGGCGGAGAAGCGCAGAAAATTGCGCTCGCCAGGGCACTGTATAAAAATGCACCGTTCATTATTCTGGATGAACCCACTGCCGCGCTGGACCCGATTGCGGAATACGAGGTTTATTCTAAATTTGATGAAATTGTGGGAGAAAAAACAGCCATCTATATCAGCCACCGGCTTTCTTCCTGCCGGTTCTGCGATACGATTGCGGTGTTTGACCAGGGACAGATTGTGCAGAAAGGCAGTCATGAACAATTGGTTTCCGATGAAAAGGGAAAATATTACGAATTGTGGCACGCACAAGCACAGTACTACACGGTATTATAAATTTTGGTTTACAGTTCATGAACGATTGTATTATTTGCTATCAGAAATGTGTCTCAAGAACAATACAGCCCCGGCAACCTGCCAAGGATGTATTCGTTTTGTTTTAGAAAAATGTGCGGAAATCTACTTTTAATGTCTTAAAAATTGTGTTATTCTATATTTGTATGAGTTGTAAACAGAAGAGAATTAAAGGCGAATTTATGGCTGGTAATGATTTCAAATCTACAACCGGCAGCAATCATTTAAAATTATGAACAATAGCGGTAAAAGGAAGAATTGAAAAAGTATGCGAGTGTTAATTGTAGAAGATGAAAAAGATTTGAATCATATTATTGGGAAACACCTTTCTGCTGAGGGATATAGCGTAGACAGTTGTTACGATGGAGAAGAGGCAATCGATATATTGTCCTATACCGAATATGATGCGATTGTGCTGGACATCATGATGCCAAAAGCCGATGGGTATGAGGTTTTGCGTTCTTTGCGAAAGCAGGGGAAAAATACGCCGGTGCTGTTTCTTACTGCAAAAGACTCCATTTCGGACCGGGTAAAGGGGTTAGACAGCGGCGCCAATGATTATCTGGTCAAGCCGTTTTCCATGCAGGAATTGTCCGCTAGAATTCGAGCCATGACCAGGACGGCTTTTGGAAATACGGAAAACGTCATTACAGTCGATGATCTGGAGCTGGATTGTAATTCGCATATTGTGAAGCGTGCCGGTAAGGAAATCGTCCTTTCTGCCAAGGAATACGCCTTGTTGGAATATTTGATGATGAATAAGGGGCGTATTCTATCCAGAGAAAAAATTGAAGACCATATTTGGAATTTCGATTATGAGGGCGGAACTAATGTCGTGGATGTTTATATCCGCTATCTGAGAAAGAAAATTGATGAGGGACATGAGAAAAAACTGATTCACACTGTACGTGGAAGAGGTTATGTGATACGAGAGGATACACAGGAATGAGAAAAGTGTCCATACGGGTTAAAATTACGCTGTGGTTTTCAGCAGCGTTGGTCGTCATTGTCGGATTAGCATATGTGATTGTGCTGGCTGCCAGCAATAGCGTGATTCAGAAAGGTATTCGGGATGTCCTGATTGAAACTGTGGAGAATAATGTAGATGAAGTAGAGTACTATGCAAGCCTTGACGATTTGAACCAGGAATCCGATGTGGATCACTATATGGAATATGAGAATGGTTACTTGGAAATTGACGATGATTTTTTAGACGAAGTAAATGAGGTCTATACATCCCTATATCGGTCGGATAAAGTTTTTTTATATGGAGAAAACCCCATAGCCTATGAATCCTCCGATATGGACTTTCTGGACCGGCAGATTCAAAAAATTAAAGTGAAGAATACCCTTTATTATATTTTCGACTGCCAACTGACCGCAGAGGGATTAGACAGTTTGTGGCTGCGCGGTGTTGTGTCCGAAAAGCAGGGAGAAATACAGATGCAGAGCATCTATACGGTATCTTTGATTTTGCTTCCTGCTTTAGTTTTATTGGCTATCATAGGAGGATATTTCATTGCCGGAAGGATGTTAAGGCCCATTCATCAAATGACGGAAATCGCCTCTCAAATCAGTCAAGGCGATGACTTAAAAAAACGGATTGATATTGGGGAAGGAACCGATGAGCTTCATCAGTTGGCCGATACCTTTAACGAGATGTTTAGCCGATTAGATACTTCCTTTGAAAAGGAGCGACAATTTACTTCGGACGCTTCCCATGAACTGCGGACGCCGATGGCTGTCATTATGGCCCAATGTGAGTATTCCCTGGAACATCCATGTGATACGGAGGAATATATTGATTCGCTTTCGGTAATTCAACGGCAAGGGCGGCGAATGTCAAAATTGATCAATGATATGCTCGTGTTTATGAGATTGGAGCTGCGAGCGGATCATTATCAAAAGCAAAAAATAAATTTCTCCCAGTTGGCAGAATCTATCTGCGCGGATATGGCCATGATACAGGAAAAAAATATCACGCTCCAATATGAAATTCAACCGGAGGTGTTTGTTTACGGGAATCCGGAGCTGCTTTCTCGCTTGTTAACGAACCTGATCAGCAATTCGTATCGCTATGGAAAAGAAAATGGTAAAATTAAGGTGATTTTGAAAGAAGCGGAAGATCACGTTTGCCTGCGTGTCGCTGATGATGGGGTTGGCATAGCGGAGGAAAATCTAGAAAAAATATTTCATCGATTTTATCAGGTGGATAGTTCCCATTCAGAAACGGGAAGTGGATTGGGGCTGTCTATGGTAAAGGAAATCGCGGAATTTCATAATGGAAAGATTGGGGTAAAAAGTACGTTGGGAGAAGGAAGTGTATTTGAACTTACACTGAAGAAAATTTCTTCCGAACAATTTTCCAACTAATCTTTTTTTAATCTTTGTCTTATATAATAACCTCATAATCCATTTAAATAAAGGAGTAGGTTATATGAACAAGATAAAGAAATTATTTGGAACCCCTTGGAAGGCAACCGTTTCATCCATTTGTGCCGTTCTGTTGCTGGCAGGAATTTTCACGGGAACCGCATATGCGGCAAGTGCGATTGCTGAAAATAATGCGATCGGCAATGAGAAAGCGCAAAACTTTGCATTTGCAGATGCTGGTGTTGATCCGGTAACTGCAAAAGTGGCAAAAACAGAATTTGACTTTGAACAGGGACAATTTGTCTATGAAGTGGAATTCTACGCAAATGATACCGAATATACGTATTTGGTAAAAGCCAGCAATGGTGAGATTCTGAAGAAAGAATTGGAAATTAATAACCCTACCGGTGGAAAGACGGTGTTGAACGCGAAGATTACGTTAGAAGATGCCAAAAAAATCGCTTTGACCGATGCGGGAGTATCTTCGCAAGATGCCGTATTTACAGAAGAAAAATTGGATAAGGATCAGACTCTTACAGTATATGACATTTCTTTCTACACAAAAGATACCGAATACGAATATGAGATTAACGCCAGTACGGGTGCAGTATTCAGCAAGAGTAAGGAAACACAGGTGCTGGATCAGTCAAGCCGCGATCAAACAATGACATCTTCTCAGCAGGAGTCAACCACTAATACAAAATCAGAACAGCAAACAGCCCAGAACTCAACCGGAACACAGGCACAAAGCAGTGTTACATTGGAATCAGCCAAAAATACCGCGTTATCCGATGCGGGGGTAAAGGCTTCGGACGCAACATTTACCAAATCGGCGCTGGATTACGACGATGGCCGCAAGGTATATGATATTGAATTTTATACCGCCAGCTATGAGTATGAATATGAAATTGACGCCAATACCGGAGCGATATTTAGTAAGAATAAAGAGACTCTGCCGGTACAAGCGGTGAAGCCCTCTGCTACTCCAGAACAAACGGCTCCTTCACAGTCTCAAAGTAACCAGCAGGGGAACACTTCCGTTTCTGGACAGAATAACCAAAGCCAATCGACACAAAATGCGAGTGGGACAGATGTGACGTTGGAAACAGCTAAGAATACTGCTTTGTCGGACGCAGGAGTAAAGGCTTCGGACGCAACATTTACTAAATCAGCATTGGATTATGACGATGGCCGCAAGGTGTATGATATTGAATTTTATACCTCAACTCATGAGTATGATTATGAAGTCAGTGCCGAAACCGGAAAAATTACAAAGCGCGATGTGGAAGCTTTTCGTGTCAATCAGGATACTCAGGGGAATAATACAAGCAATTCTGGTGATACCGGAAACTATATTGGTGTGGAGCAGGCAAAATCGATTGCCGTTTCTCATGCCGGCCTATCTGTGGAATCTGTGACCTTTAAAAAAGCGAAGTTTGAAAGGGACGATGGACACACCGTATATGAGGTTGAATTTTTAAACAATGGAATCGAGTACGAATACACGATTGATGCGGTATCCGGATCTATTATGGAATACGATTGTGATCGCGACTAATATTGCTTCATAAAGGGAATCATATAAATAATTCTTTTTGGTAAAATTGTTTGCGTAAAAAGCAAAGAGTGGAAAGCTTCCCTCTTTGCTTTTTTGTTGATATTGATGTTTCAAATTGGGCAAAAACGAAACGAGAAGAATCTTCCGGGTAGTTATTTGTAAGTTTTGCAATAAGGTTAATTAAATACTTGCAAAAATGTATAATAAATCCGAATTACACATCATATCCGAGAGATGTTTGCGAAAAATCAGTTGAAAGTTTCTTATTTATTTGACAGTGAAAAAGGACAGTTTTTTTGGCATCAAATCAGGTTGTAATAAAAAAATAAGCCAAATTAATATATGCAAGTAATCTTTGTACAAGCAATGTATATGGGAAGTATCGTGTGGCATTGCGGATGAAAAGCGCAGAAAATTGTGCTTGGCGGCGGAATTTTATAAGAAGGCTTCCTTCATTGTTTGGGATGAACCGAATTGTGATAATTTTGTTGCTGTCAATTGACTTTTTTTCTTACTGTGGTATTATGAGGTAAATGGTTCGCTCATCTTAGGTCCTGATAAAGACAAAGGCATATATGCTGCGTAAAAGGGGAGAAGAATATGATGCAAATCGGATGCTGTACTGCTCTTCCAACTGAATTGGATGCGGAAAAAAGAGTTGCTTTACTGGGAGAGTCTGGTTTTGATTATGTAGAGTATAATGTACAGGCAGCAACAGCGCTTTCTGCAGAAGAACGAAAAAACGCTGCGGCATTTACAAAGCAGTGTGGGCTTGTTTGCCGGGCGATGAACTGCTTTTTGCCAGGAAATATCAAGGTTGTGGGATCGGAGGCGGATCCGGGTGCTGTCAAGCAATATCTCGACCGCGCATTTCCCGCGGCAGCTGAATTTGAAACAAAAATGATTGTTTTTGGAAGCGGCAGTGCACGACGGATTCCCGCAGGATATCCTGCGGAAACCGCAAGAATGCAGCTAATTGGTTTTCTGCGCCTAGCTTCCGTATATGCGGCAGAATATGGAATAACAGTTGCGGTGGAGCCGCTCTGCAGATCAGAATGCAACATACTGAACACCGTTATGGAAGGATACCAGTTGGTACAGGATACCGGAAGGGAGAATGTGCGGTTGCTTGTTGATTTCTATCATTTTTCCCGAAATGGTGAAAATCCTTTGGATTTAATATCTGCGGCACCTGTGCTAGTACACGCTCATACGGCGACTATTCTGAGCAGGGGGTTCCCGGGCGAAACAGATAGGGCAGAACAATCCGTGCTGTTTTCCGCACTGAAATCAGTGGGTTATTCCGGTGGTGTGAGTATCGAGGGCGGTACGGCAGATTTTGAGCGGGAAGCGGCTGCTGCAGTAAAAATTTTACGGGAACTTTCCGGACAGACACCATTCGACTAAATTTTTGAACTCAATATGTTAGGATAAGATCAGCAGCTCCTTTCCCTGATCTGCGGCCGAAAGGCCTCCAATGTTTTCCCCGTATGCTGGTAGATACAGCATACGGGCTTTTTTATATTTGCAAAACATTTCCGAAAAAATGATTATTTTGTGACCGGCATGTGACTGTACATTGCTATAATGAACGTGTAAGCTCCAAACGGAGTAAATATGGAAAACGGAGGCGTTTGAAATGAAAGCTAAAAAACTGCTTGGATTGGCACTTTCTGCCGTGATGGCAGTGTCCGCAGTCGCTCCCTGGACAGGGATGACAGCGTTTGCTGTTGGAGAAAACGATATTACAGTTACTAATTTTACCAAGGACGGAGAAAAAGGCGGTCACAATAAACCCAATGATAAACCGGACAAGAGCAGCAATATTGCCAGTTTTTGTGCAGAGGTTAATGTTGTAACTGAAGCTGGAACTCCTGTAAATAACGCAAATATTTCCTCTGACGATATTCAGATTGGTTCTATTGATTGGTTTTTTGGCAATGTACAAATGAGTTTACGTAACCCTGAAGATTATGTGCCCAGCGGTTATGTAATGTTGAGTGCGAAAAGTGTTAACGTTTCTCTCGATTATAACTTCTGGTGTGGATATTGGGAAGTATGCAGTGAACCAGTAACATTTAAAGTAGTTGTTCGTGAAACAGGTTCAGGCTTGACCGATCAGGCTGTGAAAACTTATGTTTTGGATCCTGAACTGGAATATCCCGCGGATGGCAGTGACCAGGGGTATCAGAACTATTATCCTTCCGCTGAAACCGGAAGCCTCACTTATGCGACCGGCCTTTCGGGAGCAACCTTGACAACAGAAGGTTGGGAAGCACTGGCAGGATCGGATGGAAAGCTGACGATTGGTGACCAGATTGTGGGAAGCGACCTTTCTCAGTATGTCGATGTTTCCGGTGTTGGAGATGCATACAAAGATGAATTTGGCGTCAATGGTGAATTAGTACCGTATGTAATCAAGCTGCAAGATGCGCAAGGTAATGTATACGGCTATGATGATAATGGTGTCAAAGCGGATATTCATGTAGACTGTTATGTAGCGGATGAAAAGGTTGTAATCAAATATCATTCCAATTACGACGAAGCAACCGTTGCAACCGTCGATAAGGAAGCAACAACCGGCGATTCCTATGATGTTTTGGATTATGCGGAAACAGGTCTTCCTACAAGAACAGGTTACGAATTCAAAGGATGGGCTACTTCTTCCAACGGAACTGTAGTATATACAGGAAGCTCTGTAATTGAAACTGTGATGAGCGGCATGGACTTCTATGCAGTTTGGGAAAAAGAGGAAGAAGAGGTTACGACTACTACCGTAACTTACCATTCCAATTTTGATCAAGATCAGGTGCAGAGCCAGCTGAACAATATTGGAGAAGTGCATACAGTATTGTCCTATGCGGAAACACAACTTCCCACGAATGAGGGTTATATTTTCCGTGGTTGGGCAACCACTGCTGATGGTGAAGTAGCTTATACAAGTGGAGCTAATACTTCTCCCATTGAAACAGCACTCGATCTGTATGCGGTTTGGGAAAAGTCCGAAACTACTGCATATGTGGTAACACATCGTTTTGCGGATGGAACTCCTGCTGATGTTACTTTTGCAGATAACAATACTATTGTTACTGCGGGCTATACTGAAGATTATGTTGTTATTCCTCCGCAGAGCATTACTGCTGGTTATACAATCGATAAAATCGAAGTTTACAAAGGCGAAGTGCTCTTTACGACCTATACTGGTAATTATGACTATATGGGTACAAATGTGAGTGATGCTCCTGTAACATTGGTGTATTATGTTTCCGAGGTGGAAGAACCTGTTGTAAAATACACAGTCACCCATAAATTTGCGGACGGTACTGCTGCAGAGGTAACCTTTGCGGAAGGCAAGACAGTGGTAACCGAAGAGTTTACTACAGAATCGGAGCGGCTGATTGCCCAGGCAATCACTGCCGGATATACCATCGATAAAATCGAAGTGTACAAAGGCGACGTATACTTTACCAGTTATTCGGATAACTACGACTATATGTACACCTATCTGAAAGATGCGCCTGTAACATTGGTGTACTATGTATCTAAAGTCGAAGTGCCTGTAGATCCCACTGATCCGCCTGAACTTCCTGACTTCTCCGATCCTGATGACGGTAATGATGAGGAAATCGATGACGATGATACTCCCCTCTCTCCCGGACCTGGCGGTGAAGATGTTGGTGAAACCGAAGAAGCGGTTCTGGTAGGTTCTCCTGACAGTACTGGTTCGGATGAAGAGATTGGCGAAGACGATGTTCCGCTGATTGACAGTGCGCCTCAGACTGGTGTTAAGGTAGCAGGCAGCCTGGCCTTGCTGGCTGGTGCAGCTGCTATTGCAGTGATCACTTTCAAAAAACGCAAAGACCAGTAAAAACTATGTTTAAAAATAACCCCCCTCTTTTTTGAGGGGGGTTATTTTACATCATCCGGGAAATAGTGTCAAAGGTGTGGCCAACCGTTTTCATGGCTTTGGCGGCTTTTTTCTTCATCTGTCCGGTTTTATGCTGTCCCGCGCTCATGGCAGCGCCTGCGGCAGTGCCGAGAACTGCGCCGATTGCGGCGGTTTTCATAACGGTTTGAACGGATTTGTTCATCCAATCGCTCCTTTCTCCGAATTCGGATTTTCAGGCAGCGGGAGAAATTCCCGCCCTCTTATTTTCTCCTGCTGTTGTCGGAATAGTCAAGGGGAATTCTGCCAGTTGCATAAACAGCGGGAAATATTTCCTTGGATTTTGTAAAATCATCCAAATGGTGTATAAACAAGGCAAATATCATGCGAATTTTTTCCGGAAGAATTGCCAAACGACGCTGTATGTGATATGATATTTTTTGAAAAAACCAGCAAATTGTGGCTGCCTGTCCGACTTTTTCCTGTTTTTGCATTTCTGCGAAAAAGCGCGTACAATAAGAACAACGCAGATGCTGGAAATTCCAGAAAAGGAATGTGAGCAATATGCTGCAAAGACCACCGCGGGTTGCCGCGATTCACGATCTTTCCGGATTCGGACGATGTTCTCTTTCGGTTATCCTCCCTACCTTATCCGCCATGAAAGTACAGGTTTGCCCAGTTGTGACAGCTGTCCTTTCCACCCATACTGGTGGACTTGGTGATGTGGTTTTCCGGGATTTAACCGATTATCTGGCGCCTACACTGGAACATTACAAAAACCTTCAGCTGGATTTTGAATGTATTTACAGCGGCTTTTTGGGTTCATTGGAACAGATCGACCATTGTCTGGAGTATTACGCCGCCTGGCCGGATGCGCTTGCGGTAGTGGATCCGGTGATGGGGGATCATGGCCATCCGTATCGCACCTATACTCCAGAAATGTGCCGGCGAATGGGGGAACTGGCGGCAGTCGCCGATTTGATTACTCCCAATCTTACGGAAGCCTGTATCCTGCTTGGTATGCCGTATCCTTCGGCGCCGCTGCGGCAGTTTGAGGTTAAGAGTATCCTGGCAAGACTGAGTGAACTTGGCCCCCGGTATGTGACATTGACCGGTGTGGAGCTGGCGGATGGTGTGATTGCCAATCTCGGCTATGACAGGGATCGCGGAGATTACTGGCGGGTGGATTGCAGCTATGTGCCAGCTTCCTATCCCGGGACCGGGGATATTTTTGCGAGCGTGATGGTTGGGGCGCTGCTGAATGGCGACAGCCTTCCAATGGCGATTGAACGGGCAACCCGCTTTTTGGAGATCGCCATCCGGACCACCTTCAGCTATGGCAGCGATACCCGCTACGGTGTTATGCTGGAATCCTGCCTGGGCTGGCTTTCCTCCACCCAGACGCTGGACCGTTACCGGTTACTTTGAGTTCCGGCTGTTCTGCGCATACCAATAGGAGAGAAGGATTTTTATGGAACAGATGGGAGTACAGCGCAAACGGCTAATGACATTGGTAACGGTTGGGATGATGGCCGCACTGGTATTTGCGGGGAATTACATGCAGATTAAAATTCCGGTTGCACTGGGGGATGTAACCCGGGTGCATTTGGGAAATTCCATGTGTCTGTTGGCCGGGATGCTGTTCGGGCCGATGACAGGAGGGCTTGCTTCCGGAATTGGAGCAGGATTATTCGATCTTTTGGATCCGGTGTATATTGTTTCAGCACCCTACACCTTCTTTTCCAAATTCGTGATGGGCTTTTTAGCGGGCCTGATTGCACGGCGCGCTTTTCAGTATGAGAAAAAAGGGCGGACTGCGATCCTTTTGGGTGCAGCGGTTGCCGGGCAGCTTTCTTACATTGTTTTATACTTGTTCAAATCCTTTGTTACCTTGTTGCTGTTGGGCAATGACATGCAGACAGCTGCTGTCGCCATTGTTCCAAAGATTGCCACATCTTCCATCAATGCGCTGGCGGCGGTGGTTATTGCATTACCGCTGAGTGTAGCGCTGCATAAAGCGCTTGCGAGAACCGGGTTCTCGGCATTGATGAAAGCACCCGAGCCAAAAGGCTGGCTGAATCCGGTAACTGGTGGGTTGATTCTATTTTGTGCTGCGGCAGCGCTTGTATTCTTCCTTTATTTGTCAGCGGGAAATTCCATACAGGCCGCAGAAGACGAGAAATTCGCGGCTATGCAGGAGCAAATCGATACGTTGGAATCCAAACTGGCCGCTATTACCGAACAGCTTGAGATCTCTTTGCCGGAAGAATAAGCACTTTTGTGTAGAACGGCAGAATTGGATGTCAGAATTTGCCGAAAATAGCAGTTTTTAAAAATATTGCTTTACAAAAACGGAAAATCGTGGTATATTATTAGTATACACAGTCCGCAGAAGGCTGTTCGCGAATGAGATGGCTGTTTTCTGTAACAGGGAATCGCCGCACTGAGCTGGTGAACCAGTTCGATGGAACGACTTTTGCAGACTCCCTGAGCGATTGGCAGGGGAAAGGTCGAAGGTTTTTGGTTTGATCCGGTGTAATGCAAAGCCTGTAAATGTTGGGGACAGGCGGTGGATTGTACGGGAAAGAGCGGAAAATCAAACATCATTCCTTTTGCCAGTTGCCTTGTGGGGCTGATTTTGAACAGAATTGCCGGCAGTCCGGAAGGATGGCCGGTTTTTATTTTGTGAAAATACAAGCGAATGGGGAAGCAGTTATGCTGATTTTGCTGATTATGGCTGCCGGCGTTTTCGTGGGATATTTTTGGCTCCCGAAAAAGCTTTGCCGGCTGAACACTTGGATCCAGCTTGGCTGTACGGTTGTGCTCGTCTTTTGTATGGGTGTTGTGCTTGGAATGCGGAAGAATTTTTGGGAGGAGCTCGCAAGCCTTGGATTTTGGAGCTTGTTGCTGGCGGTGCTGCCAATGGGCTGCTCGGCGGCGCTTGTCTTTCTGTTAACCCGGTTTTGGGAGAAGCGGAAAGAGAAAAAGGAGGAGTCCTGATGGCTATTTTTGTCATCCTTGCGCTGCTTTTGGGAGTTGCCTGCGGACAGGTGTTTTTTTCGGAAGAAACAGCTGGATTTATCAGCGAAAAATCCGAATGGGTACTAATGCTGCTGATGTTTTCGGTTGGGATCAGTGTTGGAACCAACCGGGAGCTTTTTCAAAAGCTTCGGCGAATGGATCTGCGGGTTTGGATGGTACCTGTGGGAGTGATCCTTGGTTCGCTGTTGGGCAGCGCGCTCTGCGGGGTTTTGGCTCCTTTCGGTTTTCTTCCTACCCTGAGTGTTGGTGCTGGTATGGGTTGGTATAGCCTTTCGGGGGTTATGCTCAGCGATTTTTATGGTGCGGAAGTTGGTGCTCTGGCTTTTCTGAGCAATCTGCTGCGGGAACTGATTTCCTTCCTCACGATTCCGCTGGCGGTTCGGTATCTGAATCCATATGCGGCGATTGCGTTGGCCGGTGCAACCAGTGAAGATACTACTCTTCCGATCTTAATGCGGCATTCCAGTGCGGAAATGGTTGTCTATTCGGTCATCAATGGTGTGCTTACCAGCGCTGCGGTGCCGGTGCTGTTACGGATGTTTTATATTTCCTGAATGGGGGAATTCTGATGAGAAAGCTGACAGTTGCACTTGCACAGATCCCGGTTGTAAAGAATATTGCGGAAAATTTTAATGCGATATCCCAAGGGATTGCATTTGCCAAGGAAAACGGTGCCGATATCCTGCTGACGCCAGAAGGCTCTTTATCTGGTTATACGCACGAATTTGACAGCAAAGCATTGGAACAAGCGCTGCGGGAAACGGAACAAATTGCGGCGCAGGCCGGGGTGGGGCTGGCCCTCGGCACCTGTAAATGGGAAGCGGATGGCTTTTGCTACAATGAGCTGCGGTTTTATCTGCCGGACGGGCAATACCTGGGCTGTCATACCAAAACGCTGCTCTGCGGTACCATGACGGATACACCTCAGGGAGAGATCAATCATTACCATACACAACCGCTTCGCGTTTTTGATTTTATGGGAATCACAGTTGGTGGGCTTATTTGCAACGACATGTGGGCAAATCCAGGCTGTACACCGCAGCCAGATATTCATCTTTCTCACCAGCTTGCAGCTATGGGTGCCCAAGTGATTTTCCATGCCGTTAACGGCGGTAGAAATAAGAGCCGTATTTCCCAGGTTGTAACTAAACAGTATCATGAGGCCAACGTCCTGCTCAAAGCAGCGGCAGATTGTGTTTACATTGCGACAGTGGATAATAGCGATCCGGCGCATATCCCGGTGTCGAGTATCGGCGGGATTGCGGCTCCGGATGCTGATTGGGCTTTCCGGCTGAATGACCAGGGAACTCAGTTTGGCGTATTTACTATAGGAAATTTGTAAAAGGTCTTGCGTTTTTTTTCAAAATATAGTATAATATCAAAAGTACCGGTCAAAAATCCGGTTGAAAATTAAATCTTGTAAACGAGAGCGTGCAATCCGACATACGGAGGAGCGGGTCCTGCGCGATGAAACACCGTGAACCATGTCAGGCGGGGAACCGAGCAGCATTAAGCGGATGCGTTCATGTGATGCAGTCAAGCCTTCTTCTTCGTATGTCCGATTGCACGGTTTTGTTTACTTGCCGGGAATGGAGGGGTGCAGGTTGTATCTGGCATTGTATCGGAAGTGGCGTCCAAAGGTTTTTTCGGATGTGATTTCCCAAGAGCATATCACTGTCACCCTACAAAACCAAGTGAAATTGGGACGCACTGCGCATGCTTATCTGTTCACCGGCTCCCGCGGAACCGGGAAAACTACCTGCTCCAAAATTCTTGCCAAAGCGGTCAACTGTTTGCACCCGGTGGACGGAAATCCCTGTTTGGAATGTGAGATCTGCCGCGGAATTGAAGACGGTTCCATCCTCGATGTGGTGGAGATGGACGCCGCCAGCAACAATAGTGTGGAGGATGTCCGTGTCTTGCGCGACGAGGCAAATTACGCCCCCGCGATTGCGAAATACCGGGTGTACATCATTGACGAGGTTCATATGCTCAGCCAGAGTGCTTTTAACGCGCTGCTGAAAATTATGGAAGAGCCGCCCGCCCATGTGCTGTTTATTCTGGCGACAACCGAAGTCCACAAGGTGCCACAGACCATCGTTTCCCGCTGCCAGCAGTTTGATTTCCGGCGGATCCGTCCGGTGGACAGCGCGGCAAGAATGATGGAGATCGCAAAAGCCGAGGGCTTTACGCTGAATTCCGATGCGGCCGCTCTGATTGCACGTCTTTCCGACGGTGGGATGCGGGACGCCCTTTCGCTGCTCGACCGGTGTGCTTCCTTTTCCAGGGAAATCGATCTTCAGGTGGTGGCGGACACAGCCGGTATCGCCGGTTCGGAGCATCTGTTCCGCCTGTCCGACGCCATTGTCCGGCAGGATACCGCAGCTGCGATCGCGCTGGTAGATGAGCTTTACGACAGTGCCAAGGGAATCGAACGGTTGGTAGAGGAACTGATTGGGCATTTCCGGAACGCGATGCTCTGTAAATCGGTGGCGGATCCCAGCAATATGGTGGTCTGTCTGCCCGATGAGTTGGAGCAATACAAGGCGCTGGCCAAAAGTCTGCCGCTTTCCCGAATTTTGGAGATCCTTTCGATTTTGCAGCGCTGCCTGGACGCACTTTCCCGCACCGGCGACAAGCGGGTGGAGCTGGAAATGACACTGATCCGTTTGTGCTGCACAGAACAGCTTGCCGCGGTACAGCCTCCTGTTAAGGCACAACAAACTGCCGCACCCGTTTCCACGGTTTCTCCGGCACAGCAGGAAAAGCCGGTGCCATCCGAAAAGCTGGTTCAACCGGATAAAATGGCAGCATCTGCCGCCGTTGCCACTGGTCAGCCGATGGAAGAATGGCCGGCACTTCTCGATGAGCTTTCCCGTACTGAACCGGCACTCTATGTCATGCTGGAAGGGTCAAACGCCTATATAAATGGTGGGCTAGTGCTCATCGAATCTCCAAACCCCATGCTCAAAAGCCTGCTGCTGACCGACAATATCGGCGCCAAACTGGCCGATGTGGTGGAGCAGACACTTGGCAGCCGCAAACGGCTGCGCATCGCGAAATCCGTACAAACGCAGGTCCCGGAGGAGCAGAACGCTTCTCTTGACCATATATTGCAAAAAGCAAAAGAACAGAATATTGAAGTTCATGAATCCTAAGGAGGACTAACAAATGAAAGCAAGACTGCCGCAGGGCTATGGCAACAGCAACCAGAATATGAACAACATGATCCGTCAGGCACAGAAGATGCAGGAAGAGATGGAGAAGGCACAGGAAGAAATTAAGGCGAAAGAATACACCACTACGGTTGGCGGCGGTGTCGTGGAGATCACCATGACCGGCGACAAGGTGCTCAAGGCTGTCAACCTGAAGCCTGAGGTTGTTGATCCGGATGATATCGAAACCTTGCAGGATTTGATTATCAGCGGTGTCAACGAACTGCTCCGTCAGGTAGAGGCTGAAACCGAAGAGAAAATGAACGCCATTTCCGGCGGTCTGAATATTCCCGGCCTCTTTTAAGGAGGAACAATGGCAGCGACACCGGTTGCGCTCCGAAAGCTGATGGAGAGCTTTGCCGCACTGCCCGGTATTGGGCGGAAAACCGCTCAGCGTCTGGCTTTTTATGTGCTGGATATGCCGCAGGAACAGGCGGATAGCTTTGCCAAAGCGATTCTCGAAGCAAAATCAACCATTCACAACTGTAAAATCTGTCAGAATTTTACCGACAAGGAGATCTGCGATATCTGCTCTTCTCCGGATCGGGACGGTTCGGTTATCTGTGTGGTAGAGGATCCCAAGGATGTCATGGCATTTGAGCGGCTGCAGGAGTATCATGGCCTTTACCATGTGCTGCACGGGCTGATTTCGCCGCTCGACGGCATTGGACCGGACAGCATTCGAATTAAGGAGCTGCTTGTCCGCCTGCAGACCGGCGATGTGAAGGAAATTATTATGGCAACAAACCCAACGATTGAGGGGGAAGCTACCGCAATGTATCTTTCCAAGCTGCTCAAACCGTTGGGCTACAAGGTTTCTCGGCTGGCGTTTGGTATCCCGATTGGCGGCGAGCTGGAATACGCCGATAATGTCACGCTGAACCGTGCGTTGGAAAACCGCACCGAACTGTAACAGAAAGGGGGCGCCTGTATGGCAAAACGTACCGCAGATGGGAAAATCATCACGATCAATCGCAAGGCGCGCCATGACTATTTTGTGCTGGAAGCCTTTGAAGCTGGCATCGAATTGGCTGGCACCGAGGTCAAATCGATCCGGCAGGGCGGTGTCAATCTCAAGGACAGCTGGTGCAGCATCGAAAACGGGGAAATTTTTCTCAAAGGCGCGCACATCAGTCCTTATGAAAAAGGGAATATTTTTAATAAGGATCCGTTTCGTGTCCGAAAACTTTTGATGCACAAGTCCGAGATCATGCGGCTGTTCGGCAAGGTCCGGCAGGATGGGCTGACATTGATTCCGCTTTCCATGTATTTTAAGGGAAGCAATGTCAAGGTGGAACTGGGGCTCTGCAAAGGGAAACAGCTTCACGACAAGCGGGACGATATGGCTGCCCGCGATGCAAAACGTGAAATCGACCGTGCCTTGAAAGAACGGCAGCGTTGGTAAGGGGGGATCCTTGTGTTTTCGTTTGAAATGGAGCTGGAAAATGTCTGTGGGGCTTCTGCTCCTTCAAAAGCAAGGCTTTCCGGCTTTGTCCTTAAAAATTATGACGAATATTGCAAAAATCGCAAACGTCCCGCAGTACTGGTATTGCCAGGCGGTGGATATGGTTTTGTTTCGGAGCGGGAAGCGACACCGGTCGCGATGGAATTTCTGGCAGCGGGAATCAGTGCCTTTGTGCTCCGTTATTCGGTTGCTCCGGATGTGCAATTTCCAGCAGAGCTTGTCGAAGTATACACTGCACTCCGTATGATTCGGGAGCATGCCAGTGAATGGAACATCGATCCCGAACAGATTATTGTTTGCGGTTTTTCGGCTGGTGGGCATCTGGCTGCTTCGGCTGGGGTATTCTGGAATCGGGACTGGGTGAAGGAGCTGGGCTTTTCGGACGGTTCCCACAGACCCAATGGGATGATCCTCTGCTATCCGGTTATCACCGGCGGTAAGTATGCCGATAGAGATTCTTTCCGGAATCTGCTGGGAGACAGGTATTCTGAAGAAACAGTGGCAATGAATTCACTGGAAACGCAGGTTTCCCTGGATACGCCACGCTGCTTTTTGTGGCATACCCGCACCGATTCTGATGTGCCGGTGCAGAATTCACTGCTGTTTGCATCTGCGCTGGCGGAACAAAATGTCCCATTTGAGCTTCATGTGTACCCGGAAGGAGAACATGGATTAAGCCTTGCAAACGAGCTGGTTTGCGATAAAAATGGGGTACTACCCAAAGTGCAGGAATGGATTCCAGCGGTAAAAAGCTGGATTTACGGGCATTAACAGAAAACGGGAAATTGGAATACAGCCTGCTTTCAGAGGCAGGCTTTCCGGTGCCATTAATGCAAGCCTTTACGGTACTTTGGTGGATTCTGCACACGAAAAGATACTTGCCTTTTGTATAAAACTGTGTTATAATATTTTTCACCCGGAAACGGGCTCTTTTGGGGGCGTAAAGGTTTCGACGGGGATCTGGAAATCTTGTAAGCGAGCAGAACGGGCGGAAGTTCTTTAAAAGCCGCACCTAAAATTAAACGCTAATAATAACAATTATCGTTTAGCTTACGCTGCTTAATTTAAGCGGCAGCCTGCGCTGAAAAGTACCACGGTTTCAGTCCGGGTTTCATTTAGTGGTCAACGTTAAATAGGAGCTTCCTGACCTATCTGACGTATTAGGGAATACCGTCTGATACAGCCTGCTGGCTGGCGATTTCAGGTGGGAATTTTAAATAACCAGCTGCGCTCGGAGAAAACAGGGTGGATGGGTTTTCGGACGGGGGTTCGACTCCCCCCGCCTCCACCAATACAAGGCCCGTAAATACGGGCTTTTTTCATGCCTTGAAAACAGGAATAACACACTTTGTAACACACTCATACCACGCCTTTTAGAATTTGTGCGAAAAGTTCACTGACATGATCCGAAGATTTTTTGGAATCTCCGGACAGCTCGTGCCCATAAATTCCGAAGGTGTCCATGCTCTGGGAATGTCCGACCAGCGACTTCACTTCGCCTTCCGGCAAGGTTTTTACCACCGAAACAAAGGTGTGACGCAGAGCATATAAAGAAACCGGCTCGATTCCGTTTGATTCACAATATCGAACCCAACGATGCCGGAATGTGGAGGTGGACTGGATCGGGAATACAACACGCGCGTCCTGCTGCAAAAGCCGCTGACTGTTCAGCGTATCCTTTGCCATGCCAGATAACACAAATGACCGCAGCGCGTTTTGGTTCTTGCCTTGTGTAATTTCGTTAAAGTCGTTCACGGAGCGGCGGATCGTGACAAGATTTCCTTCAATGTCCGACCATTGCAATCCCCGCAGCTCTCCCGGCCGCAGCCCGGTCAGGACAGCGAAACGATAAGCATAAATGTAATCATCAAACTGCATTTTACCGCGCTGCATGGATTCGGTGGAAGTAAACAGCGTGATAAGGTCTTTTGGTTGTAAAATCCGGGTTCCTTTATACCGGGCACCCTTCGGGATGCTCAGTTCTTCAGGCCGCAGAACCGTGACCTTTTTCCGTCGGCAGAACTTTAAAAAGGCGTTAATGGTAGCGCGGATATTCGTCAGCGTTTTCTTAGAGCGTTCCGAAGATTCTCCGGTTTTGGAATCCGTTTTGCGGTAAGCCGCATTCAGAATATCCTGGCAGTCCTGTTCGGTGAGGTTGTCGATCCGTTTTCGACCGATTTTTGGGCGGATGAAATTTTCTACGTGGTACCGTTCTTTTTTGAGGTTGCTTTTGCTGGTAGTGCTTTCAATCACTTTCAAATATTCGTCCAGCAGGTCATTCACTTTGATTTTGCTGCTGGAAATCCCATCGTCCAGCCAGGCATCCGCCTTTTTGTTGGCTTCACGCTGGCCTGTTCTGCCCGGAGCGGACGAATAGAAAGAGCGCCGGACTCCGTCTTTTTGGACGTTAATCTGCCAGCGCTTGTACTTGTCCGACCATACAGCCGTATTGATTCGTTTTCCCATGGTTTCCTCCTATCTGTACATTTTCAGAAAAGTGTGTTATAATAAGAGGGCAGAAAACCACTCGTTCATGGAATGTCTGCCCTTTATCCCGCTTCGGTGCGCCAACACCGGGGCGGGTGTTTTTTTTATTTTTCAAGCTTTAATGTTTCTCGATACTCCAGCGCTTCAGGAACATCTACAAATTGAACAGTTGCATTATGGTTTTCCAATACCACCTGCTTAATTTCATTGAGGTCTATCCGGAAAAATTCTTTTCTGGGATTTACTTTGTTTACTCGATTTTTGTCGAAATGTTGATGTAAAATATTTTCCAATCCTGGAGCATCATCAGAAAAGATAAGCGCATGAACATCAAACGGGAAAGGTACCGAAGCACTGCTCAATTCTGAAATACGATCCATTGGTTCCAATCTTCTGGTCATTCCGATTTTAAATACCTGTTCTCCAAATGAACCGATATTGGAAATGATATACACAAAACCGGCACGGGTGTTTTGTTCACGTTGAAGGACATTCTCTTTATCTGCTTCCAGAGCTTTCAGCTTTTCTTCCAATTCTTTTATTTTGTCAAGATAAAGTGTGCGTTCAACATCGTCTTTTGCCTTTTGCATATAAGCCATCAGCTTATTGACTTCATTCGTGAACTGAGCTTGTTCTTTATCGATTTTCATTTTTTCGCGCTCAATTTCTTTTCTTACTTTTTCTTCCTCAATCATTTGTTCACGAATGGCCTTGCGCTGCTCTTTTTCTTCTTCTTCCTTTACCATATAAGCATAGATCAGGCTTAATTCTTCAAACTTTGTGGATAGATATGTAGGTGTTATTTGAACTTTATCCGATATAAATATTTTATTTAAAGCATCATAAGAGCGTTGAATTTTTGTGCGGGAAGCATCCACATTTTTGACTGTGACGGAATTTAAAATATTAGCACACTCAGCGTTAAAACATCGAAGAATTTGTTTCGATTGATTATTGATTATTTTATTTTGAATAGAAAAATCTAGTATGCGAACCGCAGTTCCATTCTTTATTAACTCGCTTTGTTTGCCAGATAATAGTGATAATTTATTTTTAATTTCATCAGAACGCAGATTGTCAAAACTGTCTACGTTTGTCATTTTGACTAATGTATCGCTTTCTAACACTTCAATTTCCGACTTTAATTTATCACGTTCTTCGACTAAAGACAAAGCCTCTTTTTTTAATTTATCTACCTCGTTTTTAGCTTGTTCTTTTATAAATTCAGCATTATTTATATCATCCACTGCACTTTTTGTTTTTGTTAATTCGTTTTGAGTTTGTTTTAGTTTTTTGAAGGTTTGATAAAGCGCAATAATAGCCAACAAGCAAATAAATGGTATCCCTAAAAACCATGCAACAAAAATTAAGTCTTTCAAAACAAACAGCTCCTATTATTTATGTATTCCGCCATCCGGCGGTATGGTCCTAACTTTAAAAAGGTATGACAATAGATTGCTTTTGTACACTATTTGTAATATAAGTAAAATGTTTTTTATTCGTTTGCTTTCTTTCAATATACTGGTTGAGTAGTGGTTTTAATTTATATAGCAGTTCTCTGTCAAGTGGATTGGCGTCATAGAAATGTTTATTGTGTAAAGTGCGGATTCTTTTATAGGCAGCTTCATATGAAATATTAAAAAGTTGGTATATATCGTCAACGGTAACGGTTCCCAACTTTTCTGCCAAATAAAGTAATGCCACTTCTGGAGCAACCAGTTCTGCCGCAAAAAAATGTGCTTCAATTTCATTATTCCGGGAATCTTCTGTATGTTCTCGATAAATATGCCCAATCTCATGAACAATTCCCCAATGTTTCCTCCGTGTGTTTGGACAGCTATCGTCATAAAGAATTAGAGAATAACCATTAGAAAGATTGACGTTATAAGTACCCTCGATTCCATCACCCATAAATTCACTGGGTTTCCTATTGACAATTTGACTATATCTCTGAATAGAATCGATTAAGATTTTTCGATTAAAGTGGAATTTACGAACATCAAAATTCAACTCAGTAATAGGTTGTTGCAACAATAAGCTTACAGCTGCACATTTAGCGGCGTCAAAATCGGGTGTATCCATCTAATCCTCCTTGTCTATGCCCAGGATATCAAGATAATTTTCGACGGTTTCCTCAATATTTTTTAGAATTTTTTCTCTTTGATCTTCTGGAACTTTATCAAGATGTCTTGCAACCAATACCATACGTTTTTCACTGGATGTTTTTGATTGTTGCTTATGAGTTTGCGTATCTTCTTCTGAACATTCTTCCCATCCCATTAAATAAGCAGGAGTAGTATTCAGCGCTTTAGCTAAATCATAAATTTTGTCACGGCGCATATTTGAAATATTACCAGATTCCCAGCGAGAAATGGTAGCTTCGCTGACATTAACAGCATCAGCTAACTGCCGCATAGTTAATCCGGCCTGTTGACGCAGGTCTTTTATTTTATCCTTTAATTCAGTAGCAGACATGGCTGATACCTCCCTTTTGATATAGCTTTATTATAGCACTGATTTTGCGTATTTGCAATACTCAAAAGCAAAAAAACAGAAAAACTTGCGAAAAAGTATTGACTTGAAGCAAGAACCATGCTATGATAAAGATACGGAAACGCAAGGAGGTGATTGAATGTTTGATGAAAAGAAATTTCGGGCGGCACTTGTGCTCAAAGGCATATCTTTGTCCGAAGTTGCCAAGGCAATGGGAATAAATGTGGTAACTTTATATCGTAAAATGTCCGGTGAAAGTGATTTTTATCGAAATGAGATTCAGAAATTTTGTGAATTAACCGGTATTGAGAATCCATCGGATATTTTTTTTGCAGATGAACTTGCGTAAATGCAAGAATTAAGGAGAGAAAAATAATGAATGAAATCATGAGCATCAATGGCATTGAGTGTTACGAAAAGGACGGCACAGCCTATTTAAAGCTGGAAGCCGTTGCGAGAGGGCTGGGGTTTACAAAAACCGATGTTAAAATTTCGGAAACTGGTTTCCGAAAAGAGTATGTTCGGATTGACTGGCCGAGAGTAGACAAATATTTAGCCGAACTCAAATTCGCCACAAGTGGCGAAAGACCAAATTTCATCCCCGAAAACATCTTCTATCGCCTTGCCATGAAAGCGAAAAACGAAGCGGCGGAAAAGTTCCAGGCTTTTATCGCGGATGAGGTGATTCCCAGCATCCGCAAGCACGGCGGATATCTGACGCCGGAAAAGGTGGAGGAAGCCTTGCTCAATCCGGATACCCTCATCCGCCTGGCTACCGACTTAAAGGCCGAGCGTGAAAAACGGATGCAGCTGGAAGCACAGGCTCAGAAGGACAAGCCCAAAGTCTTATTTGCGGATGCTGTTTCGGTTTCGGAAGATGGAATCCTGATCGGCGCTTTGGCGAAGATTATCAAACAAAATGGCTTTGACATCGGGCAAAAGCGGCTGTTTGAGTGGATGCGCAGCAACGATTTTTTGATGAAAGGCGGCAGAGATTACAATCTGCCAACACAAAAGGCAATGGATCTGCAGCTGTTCAAAATCAAGGAGCGCACCATCAGCAATCCTGACGGCTCGGTAAGAATCACAAAAACAGTGCTGGTAACCGGCAAAGGCCAGCAGTATTTCATCAACCGGTTTTTGCAGTGAGGAGGAAAAGTGAAAAAGATTCTTGCCAAAATTGCTGATATTATACAGACAGTAATATGCGTGTTTGTTGGCACATTACTGGGGATTTTAATTTGGGAGGTGATAAGATGAAGCAAATGCGACAGCTTAGGGCGGCAATGTTCCTGCACGACATCACCCAGGAGGAGATCGCGAGTCGCTGGAACCGGTCAACCGCGTATGTGAATGAACGCATGAATGCAAGGGCCTGCTTTTCTGTCTGGGAAGCCTATGACCTATGCAGGATGCTGGAAATCCCGATCGCAGAAATGCCAGAATATTTTCCGGACAAACCCATAAAAGAATGGAGGCGTACAAGTGGACAAGCGTGAAAAACTTGCAGCCGGTCCGCTGCTTCTGGGGCTGCTGTTTTGTACATCAGGTCAGCTGATCGGCAGTGCCATCGGCGTGGCGCTGTTGGGCATCGGTGCGCTGGCGCTCCATCTGCCGCAAAAGGCAAGGCAGAAGCGCCGCAGGACGCGCAGAACAGCCGGGAGGGTATCGCATGACCTCTCCCTGTAAAGACTGCCAGAATCGCGCGCAGGGCTGCCACAGCATTTGCAGCCGTTACAAGCTGTTTCATATCTTCCAGCAGCAGATCAGCCGCCGGATAAAAGAAAAGCGCCGCCTGCGCGGACGGCTGACGACCATCGCACAGGAGCGCATCAAAATCAAGAAGATAAAAAATAAATCCATACATCAGTGTAGCAGAAAGTGAGGTAGTTGTCAAATGAGGGAAGAGTATAAATACAAATTCCTCTTTCCCGCCATTGAAAAATGGATGCAGGAACACGGTTATACACGCAAAAGTTTTTTGCGCGAAGTCGGCGGCGGAGGGCAGTGGATGATTGGATTTTGCAACCCGTCATACAAGGTCATCCGGAATGTGCTGGAACTGACCGGAATGACCTTTGAAGAAGCGTTCAGGGAGGGATGAGGATGCAGAATATCGTGCGCTTAATCGGTGCATCCATGGTCAATGGGGCAATTGTCTGCCAAAATTGCGGACGGGCAGATACCACAATCACCTATTGCCGGACACAGAACGGCAAAGAACTGTTACTGTCTCTGTTAGTGCTCCGCAAACAAATCAAAAATCTGTTTTGCCGGAAGACGAAGCGCACCGGGAACTCTTTGCGTACGCCAAAAAGCTGATGCCGGGCAATGCGGGCCTTTCAGAGCTGCGATACATCATTGACAAAGGCGCCACCGACCGCCTGATTCGGTGGGCGATTGATACCGCAGCCGAAAAAGGAAAGCTCTGGAGCTATGCCAGAGGCATCCTGATGAACCGCATAAACAGCGGGCAGCTGGATATCCAGCTGCAGAAGCCGGTCAAAACCAGCCGGCTAAAGCGGCAGGGCGGAAGTTATCCGCCGTCTTATGACATCGAGGAAATGGAAAGGAGCGGGCTTCAAATCCCGGAGGTTCCGGTGACGAACAATGAAAACAGTTAAATTTTTGATTCCGTATCCGCCCAATTTTTCGCGCGAATACGGGTTGAACGCTTATTACGCGGGGCTGCACTGGTCGGTTCGGAAACGGAGGGCGGATGCCTGGCACTGGATCGTTCGGGCTGCTTTGCAGGAATATGGAATCCCGTTCGGGATCTTTACAAGGCCGGTCAAGATCATCTTTTACTGGGACGACCGTCTGGATATTGACAACCATGCGATCGCAGCCAAATGCACGGTGGACGCCCTGAAAGGATATTTGCTGCAGGATGATTCTCGGAAATATCTGCGGGCTGTGGAACACCGGTTCTGGGACAGAGGTTCGATCGGCGTGGAGATTACGGAAGAAAATCAGCAGGCTGATGAAGAGGAGGATTTAGTATGACATTGGTAGAATTGCAGGAAATTTTAGGAAAACAGATTGAAGATATTACAGACGAAAGAGTTCCGTTTGAGAACCGGAGGAAGGTCGCGGAAACGGCTCTTGTCGTTTCGTCTTTGGCAAAACAGATGATTAACAATGCGGATGTGGTGCTGCGGTCTGTCAAATTTATGTCTGATTACAAGCTGGACGGAGAAGTCAGCCCGGTGAAAGACATGGTTATGGGGAAATATGCTTTAGCGAAAAAGAAAGATGATGGTTCTCTTGAGGTCAAAGACTTGTAATGGGAAAGCAGTTTTTACCAGAGCATGACCAATGGCTGATTGAAAACCATGATCCAGATATGATTATCATGGATTTAACGAAAATGTTTAATCGGTATTTTGGCGAAAACAGAAGCAAGGATGTAATCAAGCATCGTTGCAAAGCACTTGGATTGAAGCAAAACAGGAGAAATTTCACACCGGAGCAAGATCAATGGCTTCGGGAAAACGCCCCCAATCTATCCGTGCAGGAAACCACCAAACGGTTCAATGAGATTTTTAGCATGAACAGGTCTGAATCTTCGCTGAAAGCAAGATGTAATAGAACATTAAAGGTTTATCACAAAAATCAAAAATATGCGGTTGGATTTCCTATTGGTTCGGAAACGATACATAGCGGATATATTTGGGTAAAAATTGCGGATGTGCCCGGGAAGAACAGTTTCTATCGGAACTATAAGCCAAAGGTAGGTGGTTAAATGGCAGACGGAAAAGTCATTATTGATACTGAGTTGAATAACAAAGGGTTTTCACAAGGTATCACTGATTTAAAAAAGCAAGCAAGCGGATTAAAATCTGCTTTTGCCGGCGTTGGCAAAGTCATTGCAAGCGCTCTTGCCGTTGGCGCGTTAGTTAACTTTGGAAAAGAAGCGATTGAGCTTGGAAGCAATGTCGCAGAGGTGCAGAACGTTGTTGATGTTTCTTTCGGAGAAATGGCGTACAGAATTGAAGATTTTGCAAAATCATCAGTGCAAAACTTTGGTATGAGCCAACTTGCGGCAAAGAAAACGGCGTCAACTTATATGTCAATGGCGCGTGGAATGAGATTGCCCATGGATGCCGCTGCGGATTTATCTCTTTCGCTTACTGGCTTGACCGCGGACGTTGCTTCTTTTTATAACATTTCGCAGGAGCTGGCAGACATCAAGCTTCGCTCAATATTTACCGGCGAAACTGAAACGTTAAAAGATTTGGGCGTTGTTATGACGCAAGCAAATCTCGAAGCGTTCGCGCTGTCTCAAGGAATCAACAAATCTATGCAGGAAATGACGCAAGCCGAACAGGTGCAACTTCGGTATGCGTTTGTCATGAACTCTCTTTCGCTGGCACAGGGAGATTTCGCCCGGACAAGCGATTCTTGGGCAAACCAAACCCGTATTTTGTCCATGCAATGGCAGGAATTCATGTCCATCATTGGGCAAGCGTTGATTACTGTGTTCACTCCGCTTTTACGAGTGCTTAACCAGATTGTTTCCTATCTGATTCAAGCAGCAAACGCTTTTAACGCTTTTGTTTCGGTTATTTTTGGCGGTACAACAAAACAGATTACCGGCACTCAATCAGCTGCTCAGAGTGTAGGCGATGCAATTCAAGGAAGCGTTGACAGCGAAAACGATTTGACAGAAGCTACCAAAGAAACAGGAAAAGCGGTAAAAGGTGCGCTTGCTGGATTTGATAAGCTAAATGTTTTGGCGAAAGATACTGCATCTGGTGGATCTGGTGGTACAGGAATCGGAGCAGCAGCCGGTGGCGCTATTTCTGTTCCAGCATTAAATACAACTGAAACAGAAGCGCAAACAAGCAAGCTTGCAGACAAATTCAAGCAAATTGGGCAAGCGTTCAACGATTACGTTATTACGCCAATAAAAAACGGGCTTTCTTATTTTTCTGAACCTGTCTCAAGGTTTGGAGTGCTTTTCCAGAATGTGTTTGCGCAAATTAGAGCATGGGGAGAACCTGTTGCGCTCTGGTTTCAAACCGGGTTTAAGGATGCTCTGGCTGCTGGAATTGACGCAATCATGTACATTATTGCAGGGCTGCTGGACAGCCTGTCCATGGTTTCAAATACGCTGTGGCAATACTGGAAGCCTATTATTGATTGGATTGTAAATGAAGGCCTTCCTTTACTCTCTGATGCTTTTGTTGAGCTCGCAGAAACAGCAAAACCAGCGTTTGATCTGCTTAAAACTGTTTTTGACACTGTGTTTATGGGTGTAATTCGCCCGGCGTTATTGTTAATCTCTGATATTATTGTAGACTTGATGAATCTTATTTCTGATTTATGGTATCAATATGGAAAACCTATTGCGGAAATGATCCGGCAGACTATCAACAACATCAAAGAGCTGTTTTTAAAGGTTTGGGCAGTCGTTCAGCCGGTGTTTGACAAGATATTTGAAACTGTTGATATGTTATGGAATCAGCACTTACTACCTCTTTTAACAAACATTGGCGCATTTGTTGCAAAACTGATTGAACTTTCTTTGATTATTTACAATCAATTTATTTTACCTATTGTTTCTTGGTTTGTAGAAACTTTTGGGCCTTATGTTACCGCGGTTTTCAGCAGCATTATCGAAATAGTTGGAACGGTTGTCTCTGTTGTGGTTGATATGGTATCCAATACAATAGCGGTTTTGTCTTCTATACTTGATTTTCTTATCAATGTGTTTCAAGGAGACTGGGAAGGTGCTTGGAAATCTATCGGAAACATTTTTGAAAACGTATGGAATGGAATGGTTGACCTTGTAAAAGGCGTTGTAAATATCATTACAGGAATTATTAACCACATGTTGACAATGGTCGAAAGTGGAATAAACAGCATGATAAACGTGCTGAATAGTTTTTCTTTTGATGTTCCTGAATGGGTTCCGCTTTTTGGCGGAGAAACGTTCGGGCTTAATATTCCAAATGTTAGGATTCCCAAAATTCCAAAACTGGCACAAGGTGCAGTTATTCCACCAAATCGCGAGTTTTTGGCTGTGCTTGGTGACCAAAAAGCTGGAACAAATATTGAAACACCGCTTGAAACCATGGTGCAAGCGTTTGAACAGGCTTTGCAGAGAAACGGCGGCGGAAGAAGCGGCGACATCTATTTACAGGTGGACGGGCAGACATTCGCGCGGATTATGCAACCGTATTTTGACCGCAATAATCTGCGAAAAGGCGCTAAACTGGTAGAGGGGGTGATCCGGTGATTATCATTGACGGCGAGGAATACAATGCGACCGTGGAATCGCTGACAAGGAAAGCGGAATTTCTGGACAAATACGCGCAGAGGACCGAGGACGGCGTTTTGCAACGCGAGATCATCGGCGTGTATTTTAACTATCAGCTCACTTTCGGATATGCACCGCCGGATGAATATCAAAGACTATGGGATAAACTGACAGAACCGGAAGAATTTCACACGGTTACAGTCCCGTCACCGGATGGCGATTACACTTTCAAGGCGTATTTCGCAAGCGTGGCCGACGAAATGATCCGAAAATACAAGGGCAGGAACTATTTCCAGAATCTGACCGTTGAGTTTATCGCACAATCACCGGCAAGGAGTTGATTTGATGAGAACGAGCGTGCAAATCAGTTTCGGCCTGTTTGATGTCACAGCCTTGCCGGATTCCACCCCACAAAGCATGGACAAACAGCCTTTTGTGGATATGGCGGATTTGAAGCGCGATGATCCGGATTTGCCCGGGAAATATGCAACGCTGGAAGAGGACTTTTTCCTGCTGGACGGCAGTTTCCAGCCGTTTCCGGATAACCCGGACGGGCTGGGCTGGGGGTACTGGTCTAACAGTATGAGTGACGCGGAGGGGGTATTTGATTCCACGCCTGTCATGGAATTTACTTTTGGCAATCCGCACAGCAGCATTGGTTTGACGTTGGGATTTGACGGGAATACCGGTGATTATTGCAGGAAAGTCCGTGCGGAATGGTATGACGCAGGAGGAACGCTGATTACAGCCGGAGAATTTTTGTTTTCCGGTTCTACCGGATTTATCGATCACCCGGCTGAAGATTACAAAAAAGTCGTTCTGAAAGTGCTGGAAACTTCGAAACCGTACCGATATGCAAAAATCACATCCATCCAGTACGGCTCGCAGGTGATCTTTGGGAAAGACGGCATTGTTTCGGCCAAAATCAACGAGGAAATCGACCTGACCTGTTCGGAAATCTCCATCAATACGCTGGACTTTACCATTCATTCCGAGGATTCCAATTTTTCTTTGCTTAATCCAAAAGGTGCGTTTTCCATGCTGCAGCAGCGGCAAAAACTGGAAGTAATCGAAAAAGTGGACGGGCAACCGGTTCCGATGGGTACGTTTTATCTGGATACCTGGAAAAATGGCAGTGAGAAAGGCGTTACCATGTCCGCGATCGACATTGTGGGTGTGATTGACAAGACCGACTTTATGGGTGGTGTATACGCAAGCCAAACAGCCGAAACGATCATCTCGGAGATTATGCAGTCAGCGGGTGCGGAATATGTGCTTGACGAATCGTTGAAAAATGTTTCACTGTCTGGCTATATCCCTGTTTGCACTCACCGGCAAGCATTACAGCAGGTTGCGTTTGCGATGGGAGCGATCATTGACTGTTCGCGCAGCGAGTTAGTTCATATCTACCCACCGCCGGAAAGACCGAGCAGCTACATTTCCAGAACAAGAAAGTTTTTGGGAAGCACTGTCGAACAGATGTCGCTTGTTACCGGTGTTGACGTAACAGCACACAAATATTTGCAATCAAACACGCTGAAAGAGCTGTTTGAGGACGAATTGGAGCCGGGCAATTATCAGATTACTTTTGACAAGCCGGTTTTTAATGTGCAATGCAATGGTGGAACGATTCTGTCCAGCAGTGCCAACTATGCGTATATTCAAGTTGATTCTGCCGGAACAGTCAAATTAAGTGGTATGGAGTACACGGAAACTACCCGTGTTCTTTCCAAGCGCATGCAGAATTTACAGCTTTCAGACGCACCTAATATCGCGAAAGTGGAAAAAGCAACACTGACAGATTCCATTGCAGCAAAACAGGCTGTATCAAGGTTGTACGAATACTATCAGAACAGGTACAAAACCAAATTCTCAATGGTTACAGGGGAGGAAAAAGTCGGAGATCAGATTGTCGTGGATAGTTTGAACCAGGAACGACTGAAAGGAATCATTGAGCAAATGGAGATTGACCTTGCCGGTGGATTTCTCTGTAGCGTAACAATGTCCGCAAAACGGATCGAAACCATTACCGGAGAATATACCGGTGAAATTTACACGGGGGAGTGGGGGGTGATTTGATGGTGTGGATTGAGCCGGTTACAGACAGAAAACAAAGTGACATCCAGAACAAAACCAGAAAAGGATATGCAAACGCTGATGATTTTAACCGGTTGGAAAATAATTGCGGTGTGCTATCTGATATATTTTCTCTCGGATTGCAAATAAAGACTGACTGGCAGCGGACAGACAAACCGACAGAATCCAACCAAAAAAGAATTGTCGGAAATGTTGAAAAAATTTATGGTGCGTTTGCAGTGCCGGGCAATCCAACGCCGCCAAAATATCCGCTGAACACCTTTCAAAAATGGAACGCAGCAGAAACAATATTGCTCAATGTGTACAACGGTTATAACCAACTTATGGATTCTATTATAAGAGCCGGAGAAGCTTTTTCCGGCGATGATATCGGGGTGATTTAATGGCATTCAGTAAAAAGACATGGAAAGACAGACAGGTTGAGCACCCGGGTCGGCGCAGACTTTCCAATACTGGTACAACAGATGTTTACGATGTGACCAGAGAGGAGGGGCTTGTCATTGAAGAGGGTGACGCGCTCAATGCTGCAAACTTTAACGATTTGGAAAATCGTGTTTCTTCTGCGTTCAGCGAATCCGCCTTGAAAGAGATTTTCACGCTGACGCATTCAAAATCAGGTACAACTCACGCTTTAACCGGATTGTCTGGTGTATCCGGCACAGTATCGGCAGTCTTTACGGCGACAGCGGCTTATACTGCCGGAGATACCTTTACCGTGGACGGCGAAAGCTACACGATTCAGCTCAGTAACGGCGAAACGGCGGAGGAGAATCTCTTCGTTGCCGGGGCGGCGGTTCCGATTGTCCTCGACACCGCGGGGAAAAAGGTAAATTTTAAGGCGGCCGGGGGCCAAAAGCTCCCGGCGGAAACGTTGGCCATCGTCAAAATCTTTACCGCAAACGGCACCTTTACCGTCCCGCAGACTGGAAACTACAAAATTACTGTCATTGGAAAGGGCGGAGATGGCAGTAATGCGGTGCAAAACGGAATCGATTACGAGTATTACGCCGGAGGCGGCGGCGGTTCCGGCGGAGCTGCCGAACTTACCGCCAAGCTGACAAAAGGGGAATCCTATCCCATCACAGTTTCAAAGTCAACCGCGTCATTTGGAAGCCTTGTTTCCGCGACTGCGGGCAAAAATGCTTCTGGACGCACAGGGGGTACGGCGGGAACTGCATCGGGAGGAAGCAAACTCACTTCTGAAAATGGTGAATCAGGAGGCGCTGCAGCATGGGAGGATGCGGTTTTTTCTGCGGGACGGGGCGGCTCAGTAACATGCCGGTTTGTTCCAGATAAGGTGGATAATGGTGGCAGTGCTAACAGAGTTTCCAGTACAGACGGAAAATCTACCGAAGGCGTTCCAGAAACCAACCTTTTTTATCCGTTTGGAACAGGCGGTGGCGGTGGCGGCTACAGGTATGGGAGTTCCTATAATAGCATGGGACAAGGCGCGGCCGGTTGTTCCGGTGCGGTCATTGTGGAACTGGTTTTGTAAGAAAGGAGCGGGCAGATGAAAAAATACGCATTTGTGGAGTACGGCGGGCAGGTGCTTTCGGTGGAAACACGCTGTTCGGGCGTCAAAAAATCGGAGGTTCAGCCGGGCGAGCTGGCGATTGAAGATATTATCCACCCAGATTTAGTCAGCCGATATGTGGAAATTACAGCCGAAACCGGAGAAGCAGCACCGGGAATGCTGTTTTCGGATGGAAAATTCATTGAAAACCCGGTTGCGCCGGACAGTCGATTGACAGAGCTTGAAAGTAAACA
>CALWNQ010000020.1 GCA_944382875.1 uncultured Clostridia bacterium
GGAGTATCCATATCCGGGTTTTCCGTATCTGGATGTTCCGTATCCGGCTCATCCTCACACGGCCCGTCCGGCTCCGGGGGATGGGGCGTTTCGTAGATGACATACTCCACGTCCACGATCTTGCCCTTGCTGTCCCGGAGGCGGTTGCGGACGATGTAGCCGGCCCGCTCCAGCTCCTTCAGGGCAGAGCCGATGCTGTCCGTACCCTCCTTGCAGATCTTCGCAAGGCCCCTGGTGGTGTAGTTCCAGTCCTCAGGCAGGGACAGCATCATGGAGAGCAGCCCCTTGGATTTCAACGACAGGTCCGTATCCCGCAGATGGTGATTGGACATCACCGTGTAATCGCGGGTTTTCTCAATGCGGAATACCGCCATGTTGGATACCTCCTTCCTTCGGTTTTGAAAAGTGTTCGTTTCGGCGGGTTTGCGCCCCTGTATCGCCGCCCGGCCTCCCATGAGGGAAAGGATATGGGCGGCTTCGTTTGCGCCGCCCACAGGCGAAAAAACAAGGGATTTCCCACCCTAAAACGCACACTAAATTTGGGGATAGAAAAAGGGCGACTGTTAAAAAACAGCCGCCCAAAAGGGGGTCTAATACAAGTTATTTGCTATCCGGCAAGCCCGGAAACCGTTGATATTACGGGATTTTTTGAAAAGTTCTGTATCGCCATTCGTACCAAATTTACCCCCGAAGCATTAGTTTCGGGGGATTTTTCTTTGCACTAACATATAATCCCCGGCAAAACATCGCGCTGATGAGGTGGTTATCTGTATACAAAAAAACAGCGCTCCGGATCAAATCGGGGCGCTGTTTTACTTTTCTTATTCTTTGACGTAATTGTCAAAATATCCCTGAATCAGGATGATCGGAGTACCCTTGTCGCCGGAACCGGAGGTCAGGTCGCAGAGAGAGCCGATCAGGTCGGTCAGACGGCGGGGTGTGGTGCCCTGTGTCGCCATGCTGCCTACTAAACTGGTATTTTTGGCATCTTTCTCAGCAATTGCTTTGGAGATGGCTTCTTTCAGTGCTTCACCGCTTAGATCCGCAAAATCGTTGTCTGCAAGATATTTGAGCTTCAGCTCATTTGGCTGTCCGATCAGGCCGTCGGTATGGCCGGGAGATACCACCGGGTCTGCAAGCTCCCAGATCTTCCCGACCGGATCTTTGAAAGCGCCGTCGCCGTAAACCAGCACTTCCAGACATTTACCGGTTTTTTCAAGGAACATTTTCTGCACCTTTTCCGTAAAAGCCTTGCAATCGCGGGGGAAAAGTTTTACGGTAGACTCTGTTGCCTTATTGGAACCAAGCAAGCCGTAATCCGCATTGTATCCGCTGCCGTTTACAGGAGCAGTCATGATTTCGTCCAGTCCAAGAACAGTTTTCGCTCCGGCATTTTTTAAGCGGCGTTTGGTTAGTGCGCGAGTGTGTATGTCGCAGCAAAGGACATCGCTTGTATAAGAAAGAATTGCCCGGCAGTTGTTGGCGAAAATTACTTCCGCTTCTGCGCCTTCTTCTTCAATCAGGCCTTTGTAGTATTCTACATAGTCCACACCAGTAAAGGTGTGTTTTTTATAACCGAAAAGTTCCCGATACTTGGCTTCATCCAGCACATCGGTCCAGGGATTGACGCCTTTTTCGTCCAACTCGTCCTCAGTCACAAGGTGGTTGCCCACTTCGTCAGAAGGATAGCTGAGCATCAGCGTGATCTTTTTCGCACCTTTTGCGATACCCCGCAGGCAGATTGCAAAACGGTTGCGGGACAGAATGGGGAAAATCACACCAATGTGTCCGGAGGGAAATTTTGCACGAATATCTGATGCAATATCGTCGGTGGAAGCATAGTTGCCCTGTGAACGGGCTACAACTGCCTCTGTTACGCCTACCACATCACGGTCACGCAGTGCAAACCCTTCAGATTCTGCTGCTGCAGTAACACTGTCCACAACAATCTGTGCCATATCGTCGCCTTCCCGGATGATGGGAGCGCGAATACCGCGGGAAACGGTTCCAACCAGTCTTTCCATATGAATACCCTCTCTTTACATTACAATCAAAATAAACAACCGAAAAATACGGTTGCATTCTGGATAAATTTATTATACAATAAAATCAGGTAAACGTAAAGCTTTTATTTGTTATTCAGATATAAGGAGCGCTTATGGATACGAATCTGGAACAATATAAAATTTTCCGGGCTGTTGCACGCTGTCAGTCTTTTTCCAAAGCAGCCAGGGAGCTCTATGTTTCGCAGCCGGCAGTTAGTCAAGCAATTGCAAATTTAGAAGAATCGTTAAATACGCCGCTCTTTATCCGCGGTGCCAGAGGGGTTACTCTCACTACGGAAGGACGGCTGCTCTGCGATTATGTGGAACCCGCTCTTTCGTTGCTGGAAACCGGAGAAGAAAAACTTTCCGATATGGCCAAGCTATTGAATGGCGAAGTAAAGATCGCAGCAGCAGATACGATTTCCCGCCACTATCTGCTTCCCTATCTCAAAGCTTTTCATGAGGAACATCCCGACATTCACATTCAGGTAATCAACCGCACCAGTGAACAGAGTGTTTCGCTTTTAAAATCCGGAACGGTGGATTTTGCCTTTGTGAACCTCCCGATGGAACAGGATGGGCTGATTATGGAGCACTGCATTGACATTCACGACATTTTTGTCGGCAATGAGAAGTTTGCAGAGCTTTCCCGCCATCCGCTGACGCCGGCACAAATGGCAGCACAGCCGCTTATTATGCTAGAGCGGCTTTCCAATTCCCGGCGGCTGATGGAGCAGCATTTCCTCGATAACGGTGTGGTTCTGCACCCGGAAATCGAGCTTTGTTCTTATGATCTCATGCTGGATTTCGCAAGCATCGGTCTGGGAATCGCCTGTGTCATCCGGGAATTTGCCGCAGATGCGCTGCAAAACGGTGCTTTATTTGAAATCCCGCTTACTTCCCCACCTCCGCCGCGTTCTATTGGGCTTTGCCGGATGCAGAATGTCCCGCTCTCCTTTGCCGCCGGTGAGTTTTACCGGATGATCACACCATAAAATACAAAAAGTTAAATAGAAAGGAAGTTTTTAAATGACCGCAATTATTGGAAGTCCCAGCCGCTATATTCAAGGATATGGTGAACTTCGACGCCTGGCACAGCATACGGAAAAGCTGGGCAAGCATTTGTTTGTCCTTGTTGCTGAAAATCTTTTCGGACAGATCGAACCGAAAATTTCCAGCAGTACGACTGGAACAGATACTAACGTTGTTTTTGAGAAGTTTCATGGCGAATGTTCCAAAAATCAGATTGACCTTCTTCTGGAAAAATTCCGCACAGCAGGCTGCGATATGATTGTCGGCGTTGGCGGCGGAAAGATTCTGGATACCGCAAAAGCTGCGGCATATTACGCCAATGTTCCGGTGATAATTGTTCCTACAGCCGCCTCCACTGATGCGCCTTGTTCTTCCCTGTCGGTTCTGTATACAGACGACGGTGCACTTGACCACTACCTCTATCTTTCGACCAGTCCCGATATGGTACTGGTTGACACCGAGGTCATCAGTGCTGCACCTGCCCGACTGCTTTCAGCTGGTATGGGCGATGCGCTTTCCACCTATTTTGAGGCGCGCGCCTGCAAAGCTTCCGGTGCTGACAACTGTATCGGCGGAAAAACAACCCTTGCTGCAATGCAGATGGCCCGTCTTTGCTATGACACCCTTTTAGCAAACGGTGTCAAGGCACGCCTTGCTGTTGAGCGGAAAGCTTGCACCAGAGCGGTCGAAAACATCATTGAAGCCAACACCTATTTGAGCGGTGTGGGGTTTGAAAGCGGCGGTCTGGCCGGTGCGCACGCTGTTCACAATGGTTTAACACTTCTGCAAGAAACACGCGGCGCACTTCACGGGGAAAAAGTTGCATTCGGCACACTGGTTCAGCTGGTGCTGGAAAATGCACCGGTAGAAGAAATCGAAGAAGTCGTCAGCTTTAGTGCCGCAATCGGACTGCCCACCACTCTCTGTGACCTGGGCCTCCATCAGCCAGCTCCGGATCAGCTGATGATTGTGGCAAAACGCGCCTGCGTTGAATCCGATACAATGGGGCATATGCCGTTTTCTGTCACACCAGAAGATGTATATGCCGCAATTTTAGGCGCGGATGCTGTAGGTCATTATTACAAGGAAGACAGTTGCTGTTGATTTTCCCTGTAAAAAGAATGTGAATAAACCACAGAAATCTGAAAAAACTCTTGCATAGATACTGAAAAACATGTATAATAAAATGTAATTGGGCATATTTGCAGGATTGCTGATCGCCCCAAAATATGCGGCCGGTGCAGAAACCGGCAGGAGCCTTTTGGCTCTGAAAGGAAAGGTCAAAAGACGATGGGACTTGTTGAAAAAATCTTTGGTTCCTATTCCAAACGCGAATTGAAACGGATTAAGCCGATCCTCCAGCAGGTACTGGATCTGGAAGAAACGTATAAAGCCATGTCCGACGAAAAACTCCGCGGACAAACGGAATATCTAAAAGGTAAGCTGGAAGATGGAGAAACACTGGACACTATCCTGCCGGAAGCGTTTGCTACCTGCCGGGAGGCTACCCGCCGTGTTTTGGCGCAGCCCCACTTCCCCGTTCAGATTATCGGCGGTATTGTGCTCCATCAGGGCCGTATTGCTGAAATGCGTACCGGTGAAGGTAAAACCCAGACCTGTCTGCTCCCGGCTTATTTGAACGCATTAACCGGAAAAGGTGTGCACATTGTTACCGTTAACGACTATCTCGCAAAACGTGACTCCGAGTGGATGGGAAAAGTCTACAAATATCTGGGTATGACAGTTGGTTTGATCATTCACGATATGGATAACGATGCCCGTCGTGCAGCATACAACTGCGACATCACCTATGGTACCAACAACGAAATTGGTTTCGACTATCTGCGCGACAATATGGTAACCTATAAGGAACAGCAGGTGCAGCGTCCTTTCAACTATGCCATTGTCGATGAGGTGGACTCCATCCTGATCGACGAAGCGCGTACTCCTCTGATCATTTCAGGCCAGGGAGAAAAATCCACCGAACTGTATCAGATTGTTGACCGGTTTGCCCGCACTCTGAAAATGTACAAGGTTGCCGAGCTGGATGACAAAGTCGAAAACGACAATGTCGATGGCGACTATATCGTAGATGAAAAGGCCAAAACTGCTACTCTGACTCCTTCCGGTGTTCGCAAAGCGGAAATTGCTTTCAATCTTCGCAACCTGATGGATCCGGAAAACACCACATTGCTCCACCATATCAACCAGGCAATCAAAGCGCATGGTATCATGCACAATGAGGAAAACTATGTTGTCAAGGACGGAGAAGTCATTATCGTTGACGAATTCACCGGTCGTTTGATGTATGGCCGCCGCTACAACGAAGGTCTTCATCAGGCAATCGAAGCCAAAGAAGGGGTGAAAGTTGCGCATGAATCCAAAACACTTGCAACAATCACTTTCCAGAATCTGTTCCGTCTTTACAATAAGCTCTCCGGTATGACCGGTACTGCCCTTACCGAGGAAGGCGAATTCCGCGAGATCTACAAACTGGACGTTATTGAGATTCCGACCAACCGCCCTGTCCAGCGAATTGACCATGAAGATGTTGTTTTTAAAAACGAAAGAGGTAAATACAACGCTGTCATCGAACAGATTATAGAATGTCATAAAAAGGGACAGCCGGTTCTGGTTGGCACTATCACCATCGATAAATCGGAAATGCTCAGCGGCATGTTAAAGCGCCGGGGCATTCAGCACGAAGTATTAAACGCAAAATACCACGAAAAAGAAGCGGAAATTGTTGCGCAGGCCGGTAAAAAAGGCGCTGTTACCATTGCGACAAACATGGCTGGACGCGGTACTGATATTAAACTTGGTGGTAATGCTGAATTCCTTGCCAAACATGAAATGCGCAAAATGGGTTACGATGAGGATATGATTTCTGAAGCGGACTCATACGGTGAAACTGACGATGAAGAAATTCTGAAAGCCCGCAAACTTTTCCATGAGTTGGTTGAAAAACACAAAAAAGTGATCGAAGTGGAAGCTGATGAGGTGCGCAAAGCCGGTGGTCTGTTTATTCTGGGCACCGAGCGTCACGAATCCCGCCGTATTGACAACCAGCTGCGCGGTCGTTCCGGCCGTCAGGGAGATCCCGGTGAAAGCCGCTTTTTCCTCTCGCTGGAAGACGATATTATGCGACTGTTCGGCGGTGAGCGCATTCAGAATATGATGGAAGCACTGAAAATCGACGAAAATCAGCCAATTGAAACAAAATTGCTGACCAACTCCATTGAATCTGCCCAGAAGAAGGTAGAAGGCCGTAACTTTGCAATCCGACGCAATGTTCTGCAGTTTGACGATGTTATGAATCGCCAGCGTGAAATTATTTACTCGCAGCGTGCAAAAGTGCTCAATGGTGAAAATCTACGCGGCTATATCATGGATATGCTAAAAGAAAATATCACCGAAACTGTTAATCAGTATCTGTCAGATGAAACAATCCACGATAACTGGAATGTAGAAGGTCTGCGCAATCATTACCTCGGATTCTTTACACAGCCGGAAGATTTCCATTATACAGCTGATGAACTTGCCAACATGGAGAAAAAGGACTTTGTCGATGCCCTCTATGAGAAGGCGGAGAAAAAGTACGAAGAAAAAGAAGCTGAAATCGGACCCGATCGTATGCGTGAAGTCGAACGTGTTGTCCTGCTCCGGAATGTTGACTCCAAGTGGATGGATCATATCGACGCAATGGACGAATTGAAAAAAGGTATTTACCTCCGTTCGTACGCACAGCGCGATCCTGCCGTTGAATACCGCATCGAAGGTTTTGATATGTTCGACGAAATGGTCGCGGCAATTCGCGAAGACACCGTAAAGATGCTGCTGACTGTACGTCTCCGTAATCCTGACGAGGAACCGAAACGGGAACAGGTAGCTACCCCAACAAACGCAATTCACGGTGAAAGTGACCAAACAGTACGGAAAGAACCGGTTCGGAAAAAGAACACCGTTGGTCGCAATGATCCCTGTCCCTGCGGAAGCGGCAAAAAATATAAGAAATGCTGTGGAGCAGGCCAATTCCCGGACGACCACGACGACTGATTTCCAGTAAAAAACAGCATAGAAGCTCCCCTGTTAAACAGGGGAGCTTCTTGTTACTTGTTACTGAAAAAATAGCCCCCAGCAAAGCTGGGGGCTTAATTTGAGCATTTTTATTTTTTAAATTTCAGGAATGTCAATCTCAACCTCGCGCCCAAGTTCAGCAGACTGTGCAATACCAGAAAGAATCGCCTGGTTGTACAGAATCTGGCTGGTGGGAACAGGAGCAGGAGTGCCATATTTCGCCGCATCCAGGAAAGTACGGATCTTGCGGTCAAAGAGGTTGGAGTTATCTTCAATAATCGGGATTTCGGTTTCAACCTGTGCACCGGCTACTTCGTGATAAATCTTCATCGGGCCGCCGACAGAACCGTTCCAGCATTCGGTAGAAGGAATCCGTAGGCCACCTTTGGTGCCAAGGATGATGGTGTCACCGGGAGTGTCCATATTCATTGCCCACGCGATACGGAAGTCCAAAATGATGCCGCCATCCAGACGGACGAAAGCAGCAGCAAAGTCATCAACACCAAACAGATCTGCATATTCCGGATGAGTAGGATAATAGCTGGGCATTTTACCGAAGAAATCGGATTTGTAACCAGTTACAGTCAGAGGCTTCGGATAGCCGATCGCGTTGAGGACCATATCCAGAGAATAGCAGCCGATGTCTGCCAGTGCACCAAGACCAGCGGTCTTTTCCTCGATAAAGGTAGTGCCAAACGGGGTGGGAATGCCGCGACGACGGCCGCCGCCGGTCTGGATGTAATAAATTTTGCCCAGTTCGCCGGATTCCACGATCTTTTTGATCATCTGCATATTGGCGTCAAAACGGGGCTGGAAGCCGATGGACAGAACTTTTCCGCTTGCCTTTTCCGTTTTGCAGAGGTCGATTGCTTCATCCATGGTAACACACATGGGTTTTTCCAGTAGGACATTGACGCCTTTTTCCAGTGCATATTTTGCACAGGGAACATGCTGACGGTTATAAGTACAAACGCTGACAGCATCCAGCTGCTCATTGTCCAGCATTTCCTTGTGGCTGGGATAGCAGCGCACGCCTTCCACACCAAAACGTTTGAAGAAAGCTTCCGCCTTGCCGGGAATCAGGTCTGCGCCCGCAACGATCTCCACATCGGGCATCCGCAGATAGCTGTCAATATGTGCTTCCGCAATCCAGCCGGTACCGATAATGCCAACCCGGAGCTTCTTGCTGGTATCAACCGCAGCTTCTGCCTCCTGATTGGTTTTGAACTTGTTCAGAATATCCTGTTCTGCCATTTCTCATTCTCCTCACAATATTTTTGATTTTATAGAAAAACTATAATCCCAACCCAATTCATATAAATTTGCCAGCTTATCTTTTCACTGCCATGGAATAGCCCTCTCGGTCTGCAACAAATCGTTCGGACTGAATTTGCTTTGGCGAGTAATCCAAAACCGTACACTCTGCACCAAGTGCCGTAAATATCGGCATCTGCTGGCCACCACCCGAAGCAAAACCGAGAATTTTTTTTCCTTTCAAGTCCCCGAACCATTCATGTGGAACAGGAACTGTGGGGGTTAATAAGACATCACACTTTCCCTCTTGGGCATTTGCAAACTGTTGATGAGTAATTGGTGTTCCCCACTCCCATCCTTCTTCAATCCATCTGTCGATGGTCTCTCTATTGATCTCTTGATAGGGTTTCATGTGAACCACCTTCATATTCCGGTTTGTCAATTTCCCATTTGCATCTCTTTATTTATATGCCAAGAGATTTCAGATAATCCCGGCTCATCTGGGCACATTCCATCGGAGTTTTGCCCATAGACGGACGGTCCTGCTCTACAATCAGCCAAGATGCACCAGCATCTTCCGAAGCTTTGATGATCGAAGGAAAATCCTGCATCCCATAGCCAACCGGACGGAATTCAAAGATATCTTCCCCACCAGCCTTCTGGTCATTGCCGATCAGCTCATAAAACGGTGTATCGCCCGCTCCTTCGCGTGTTTTTAAGTAAAAGTCTTTCAGATGGACCACCGGCGCACGACCTGTGTATTTACGGACATATGCAGCCGGCTCTTCTCCACCGATATTCACCCAGCAGGTATCCAGTTCTGTCTGCAACAGGTCGGCTGGAATGACACGGTACATATAATCAAGTGCATACTCGTTTCCAATTTTCTTAAATTCAAAATCGTGGTTGTGGTAGAGCATTACCATTCCGTTCTTTTTAGCAACTTCTCCCAGCATTGCGATTTCTTTCAATGTCGGCTCAAAACCATCGGTATCCGAGCGGCGCTCTTCGGGAAGGTACGGGACAGCTACATAGGAACAACCAATCTTTGCATATCCTGCGAGTACATTTTCCGGATCCGCCAACATTTCATCCAGCGGCACATGAGCGGAAATTGGGGTCAGTCCTGCTTCCTCCACTGCTGTTTTTACCTCATCATAGCTGTATCCGTATAAGCCGGCAAGTTCTACACCGTCGTAACCCATTTCCTTGATCTTTTTCAGGGTGCCTTTCAGATCCTTTTCCGCATCATCACGAACCGAATAAACCTGAAGCCCGATTTTCCACTTCATACCGATCGTCCTTTCTGCTAATGTAATCGTTTTCGTATTTATTATACCGTTTTTGTTGCAACAATGTCAACCAGCAACTTGCCCAGATATTTCCCTTTTTTATTGTTGTACTATACAGTTTATTTATTCATGCGCAAGTAATTTTGTGTGTAATAAAATACCGGTGCCCTGCTTTTTAACGGCAGAGCACCGATATTTACCACTCATAATCGAGCTGTTTTAAAATTTCCTTTGCAATGATAACATGACCGACAACATCGGGATGAATGTAATCCCAGTTGACCGACATGGGATGGTTATAAGTAAAATAACGGTCGAACGCTGCCTGTAAATCTACAAAAACAGCGTTGTATTTTTCCGCGAGCTCCTTTACAACCGCTCCATAGGCGTCCATCATAACCCGCATCGGATCAGCTTTGTTGGTTTCCATGAAATAAGGCGTTATCAGAATCAGACCGCCTTGGAGAATCGGCAGTGTCTGTTCAATCAACTTCACCAGGTTAGCGCGGTATTCCTCAATCCCCACCTGATACTCTGTTATCAGCGGAGTATCAAAATGCCGCCAGACATCGTTGATTCCAATTAAGATACTTACCCAATCTGGTTTCAGATCCATCACGTCGGTCTGCCAGCGATCTTTTAAATCCCGAGTCGTATTGCCGCTGGTTCCCATATTGATGACGCGAATGTGAGCGTTCGGATAAGACGCTTTGATGAGTCCATCCACAATCCCGACATAACTTTTCCCGATATGTCCAAAGTGGCCCTGCCCTTCCCCATACGGCCGTGAACGTTCAAAGTCACTGATGGAATCTCCAATAAAAATCACTTTGCTGTTGTCTGCAATTTTCATTTTGTATACCTCCATTGTCCGGTCTGATACCGGCACCAGACTGTCGTGATAAGGCCTAATTAATCCGCTTGCTTTACTGAATCACGCCTTACAATCTATTTTTGCCCATAATATGCATTTTTTCCGTGTTTTCTCAGATAATGTTTATCCAAGAGTTTCTGCTGAATCGGATCCAGGGTGCCGGTTCCGCCGGGAGACAGCCATTCACTCATAGCGGCCATCCGTGCAGTTTCTTCCAGAACGGCAGCATGATAAACCGCGTCAAAACAGTCTTTTCCCCAGGCAAACGGTCCATGAGAATATACAAGTACCGCAGGAATCTCCTCCGGATTGATCCGTTCAAACTGTTCGACGATTACATTTCCGGTTTCCTTTTCGTATTCCCCGTCGATTTCCCGACTCTTCATTTTACGGGTGCAGGGAATCGGTCCATAGAAGGTGTCAGCATGGGTTGTACCGTAAGCCGGGATATCCCGTCCGGCCTGCGCCCAGCTTGTTGCCCAACGCGAATGGGTATGGACAACACCCCCGATCCCGGTAAAATTTTGGTATAATACTAAATGGGTAGCTGTATCAGAAGATGGCTTGTAGGTGCCTTCTACCCGATTACCTTCCAAGTCAACAACCACCATTTTATCTGGCGTCAGTTCATCATAAGCTACACCGGAAGGTTTGATGACCACCAAACCGGTCCGGCGGTCAATTCCCGATACATTCCCCCAGGTAAACATCACCAGTCCGTGTTTCACCAAATCCAGATTGGCTCGGCAAACCTGTTCCTTGAGCAATTCCAGCATATCACTTCCCCCTTATTTCACGCGATTGCGCATCGCTTTCAGGCGTTTCATCACATCATTTTCTCCACGGCCAAAATAGTCGTGCAGCTTTTGATATTCTGCAAAAAGCAGGTCATAAGCCGCCTCGTTTTCCGAGATCGGAGTATAGACAATGTCATTAGACGTATCGATTGCACGTGCCGCTTCAAAGATGGAGTCAAAACCGCCGGCTTCCTTACCGGCTGCAACCGCACCAAACAGCGCTGCGCCGAGCGCCGGTCCCTGTGAAGTGGAGGTGACACGCACCGGCATATGAAGCACATCGGCGTAAATCTGCATCATCATCGGGTCTTTTCGCGCAATACCACCCGACGCTACAAATTCCTCTACCGGAACACCGCCGTTCCGATAGTTCTCCACAATCACCCGTGTGCCATAAGCGGTCGCTTCGATCAGTGCCCGGTAAATTTCTTCCGGTTTGGTCTGTAAAGTCATTCCGATCAACATTCCAGTTAGATCGACATCCACCAAAACCGAACGGTTGCCGTTCCACCAGTCGAGCGCCAACAGGCCGCTTTCTCCCGGTTTTTGCCGTTGTGCTTTTTCCCGTAACAGCTGATGAATGTTCTTCCCGGCTGCTTTTGCTTCCTCATAATAAGCAGCGGGCAGGCAGTTTTCGATGAACCAAGCAAAATGATCGCCAACACAGGATTGCCCTGCCTCATAACCAAAATAACCGGGCATGACGCCGTCTTCTACCACGCCGCAGATGCCGGGAATTTGAACTTCCTTTTCCCCCATCAGGATGTGGCAGGTGGATGTCCCCATAATCGCCAAAACCTTACCTGGGCCGTCGATTCCGACCGCAGGCACACAAACATGGGCGTCCACATTGCCAACGGCAACCGCAATTCCAGCCGGAAGGCCAGTCAGCGCAGCTGCCTTCTCCGTGAGAAAACCGGCGCGGGAGCCAAGCGGTGTGATATCGCGGGAAAACTTTTCATCCACAAGATTTTCCATCCGAGGATCCAACGCTGCAAAAAATTCCTTGGAGGGGAATCCCATTCGTTTGTTCCAGATTTCTTTGTATCCGGCTGTGCAGGAATTGCGCGTTTCTTTGCCGCAAAGCTGCCACACCACCCAATCTGTCGCCTCGATAAAGCGGTCCATCCGGTTGTACAGATCCGGATCCTCATCCAGAATCTGCCAGATTTTGGGAACCGCCCATTCGGAAGAAATTTTTCCGCCGTAATTGGCAAGCCAGGGTTCTCCCCGCTCTTCCGCAATCCGGTTCAATGCGTTTGCCTTGTCCTGCGCCGCGTGATGCTTCCAAAGCTTTACATAAGCATGCGGACGATTTTGATATTCCGGCAGAAAACAGAGAGGAGTTCCGTCTTTTAAAACCGGCAGTATCGTACAGGCGGTAAAATCAATTCCGATCCCAATCACATCAGCAGGAGAAACCCCACTTTGAGTTAGCACCTCCGGGATTGTGTGCTCGAGCACATCAAGGTAATCCTGCGGATGTTGCAATGCCCAGTCGTTTCGGAGCGGCGTTCCATCTGGAAGTGCTCGATCCATTACTCCATGCGGGTATTCATAGACTGCGGATGCCAATTCCTTTCCGGTTGCCGCTTCGATCAGCAAGGCACGCCCGGATAAAGTCCCGTAATCCACACCGATTGCATACTTTTTCATTTTACTCATCCTTTCTTTGTAAAAGAATCCACAGAAATTATACCATATTTTGATTTGCTTGAAAAGACTTTTCTAAGAAAGATCACCAGTTTTGTAAAAAGAAACAGACCTTCCAAACGAAAGGTCTGTTGTTTTGCTGATTAAATATGCATAATCCAAAGTGCTACATTAAAATAAACAAAAACGGAACAAGCATCTACCACCGTAGTGATGAGAGGCGATGCCATAATCGCAGGATCCAGCTTGCAACGTTTTGCAAACATCGGAAGCAAGCATCCCATCATTTTGGCAATAAAGATGGTAACAAACATGCTGACGCCAACAGTAAGCGCAATCGGCAGCGAATGGTACCGGATCCAGATCCAGATAATATTCACCGGCGCCAAAACCGCACCAACCAGCATAGAAACGCGGCATTCTTTCCAGATTACCTTTAAAATATCTCGTGGTTTAATCTCATCCAATGCCATACCGCGGATAATCAGCGTGGAGCTCTGCGAACCACAATTTCCGCCTGTATCCATCAGCATCGGAATAAAGGAAACCAGCAATGGGATTGCCGCGAACGCTTCTTCGTAATGGCTGATGATCTGCCCTGTTACAATACCGGAAAGCATCAGGAAAAGCAACCACACCACACGCTTCCGGGCGTGCGTAAAAGCAGAGGTTTTTAAATACGGTGTTTCGCTTGGTTCCAAGGCCGCCATCTTTTCAAAGTCTTCGGTGTTGGCTTCCTGAATAACATCCACCGCATCATCAACAGTAATGATCCCAACCAGCCGGTTTTCCCCATCTACAACCGGCAGCGCCAGCATATCGTACTTCTGGAAAATCTGGCCGACTTCCTCATCACTGGCTGATGTTGGAACCGAAATCGGTTTTTCCTCCATCACATCGCCAACCTGAGCGCCATAATCCGCCAGCATCATTTCCCGCACTGTAATAACGCCTTCCAGAACACGGTTTTGATCGGTTACATAGCAAGTATACAGCGTTTCGCTGTCTACCGCATTCTTTTTCAGGTAATCAAAAGCCTGCCGGATGGTCATCCCTTGTTTAAGTGCGACATATTCGGTGGTCATCATGCTTCCAGCGCTTCCCTCTTCATACTGCAGAAGACGGTTGATCAGCGAACGGGTATCGGGATCCGAAAGCTTTAAGACACGGCGCACCACATTGGCAGGCATTTCCTCCAGCATATCTACTGTGTCATCCATAAACTGCGAATCCAGAAGCGGACGCAACTCCGTGTCGGTCAATGCGGTAAGCAAAGACTCCTGTACCTCTGCCGTCATATAAGCAAAGGTTTCCGCCGCAAGCTCTTTTGGAAGCAAGCGAAAAAGCATTACCGATGATTCAGGATCCATCTCCTCAAAAACTTCGGCAATGTCAACCGGATTCATTTCCAGGAGCACCATGCGGGCATCGTGGAATTTTTTGGACTGAATGAGTTCGAGAACTTTGTTGGTCATTGTGTTCAGCCTCCTTGCCGGCGGTTGGACACAACACCACAAAGCCGGATTCTGTTTTTTCTATTCCGGAATTCACCGGAACATAAAAAACAGAACGCAGCACCCGCCGTTATTCAATTTTTTTACTACTGGGAGGATACGGACTGTGATCCATATTCTTCACTGCCTTTCTGCTGACAATTCAGCATCTGTATTATAGCACACTAAAGGCGGAATGTAAACCATTTTTTCACAAATTCAGCCAAAATTCACGATTTATCCAAAAACAACTCGAAAATTCTCCAAATATCTTTTTCTTTTTTGCAATATCAAGAATTTATCGCGATAAAGCAAAAAAATCGCCCCGGTTTCCCGGAGCGATTTTAAATTAACCTAACATCACAGAAACTTCTCCATTATCTACAGTAAGATATACGGTTTTTCCTGCTGAAGAAACAGAGGTAAGCAATGCCGCTACTTTATCCTCTACCTCCCGACGAACCGTGCTGCGGAGATCGCGGGCTGCAAATTTACCACCCTGCGCTTTAGAAGCAAGCAAACGCGGAACCTCTTCACTAAACTGCAATGCAAGAGAGATTTCAGCCAGAGGTTCTTTCATTTCGTTAAGCATCAACACCGCAATTTTTTTCAAATCCTCCTGTGTCAGCGGATTAAAGGCAATAATTTCATCCACACGCGCCAGGAATTCCGGCCGCAGGAAAGCGGACAGACCTTTCATTGCCTTCTCCTTCGCAACTCCCTTTTCGGTCTGATTAAAGCCGACAATGCCAGTCTTATCATTGGAACCAGCATTAGAAGTCATGACAATAACCGTGTTCTCAAAATTGACTGTGCGTCCCTGTGCGTCAGTAATCCGGCCTTCGTCCAGAATTTGCAGCAAAATATTCATCACATCGGGATGAGCCTTTTCGATTTCGTCGAACAGCACTACCGAATACGGACGGCGGCGAACCTTTTCCGTTAACTGGCCTGCTTCGTCAAACCCCACATAGCCGGGAGGAGAACCAATCAGCCGGGAAACCGCGTGTTTTTCCATATATTCGGACATATCCACCCGAATCAGCGGATCGGTCTTGTCGTCGAACAGTTCCTCTGCCAGCACCTTGACCAGTTCGGTTTTACCTACACCGGTGGGACCAACAAAAATAAAGGAAGCAGGGCGGCGCTTTTTACTTAAATGCACTTTGGAACGACGGATTGCAGCTGTTACCGCGTGAATTGCCTCATCCTGGCCAATAATTCGCGCTTTGAGATTTTCTTCCAACCGCGCCAGTTTTGCAAACTCGCTTTCGCTGACTTTTTCAGCTGGGATTCCAGTCCAAAGCTCAATTACTTTCGCAACATCATCCATCGTAACCTTGACATTCTGAATCTGCGGCTCCAGCTCCTTGAGCTTTTCTTTCACTACAATCAGATCGGCCTTCGTTTTCGCAATCGCTTCATAATCGATATCGTCGGTAACCTGTTCCTGCTCCTGCTCCTTATCGTAAAGCTCTTTTAGCTGCTGATTGAGCTTTTCATAATCCGTCAGAACAGTGCTTTTAATCGACGCGCAGGCAGCCGATTCATCCAACAGATCGATTGCTTTATCCGGCAGAAACCGGTCGGTAATATAACGTTCCGAAAGATGTGCGCAAGCTTCCAGAATTTCATCCGGAATATGGACTTTATGATGATTTTCGTAGTACTCCCGAATCCCTTTCAGAACTTCGATTGTCTGGGCAATCGTAGGTTCCTCCACCTTGACCGGCTGAAAACGCCGTTCCAGTGCGGAATCCTTTTCAATATATTTGCGATATTCGCCAAAGGTTGTGGCGCCAATCACCTGCACTTCCCCACGGGAAAGAGCGGGTTTCATAATGTTAGCAGCACTCATCGAGCCTTCCGCATCGCCAGTGCCGACCAGAGTATGCACTTCATCGATGAACAGGATGACATTGCCGCGCTTCTTTACCTCTTCAATCAAGCCCTTGACACGGCTTTCAAACTGCCCCCGGAACTGTGTTCCGGCGACCAATGCGGTTAGGTCGAGTAAATAGATCTCCTTATTCAGCAGACGGAATGGAACATTTCCTTCCACAATTCGCTGAGCAATCCCCTCTGCAATGGCAGTTTTACCAACGCCGGGTTCTCCAATCAGGCAGGGATTATTCTTCTGCCGGCGGCTGAGGATCTGGACAACACGATAGATTTCACTTTCTCTCCCGATAATCCGGTCCATCCGGCCTTCTTTATATTTTTCGTTTAAATTCACACAGAAATTATCCAGAAAACTCTTTTTCTTCTTTTCATTTTTACCCATACGCCGGGGCTCATCATGCGAATCTTCCGAAGTACCAGAATAAGGAGCAAGCGAAGCATCTTCCTCTCCGTCTGATTTGTTTCCAAACAGTTTCTGAATAAAATTCGGCATAGTTTCCGCGCCGCCAGGTTCAAACATATCGTCCTCTCCATTGCCCAGCGCATCCAGCTGTTCATCCAGCTGATCCAAATCTTCTTTTGTAATTCCCATGCTGTCCATCATGGATTTTACCTGCGGCAATCCCAATTCAGATGCACACTTCAGGCAATATCCCTCATTTACCATTTCTTTTCCATCAAACTTTGCAACAAAAAGCATCGCTGGACGCTTTTTACATTTGCAGCACAACATATCCATCTATGCAAATTCCTTTCCTGGATAACATCAGTCAAAATATGTACAAATATCCATACTATTTATTATAGCCGATTTTTTTGTTTGTTAATTTCTTTTGCGTAAAAAATAAATGACAAAATAATGAAAATGAGCGGTGGAACCATCATAATGAGGATTAGAGCATCCGAAATGTTGGGAAAGAGCATCACGGTCAGCATCAACAGGTAAAGTATCACGGTAGATACTTTGCCATACCATTTTGCAGCAATGGAATTGCGCCAGCTTTTAAGCTTAGCCAAACCGAATAAAGCCAATGTCAATTCCTTCACCACATAGATTCCACACAGGATCCACATTGTTGGGTGCCGCAGAGCCAAACAGACAATCACTGTAGCTATTGTCAACTTATCTGCAACCGGATCCAAAAATCTCCCCAGGGGAGTTATCATATGAAATCTTCTAGCAATGAAGCCGTCCGCAATATCAGTTAGGCCGGACACTAAAAGAATAATAATTGGAAAATAATAATATGACGGCGGCAATTCCCAGTAGCAGTAAGCAAAAACCGGTACCAATATAATACGGATAACTGTAAGCAAATTGGGGATATTCATATTTCCCGCCTCCTATAAAAAATTCGGCTATGGATTCGGCAGAAAAGAACGTGCCAACTGGTAGAATTTCCCAAACAGCAGACTCTCCTGCATACTATCATGGTTCAGCCACGGATATCCACCGGTAATATCGATCACAAAACTGATTGCAACTGCTACAACCAACCAGATCACCAGAGCTTGCAAAATGCCCATCACACCGCCCAACAACGCATTGACCGATCCAATCAGCGGAATATGCCGGACTGTGCCTACTGCCTTAATTAAGCATCTTACCAGTATCATAGCTGCAGTAAATAGGATCAGGAATGTAATTCCCCGTAAAAGACTGATAATGATCGGATACAAAACAGTCTGCTGTATAATCAGGCTGAGTTCATGTGCCGAATCTTCCACAGAACCAGAAAGACGGTCCGCCAATGCATCTGCCCCCAGACCTGCCGCCTGCAGAAGATTCTGCACAATTTTAGGTAGTCCCTCCATTACAGAACCAATTTTTGTGGCAAAATCGTTTTGTTCCGCAGATGCGATCAATGCGTCTTCGATGCTTTTCTGCAGTCGATCACGGAAAAATAACTGGTAGCATGCATCGGAAAGAATTCTGGAGCCAAAAAAGGCTAAAATACTGGATGCAAGATATCCTACCGTCCGGATAAGACTTTTTAAAAAGCCCTGTTTATAAGACTTCCATACAATATAAATCACTGTGCAAAGAAAAATTGCGTCTATTATCATTGATATTGGATTCAATCTGATTCTCCCTCCTCAAATGATTCTGCAACTGCAGAAGACTCCGATGAAGATATGTTTTCTTTTTCCGAACATGTCAGGAAATTGGGACTGAGTGAATAAATACTTTCTACAATATTGACAATGTCAAATACATCATCCGAAAGCTGCTCAGATTTTATTGGCTGTAACTCCAGATCATACAAAGTTGCATGCCCGCTTGCTAAAATACAAAAATTTTGGTCTGATATGGATAGACTGGTAATAGAAGAGCGGACATTCAAATCCATCTGCTCCCCATTTTCAGAAACGAGCGAAACCACGGAGGACACTTCATTTGCATTTGAAGTAACAAGCAAAGTATAATTATGGCTAAACGCATACTGACGAAGATGCTGCGTATACGGCAGTTTTGTTTTTTCGGTAAAATCGTCGGATATTACTCCCACAAAACTGTCTGTCACCAGATGGACACTGTTATCCGAAAGCACATTGACAGCTACCGGAATTGCATCGCTAAAGTCTGCAGAGGAAACTTCTTGTTCCTGTTTTACATCCAACAGATGGACTCCCGCATTTAAAATGCCTTCGTCATCAAAATAGATAGTAGCCACTGCCAACACTTTGTCATCTGGAGAAAAACACAAATCTGTTATCTGTTCGTCTGGTGTATACCAAGAAAACAGCGTGTTCCCATTTTTATCATAAACCGTCACACTTCCGGCATAACGACTTTCTTCAGTAACCAATGCAAAAAGGTTGTTATGACCGGATGCACCAGTTTGGATTGTTTGGGTAGATCGTCCGTCAATCAATACACCCTGTTGATTGCCCACACGGTATCCATGACCACCCCGATCATAAAGCAGGTATCGCTTATCCCCCGCTTTGAGGACAGGATTGGTGTATCCATGTACATAATGAGAAGAAATGGAACCGGATGTATCAATAACCGCTGCTTCATCTGTTGTCAAAAGAATCATCCTGCTTCCGAAATTTTCCAATTGCAAAGGATTTGCGGCATCCAGTGAAAGCGGGAAACTGCCGGATTCCATATCCGTCTGCGCATCTGGCAAAGCAGAGTTTGCAGGCTCACGCGACAACATACCAAAACCATACTCCATATAAAAATAGATTCCGGTTCCGATCACAGCAAGAATCAGCAAAACTACACCCCATCGGATAAATCTTTTTATCCGTTTTTCCCTTTTTTTCTTTTTGCGAAATTCTTCGATGTCGTACACTTTTTCAGGATTCTTTTTTGATTTCACATGAACCTCCTGTCAAAAAAGCGGCGTCATAAATAACGCGATTTAGGTATAAACCAGCGGGAGAAGCAGTAATCCCCGCCATTTTGCGGTCTTTTGATGCTAAAATTTTTGCAATATCTCCTATCTGCGGCACCTTGGCGCCACAGGGCAGCAATGTTCCTACCATAATCCGCACCATATTGTAAAGAAAACCATTCCCCAAAACCCGGAATTCCACAAGATCCCCTTTCCGCTCTGCTGAGATGCGGTAAATTTGCCGGATTGTATCGTGTGTCTTTCCTCCGCTGCTGCAAAAACCAATAAAATCATGCTCGCCTAAGAATTCCTGCGCGCAACAGTGCATCTGCTCCGCGTCAACTGTTTGCCGGGCATGCAGCACAAGCCCGTCCAAAAAGGGATTCGGCAGAGGGTTATCCCAGATTTTATACAGATACTCCTTGGCGGTTACACTGTACCGCGCATGGAAATCCATTGGAACTTCCCGGCAGCTGAGAACCGCGATATCTCCCGGAAGTGTGTTGTTCAGCGCCTTCACCGCAGCCTGTGTCGGAATATTGTTATCCGTTACCATATGGAAAAAATACTGGTTGGCGTGGACGCCGGTATCTGTCCGAGAACAGCCCGTGATATCTTCCCTCTTTTTAAAAACAAGCTCAATCGCATTCTGGAGTGTTTCCGCCACCGTGATAGCGTTTTCCTGAACCTGGTAACCGTGATAATTTGTCCCTTTATAGGCGATTTCAAAAAGAAGTTTCCGCATTGTGTCACCAGGGAAGCGGCAAGAAATTGGCCGCAATGACAGCGCCGGACACAACAACTGTAATGCATGCCGCGATTGCGTCCCCTGCTCCCATATGGAGCTGGCGCATCCGGGTGCGTCCTTCTCCCCCATGGTAGCAGCGGCATTCCATCGCCAACGCCAGCTCTTCCGCCCGGCGGAACGCCGAGATAAACAGCGGAATCAGGATTGGTACCAACGCTTTGGCGCGCTGCAAAAGTCCACCGGATTCCAGATCAGCACCTCTTGCTTTCTGTGCCGACATGATTTTGTCGGTTTCTTCAACCAGTGTGGGAATAAACCGCAGCGCAATCGACATCATCATTGCCAGTTCATGCACCGGAAACTTTATCACTTTCAGCGGTTTCAGCAACCGCTCGATCGCATCGGTAAGTGAAATCGGCGAAGTCGTATAGGTGAGAAGCGACGAAGCCGCAATCAGGCAGACGACACGGATTGCCATGACAACTGCCATATTGATGCCATCCCAGGAGATGGAGATGATACCCCATTTAAAAAACGGTTCCCCGGTATTGACAAACAGCATATTCAAGATTCCGGTGAAAATCAGGATCGGAACGATGGGTTTTAAGCTCCTCAAAATCATTTTGAGCGGGATTTTGGCAATCACATAACAGACACCCAAAAATACCACCGATATAGCAAATCCTACATACTTGTGGACGAAAAAGAGCAGTACAATATAAATCATTGTCAGCACGATCTTGACACGCGGATCCAGCCGGTGCAGAAACGAATGGCCGGGGAAATACTGGCCGATTGTGATATCCCTAAGCATGCAGTTTCCCCTCCTTTTCCAGCTCTGCCAGCAGTTTCCGTTTGGCGTAAGCAACCGTATAGACATTGCGGGGAACCGGGTACCCCTCTTCGTTGAGCCGGTGAAATACGTTGGTAATCTGCGGAACCGAAAGGCGAATTGCTTTCAGCTCCTCACTACGCGCGAATACATTCTCCACCGTGTCATAAGCAAACACCTTGGCTTTATTCATTACCAGAACTTTATCGGCAAACATCGCGACATCCTCCATGCTGTGAGATACCAGCAGGATGGTGTTCCCCACCTGATCGTGATAGTTTTTGATCTGGTTCAAGATCTTATTGCGTCCCTTTGGATCCAAACCGGCGGTCGGTTCATCAAGAATAAGGACTTTCGGCTCCATCGCAATCACGCCGGCAATCGCAACCCGGCGTTTCTGACCGCCCGAAAGCTCAAACGGGCTCTTTTCCAACAGCTCTTCCCGCAACCCGGAAAATTCTGCCGCTTTGAGCACCCGGTCGTGGATTTCTGATTCGCTCAATCCCATATTCCGGGGACCAAAGGCGATGTCCTTATAAACAGTCTCCTCAAAAAGCTGATATTCCGGATACTGGAACACCAAGCCGACATCGAACCGTACTTGGCGCATCTTGCTCTTGTCCGCCCAAATATCCTGTCCGTTAATGTAAACTTTTCCCTCAGACGGCTTCAAAAGGCCATTGAGGTGCTGAATTAAGGTGGACTTTCCGGAACCGGTATGGCCGATTACGCCCACGATCTCGCCGCCCTCGATTTCCAGGTTGACATGATCGACCGCAACCTTTTCAAAAGGCGTCCCCACCGAATATTTATGGGTGAGGTTTTCAATTTTTATCATCATCTGTGAAAATTCCTCCCGGGATCAGACCGTTTTGGTAAACAGCCCTTTGATTGCCTCATAACACTCCTCTTCGGTCAGAATGTCCTGCGGCAGCTGCACGCCCTCTTTCCGCAGCTCATAAACCAGCTCGGTCACCTGCGGCACATCCAGTCCCACTGATTTAAGCAGTTCTACCTCGGAGAACACCTCTTTGGGAGTACCGTCCCGAAGCACTTCCCCGCTGTCGATGACCACCACACGGTCAGAAACAGCGGCTTCTTCCATATAATGGGTAATCAGCACCACAGTGGTGCCGTGTTCACGGTTGAGCTGCCGGATGGTTTTCATAACTTCCCGGCGTCCTTTGGGATCAAGCATTGCGGTTGGCTCATCGAGAACGATGCAGCGGGGCCGCATAGCCAGAATCCCCGCAATGGCGACGCGCTGCTTCTGACCACCAGAAAGCTGATGCGGCGCGTGCTCGCGGTATTCGTACATTTCCACCTGCTTGAGCGCCTCATCCACCCGGCGGCGGATCTCCGCAGGCTCAACTCCCATGTTTTCCAATGCAAACGCAACATCTTCTTCTACAATTGTGGCAACAATCTGGTTGTCGGGGTTCTGGAAGACCATCCCCACATTCTGGCGGATATCAAACAGGCGATCTTCTTCTTTGGTATTGATACCGGCAACAATCATATCCCCTTTGGTGGGAAGAAGAATGGCATTGCAGTGTTTGGCAAAGGTGGATTTTCCCGAACCGTTGTGGCCCAGCACCGCGACAAACTCCCCATCGTGTATTTTTAGATCAATTCCTTTCAATACCGGAAAAACGGTGCCGTCTTCCTCATTTTTATATTCAAAAAATATCTTCTGCGAGTTGATAATGGGTTCACTCATCTGCTTCATCCTTTCCGCGCGTTTGTCCAGAGCGCTGTGGAACCACAGGGCAGCACCAGTCCCGGCACTGTAACCGGAAGGCCGATTTCATCTGCCTCAACGCTGCCGCCAAACCGTTTGCCCACGGTTGTACCTAAAAGATAGGCCATCACCGAGGGAGAAAGTCCGGTGGTATAGGAATTGAGCGCCACAAAAAGCGGGTTATCCGAAAGGACGCCGGCACAGAGATCAACCAGCCCGTAAACAGATTCTTCCAGCTTCCAGACTTCACCGCCCGGACCGCGCCCATAGGAAGGCGGATCCATAATAATCGCGTCATATCGGCGGCCACGGCGGATTTCCCGCGCGACAAACTTTTCACAATCATCTACAATCCAGCGGACCGGCTTGTCCGAAAGCCCGGAGAACGCAGCGTTTTCCTTGGCCCAGGCAACCATTCCCTTGGATGCATCAACATGGCAGACCGAAGCGCCTGCCGCCGCACAGGCCAATGTAGCGCCGCCAGTATAAGCAAACAGGTTCAGCACCGAAATCGGCCGGCCAGCTTTGGTAATCAGCTCATGAAAAAGATCCCAGTTGACAGCCTGTTCCGGAAAAAGGCCGGTGTGCTTGAATCCGGTGGGAGAAATCTTGAAGGTCAGGTGTTTATAAGAAAGATTCCAACTTTCCGGCACCTTGCGGTAGTTTTCCCAATGTCCGCCCCCTTTTTCCGAGCGGAAATAGTGGGCGTGCGCCTTATTCCAGCGCCCGTCCTCCCGTGGTGTATTCCAGATAATCTGCGGATCGGGACGGATCAACAGAACATCTCCCCAGCGTTCCAGCTTTTCCCCACTGGAGGTATCCAGCATCTCATATCCTTCCCAGTCTGCGGCAACTCTCATAAATTTTGTTCTCCTTTAACTCAAAACATCTGCTGACCATTCGGACGTTCAATCCCAAGATGCCGGTAAGCGAGCGGTGTCACACATCTTCCGCGCGGCGTCCTGGAAAGGAATCCCAGCTGCATTAAATACGGTTCGTAAACATCCTCAATGGTCACGGCTTCTTCGCCCAGCACAGCTGCCATCGTTTCCAGCCCGACCGGACCGCCGTTGTAATTGCGGATCATCATGGTGAGCAGACGCCGGTCGATATTATCAAGCCCCAGCTCGTCCACTTCGAGCCGTTCCAGCGCGGTGGCTACGATTTCCTTTGTAATAGTACCGTCCCCAATCACCTGGGCAAAATCCCGCACCCGTTTGAGCAGGTGGTTCGCGATACGCGGTGTTCCGCGAGAACGGCGGGCAAGCTCCATTGCGCCTTCCCGGTTGCAGGGGATACCCAGGATTCCGGCGCTCCGCATGATGATGTCGCAAAGCTGTTCCGGTGTGTAAAGCTCCAGCCTTAACAGCACGCCAAAACGATCACGAAGCGGCGATGTGAGCTGCCCCGCTCTGGTTGTCGCGCCGACAAGCGTGAATTTTTTTAAATCCAGCCGAATCGAACGGGCAGACGGCCCTTTTCCGATAATGATATCCAATGCGAAATCCTCCATCGCGGGATAGAGCACCTCTTCCACGGCACGGGACATCCGATGGATTTCATCGATAAACAAAACATCATTTTCCCCCAGATTAGTGAGCAGCGCTGCCAGATCTCCCGGCTTTTCAATCGCAGGACCGGAGGTCACTTTTAAATTGACATTCATCTCATTGGCAATAATCTGGGAAAGGGTAGTCTTTCCCAAACCGGGCGGGCCATAGAGCAGCACATGGTCGAGCGCTTCTCCCCGCTTTTTAGCGGCTTCGATATAAACGGAAAGATTTTCCTTGGCCTTATCCTGGCCAATATATTCCGCTAAACTCTGCGGACGGAGCGAAAACTCGACATCAGCGTCGCTGGTATTGTAATCCGGCGAGATGATTCGGTTTTCAAAATCCAGCTCCTCCCGGTCGATCTGTGATTCAAACATAGCCACACTCCTGTTTTTTACTGCATCGCCAGAGCCCGCAGCCCGGCTTTAATCATTTCCTCCACCGGCATGGCGGGATCCAGACGGGTAATGACCGCAGCGGCTTCACTCTGGGAATAACCCAGAACCACAAGCGCCGCGATTGCCTCTCCGGCATTGGAAGCATCGGTCGGAACGGCAAAAGCCGCGCCTGTAAACCCGGATGCCGCCTGTTCTTTAGACATCTTATCTTTCAGTTCCAAAATAATCCGCTGTGCGGTTTTTAAGCCGATTCCCGGTGCCTGAGAAATTGTTTTGGCGTCGCCCGATGCAACACAGAGAGCAAAACGCTCCGGCGTCACACTGGACAAAATCGAAAGCGCGGCTTTTGGGCCAACACGGGTCACCGAAATCAGCATTTTGAAGCAGCTCAGCTCGTTCTGGTCGTAAAATCCGAAAAGGTCAAGTGCATTCTCCGAAATATGCAGATAGGTATAGAGCATCGCCTCTTCCCCAGCGGCAGGCAGACGCGCAATGGTGGAAGCAGAAGTCCGCACCGCATATCCAACACCTGCACATTCTATCACGGCGAGATTTGGCTCTATGGCGGCCAGACGGCCGCGAACACTGTAAATCATTCTGTTGATTCCTTTCCCGATTAAAGTTTATGGATGGAAAACTGCTGCAGCGAACCAAGTTGGGAACAGGCGCTGTGCGCATGACAGATAGCAATCGCCAGCGCGTCGGCCACATCGTCCGGCTTGGGCGCTTTTTTCAGGTTGAGCATCCGAGTGGTCATATCAATCACCTGCTGCTTGACAGCCCGTCCATACCCCACAACCGACTGCTTCACCTGCAGCGGCGTATATTCGTAAACCGGTACGCCATACTGCCGCGCCGCCAGCAAAATCACCCCTCTGGCCTGCGCCACATCGATTGCCGTTTTCTGGTTGGTATTGAAAAAAAGCTTTTCAATCGCCATCGCGTCCGGATGATAACATTTGAGCAACTCACAGACGCCATCATAAATGGCGGAAAGCCTTGCTGTAAACTCGGCACCGGCCGGTGTTGTGACCGCACCATAATCTAATGTTAAAAAGGAGCGGCCATCATACTCCAGTACCCCGCAGCCTACAATCGCATAACCGGGATCGATTCCCAAAATCCTTGTTTTCAATCCAAAATCCTTTCTGTCCTGATTATATCCTTATAAATCACTCTTCATTATATCACAACAAAGCTGTCTTGACAAATATTTTTTCGCAAAAGAAAGGATTTCTTTTGTCAATTCAATTTCCTACAAATTATTAAAATGCCACTTTAATCATTTTTGGCATTTTCTGCAAGATGAAAAAAAATAGCCACTTCCTATTGACAATCTGCCCTTTTTGCTTTATGATTAGTATACAAGATACAGGACTCAAAAAGATTGAAACCACAAGATATAGTTAATGAAGCCGGAATTCCGGATTTGCCCGGATTTCCGCTATATTTTGCAGCTTTTTCGCTTCCTGTGGAATTTTGGAGGAAGAGGACCGATGATTACACAAATCAGAAAACGCAACGGCGATCTGGTGGATTTCAATCCACAGAAGATTGAAGATGCAATCCACAAAGCCAATATCGCCGTTCAAGACGAAAAGATACCGGCCAAAGAACTCAAATCCCTCACCCAGACGGTTGTCAACAGTCTGCCTGCCGACCAGATCCCCACTGTGGAACAGGTGCAGGATAAGGTAGAGGAAGCGCTCATTGCGGCGGACTATGCCAAAACTGCCAAGGCATATATCCTTTACCGTGCAGAGCACGCCAAAATCCGCCAAAGTGAAGCGGACCTGATGGATATCTACAAAGAGCTGACCTTTGCTTATGCTAAAGACGCCGACATCAAACGTGAAAACGCCAATATCGACGCTGATACCGCCATGGGTACTATGTTGAAGTATGGTTCCGAAGGATCCAAATACTTCATGGATAATTACATTCTTCCCAAAGATATCGCGGCAGCGCATATCAACGGTGACATCCACATCCATGACAAGGATTTTTACATGCTCACCGAAACCTGCTGCCAGATCGACCTGCTGAAACTCTTCCACAACGGATTTTTCACCGGTCACGGCTGTCTGCGGGAACCGAATTCCATCATCAGCTACTCCGCCCTCGCCTGCATCGCCATTCAGGCAAATCAGAACGAAATGCATGGCGGCCAGAGTATTCCGAACTTTGATTTTTCGATGGCACCGGGTGTTGCCAAAACTTACCGCAAGGAATATTACAAAGCACTTGCTCAGTTTATTCAACTGAAAGTTGGCATGCCACTTTCCGATGCGCAGGCCCTCTGCCGGGAAATGGAAAAACAGATCGCCATCCCAGTTTCCATTGCAACCGCTCCGGAGTTTGAAAAGCATCTGATCGAACGGATGCCGGCACACCAGAAAGAGCACGGGTTCCAGGAAATTTCTCCTGAACTGGCTGCTGCCGCTCACCGTTATGCGGCGGAAACCGCTTACCGCGAAACCGACAAAGCAACCTATCAGGCAATGGAAGCTTTTGTCCACAACCTGAACACCATGAACTCCCGCGCCGGCGCGCAGGTTCCCTTCTCCTCGGTCAACTACGGCACCGACACTTCCCCGGAAGCGCAGATGGTGATCCGAAACCTCCTGTTGGCGACCGATGCTGGTTTGGGCGACGGAGAAACCCCGATCTTCCCGGTTCAGATTTTCAAGGTAAAGGAAGGCATTAACTACAACCCCGGCGATCCGAACTACGAGCTGTTCCAGCTTGCAATCAAGACTTCCGCCAAACGACTCTTCCCTAACTTCAGCTTCATCGATGCGCCGTTCAACCTGCAATATTACAAACTCGGCGATTACAATTCCGAAGTGGCTTATATGGGCTGCCGGACCCGTGTCATGGGCAATCACCACGATCCGTCTAAAGAAGTGACATGCGGCCGCGGAAACCTCAGTTTTACCTCTATCAACCTGCCCCGTCTGGGCATTGAAGCGAAAGGGAATCTGAACAAATTCTATCAGATGCTGGACGACCGCATTGATCTGGTGATCCGCCAGCTTCTTCACCGCTTTAAAATCCAGTGTACCAAAAAGGTGCGGAACTATCCGTTCCTGATGGGACAGGGGATTTGGATCGATTCTGACAACCTTACAATGGACGACAGCGTAGCCGAAGTCTTGAAACACGGTACACTCAGCGTTGGATTTATCGGACTTGCGGAAACACTGAAAGCTTTGACCGGCAAGCATCACGGCGAAAGTGAAGAAAGCCAGAAGTTGGGACTTGAAATCATTTCGCACATGCGGAAACGGATGGATGACGAGTCCGAAAAAACAGGTCTGAACTTCACCCTGCTGGCAACTCCCGCAGAAGGCTTGTCCGGACGTTTTGTCCGCATCGACCAGAAGATCTATGGCAAAATCCCTGGGATTACCGACCGGGATTATTATACAAACTCCTTCCATATTCCGGTTTATTTCCCCATCAAGGCCTTCCGGAAAATCCAGCTGGAAGCTCCCTACCACGCACTGACCAACGCCGGACACATCAGTTATGTGGAACTGGATGGCGACACCTGCAAAAACCTCAAAGCCTTTGAAGCGGTCATCCGCTGCATGAAGGAAGCTGGAATCGGCTACGGTTCGGTCAACCATCCAGTCGACCGCGATCCGGTCTGCGGCTATACCGGCGTCATCAATGACGTCTGCCCCCGCTGCGGGCGCCGTGAAGGAGAACCTGTAAGTATTGAACGCTTGAACGAACTCCGCAAGAAATATCCGGATGTTCCGCTGCATTACGACTGCACCCACTAAAGTCTATTTTCAAATAACAAAGGAGTCCTTACTATGACAGAAATCAAGAATCAGAAAGACGTAAAATCTATCGGCGAAGGTGTGGCTTTTGAAAGAATCCGCCGTATTACCGGCTACCTCGTTGGAACAACTGAGCGTTTCAACAACGCAAAACGGGCCGAGGAGAAAGACCGTGTCAAACACTGCATCTAAACTCCGGATCAGCGGGATCGTCTCCGAATCCATCGTAGACGGTCCAGGAATCCGTTATACAATCTTTACGCAGGGATGTCCCCACCACTGCCCCGGCTGTCACAATCCGCAGACACATGATTTTGCGGGCGGCCACGATGCCGATATCGACGCCATTCTGCGGGAAGTTGCGGAAGATCCTCTGCTGCAGGGCGTAACTTTCTCCGGAGGCGAACCATTTTGTCAGCCGGAGGCGTTGCTCCCCATTGCAAAAGCAGTCAAGGAAATGGGAAAAGATCTGGTTGTCTATTCTGGCTACACACTGGAACAGTTGCTGGAACTTTCCAAAGAACGTCCCGCAATCGGCGAACTGCTCCGCACTTGTGATACATTGGTGGATGGCCCTTATGTCGAAGCACTGCGGGATATCGACCTTCTCTTCCGCGGCAGCAGCAACCAACGGATTATTGATCTTCATAAAGCCTTACACGAACAAAATCCCGTCTAAAAAGACGGGATTTTTTCTTTATATACAAAAGGAACGCCTTTATGACGTTCCCTGTGCATCCTCTTCTAATGAAACCGGTTTTGCTACAACTCCGCGGCTGTCCCGATATTTTTTCGGAGAAATTCCAACCATCTTTTTGAATACCCGCGTAAAATAGCTTTGGTCTTCAAATCCACAAAGATTGGCAATATCAATCAAGCTAACTTCTTTGTCAAGCAGAAGAATTTTGCTTTTCTCTATCCGGACACGATTGATATAATTGGTCAGGCTTTCCCCGATCTCCTCTTTGAAAATACTACTGAGGTACGCTTTGCTCAAAAAGGCATTGCGCGCAATTTCATCCAGTGTGAGCTTTTTGTCAAAATTCGCCCGGACATATTCCATGGTCTTATATACCGCGTCGATATGTTTGATCCGGGAGAAATCAAAAGTATAATCGATAAAACGGTGCATAATGCCGGTTAACCAAACACTCAGCTCTTCAATCGACTGGAATTGCTCGATCTTTTGGATATATTCGTTGTTAAACCCAAATATTTCCTGTACATCCGCACCTGCATCAATGCTCGCACGGGAAATGAGCACAACCAGTTCCATGACACGCGCTTTAATTTCGTCCAGATTGAAATTACTCAGGAAGAAAATTTCTCCAAGCAGCTGGTTCAATAGTTCCCGGGAGCCGGCTTTATCCCGGCTCCGAATCATTGCCTGTAACTTTTTCTCCGATTCAATCGGATATGGCATCTCCCCACCTCTGGCCATATACTGCTCTTTTACATCATATATGGCATTCAGAAGGCGCTCCTGCTCATACACAAAATTGCCCGCTTTGCTGTGTGGTACACCACTGATCATAAACGTAACAGAAGCCAATACTTCTGAGAGGTCTGTTACCTGGCGGGGCGTCATTTCCGGAAGATTGGCAACCTGAGAAACCATTTCACCGCAAGGAAGCTCCTGCAGTGTATCCTGCATACTTCCCATAATAATCGGTCCAGCAATTAAGCCGCCTGCAAGATTCCCAGTTTCATCTGAAACAGATGAGGCAACGAATACCAATCCGATTGGGCAATAATAGATGTATTTGCCATTCCAACGATAGGCTTCCGAACAACCGTAACAGTGGGTATACTGCCGCATCTGCTTGTAATTTTCACAGTACCTGCAAAATCCAGTTTGTTCGGTATCCCGTTCCAGAAAATCGTGAACCGCCATATCAATAACCGAACATTCCACGCCGCACAGACCAGAAAAATGCCGACTATATTTGAAACAACGATCCTGCAGCGATTTTTCCACCAATAGTCCTCCCTTAATTGTATGTTTTCAACAAATTATTTATCAAATATATTCTACCACAAAATGTCGAAAATTACAACTCCGGGATTTCAAACATCATGGATTCCATATATTGATCGCTGAAATACGGGTTGGAAGAAAGATCCACCGTTTCCATCCGTTCTGCGATCTGTTCTGCTTCTGTGTAAAAACTTTTTTTCTGCAACAACATCGCCGCACCTTCGAGTGCTGCGTTACCAAGAACTTCTGCTTTCTGAACAAGTTCCTTTGGGAAGAGGCCAATTACCGCAGCATTCTCCACCGAAATATGGCTGCCAAAACCACCGGCGATAACAAAACGCTCCACTTTTTCAGGTGTCAGTCCTGCTTCATGCAAGAGGGTACAAATGCCGGCACAAATTGCCGCTTTTGCAAGCTGAACTGCCCGGATATCCTTCTGCGTAAAAAGGGTATTCTTTCCAAAACGGAACGCAAGGGTACTTCCCGCTTCGTCCATATGATCAGTATAGCTGTGATCCTCTTCCAACAAAAGCCCAGTTTCATCTACAGCTCCGATTTTTAGCAGAAGAGCTACCGCATCTATTACTCCTGAACCGCAAATACCAGCATCCGGCAAATCTCCCACTGTCTCTGTTTTGATCTCATTTTCATCTAACCAGATACGGCGAATCGCTCCGCCCAAAGCCGACATCCCCATATAAATCCCGGCTCCCTCGAGCGCTGGTCCAGCTGCTGTTGAACTGCAATACATTTTCCCATTGTGAATCAACGCGATTTCTCCGTTGGTACCCACATCGATCAGCAGCGCAGTTTTCGTATCCTCCGCAATTCCGCTTGCGAGGACCGCCGTTGTGATATCTCCCCCAACAAAAGCCGAATTGCAGCGGGTAAGGTAACATTCCGCATTCGGCGCTGCAGTAAAACGGAGCGGAACTGTTTTGCCAAACAGCTCATCTGCATCAAATGGCGCATGGGACAGGCAATCAACATCCCGATTGGTCAGCAAATAAAGCATGGTTGTATTTCCAGTAATCACAACTCTTTGGAATATCTCCCCTGCCACACCGGATTTTTGGGATAATTCTGTCAGCAAACGTTCGATACACTGCTGCACAGCCTCTGCCATAGCAGGGCCATCGCCATCCAAGGAACGCTCAATACGGGAAATAACATCGGCTCCGAACTTTTCCTGCGGATTCTGTTCACAGGCATACGCAAGTTCTTCCCCACTGGAAAGATCGATCAGCACAGCAGCGACTGTCGTGGTACCAATATCTACCGCCGCACTGTATCCGGTAGCTTCATCCCGCTCAAAGCTGCGGGAAACCGCATCGGTCTGAATAATGGATATATCGCTCTTCTGCTGCAAAACCACTTCGGCATCTCCGGTGATTCTGGTGCGGCAGGAAAGCCGGATGCCGGCCGCGATATCTTCTTCTGTAAGCAGTTTCTTTTCTTCACTCGAAAGCGGCGAAAGAGATCCTTTCGCAGTTACACGGCATTTTCCGCAGCGACCGTTTCCAGCACAAGGCAGATCCAGCGGCATTCCACACTGAGCAAGTGCCTCCGACAGATACATTTCTTCCGAAACCGTGCAAACCTGTTTTGTTTTACCGTTCCATACTGTCAGTTTCATTTGGATTCCTCCGCATCATTAAACAGACACATGCCAAAATAAGTAACTGTATTGACGCCGTTGATGTACTTCATGGATACGCGGGAAGCAAGCTGGGATACCGCTACACCATAAGCCTCCAGCGACGCCAGTGCCTTGTCCGGAAAACGGCAGGGCTGATTATCCTCTTTGGCACAACGCTCGCAGTAATGACATCCGCCGGCGGAAAGATGCAGGAAATCTCCTTTCCAGTTATCTTTTGTCTTTTCAATAAAATCCCTGGTATACCGATTATGAGATGCTGCTACTTTCATCATTCCTTCAAAGTCATAGGAATCTTCAATCTCGCCGATTGTCTGATAAACAACTGCATATGAATACTTTTTCGCCTTTTCGATCAGCTCATCAATCGGGCCGACCGCTGGCGGGCAGGTCCAGCATTTGCCATAACGTCCGCATTGGTTGCTTTCACATGCTTTGCGGAAAACCGGGTCAAACGGAATATTTTCTGCCGCAATCAAACCGGCGTTTGTAAATCCCATTTCTTTTGCTATATCACATAAAAATGTATATTTTTCCATAGTGCCTACTCCTTTGCCATTTTACTCTCTTTTATCTTATCGTGTTTCTTCGGAAAGGTCTATCAAATTTTTTGAAGTTTTTTCATTTTTTATGGGATTCCTTTCTATAATGTATAAAAATTACCAATTTGGTAAATCCCATTGAATTTCGAACGGATTTTTCTCTACAAAAAACTGCCCTCCCTTCTTGCTTTTCTGTTCAGAATTCCGTATAATAAAGATGAAATTATTTTCAAAGTGATGGAAAGGAAGGATATTATGGCATATTGCTACAAAAACGCGCGCAATCGCATTCATTCGCTGATGCACCGGTTGGAGAAATCTTATTACACCAGGATTTCCAACCTCTCTTGTACAGCTTATGTGACACCAGAACCAGTTTCCTTTACGGACCGGATGACCGGCGAAAAGAAAGAATTAAAAATCGGAGACCGTTGGGGCGGACTCTGGGATTGCGCCTGGATGCATTTTACCGGCACAATTCCTGACGACTGGAAAAAAGAAGACGGGGATTCGCTCGTCCTTCTCGTTGATGTCAATGGCGAAGGTTTACTCTTTGACAAAAACGGCAATCCTGTTCTCGGTCTGACTACCGGCACCAGCGCTTACGAATTTGGCCCATGCGTGAAACGAGTCATCCCCATTAGCCTGTGCGGTTCCGAAAACGGCGAAATTGACATCTGGATTGACGCCGGTTGTAACGACCTGTTTGGCCGTTTTGTCGGCAGCGGTACTTTAGCGGAAGCTTTTGTCGCTGTGCGGCACGACGAACTGCGCAATCTCCACTACGACATCCATGTCTTGCAGGACGCAATGGAAGCGCTGCCCGAAACCTCTGCGCGCCACCACTCCATCCTCCGCGCCTTGAATCAGGTGGCTGACCGCATGGTTTCTTTCACTACCGAGGAAGCCAAAGAAGCGCGCGCCATTCTTAAAAAGGAACTGGACAAAAAAGGCGGCGATCCTTCGCTGCAGATTACAGCAATCGGCCACGCGCACATCGACCTGGCATGGCTCTGGCCGATCCGCGAAACCATCCGCAAAGGTGCCCGTACATTCAGCCACACGCTGCGGCTGATGGAACGTTATCCCGACTACAAATTCGGCGCAAGCCAGGCGCAGCTTTACGAATGGATGAAGATTTACTACCCCACCCTCTTTGAGGAAATCAAAGAGCGCGTCCATGACCGCCGCTGGGAAGTCCAGGGCGCCATGTGGGTAGAACCGGATACCAATGTGACCGGCGGTGAATCTCTGGTGCGTCAGATTGTATACGGCACCAAATTCTGGAAAGAAGAATTTGGCGTTACGGTGGACAATCTCTGGCTGCCCGACGTATTTGGTTATACCGGCGCACTGCCGCAGATCCTCAAAAAGAGCGGCATCGATTACTTTATGACGCAAAAGCTCTCCTGGAACGAACACAACCTCTTCCCGCATCACACTTTCTGGTGGGAAGGCATTGACGGCACCCGCATCCTTACCCATATGCTCCCCGAAGGCACCTATAACAGCGCGGCACTCCCGCACTCGGTTGCCGACGCGGAAAAGAACTTCATGGAAAAAGGCCTTTCTGACCACGCATTGATGCTCTACGGCATCGGGGACGGCGGCGGCGGTCCCGGCGCATACCATCAGGAACGCCTGAACCGGATGAAGAACCTGGCCGGGTTTGCTCCTGTGAAGCAGCGGTTTGCCCGTGACCTCTTCCAGGACATCGACAAGCCGGAAATCCCCTACGAATGCTGGAAAGGCGAACTATATCTGGAAAATCACCGCGGAACCTACACCACCCAGTCCCAGAACAAGTGGTACAACCGCAAGATTGAGTTTGCGCTCCGCAATCTGGAATACATCTCGGTTCTGGCCGAAAAAGCCGGCATCCCCTATCCGCATGCCGAACTGGCTGCAATCTGGAAAGAGGTGCTCCTCTATCAGTTCCACGATATTCTGCCCGGCTCCTCCATCAAACGTGTCTATGACGAGTCTCTTGCCCGCTATGCGATCCTGATGGAACAGGTCACAGAACTCACTCGTGTCCGTCTGGAAGCCATCACCGGCGCAGAAGATACCCTTTACAACACGCTTTCCTTTGACCGCACCGAGCTCTTCACCCACGATGGTAAAACCCGCGTCGTCACGGTTCCGGCACTCGGTTCTGCCAAATGGTCCGACGGAAAGGCTCCCTGCACCTGCTCGCTCAAAGTTTCTTCCTGCCTGTTGGAAAACGATGCGCTCCGCGCGGAATTCAACGCAGAGGGTGCCCTCGTTTCGCTGTTTGACAAGAAAAATGAGCGGGAAGTTCTCTCTGCCCCTGCCAACCTGCTGACCATCTATGACGACAGCGACGGAAACGCCTGGAACATCGAAATCTTCTATCCCGACAAAACCACCGACCGCTTTACCCTGGAATCGGTGGATTCTTACATTGCTGATGGCTGCGCAGTTATGGAACAGCACTATCGTTATGGGGATTCCAAGCTGGTGCAAAAGATCAAACTGGCTGCCGACAGCGAAATGCTGGTCTTCGATACCGAAGTGGACTGGCACGAAAAGCTGAAAATGCTGCGCACCTCCTTCCCGGTTGATGTCTACGCCGACGAAGCGGTCTGCGATATCCAGTTCGGCAACATCCACCGTTCTACCCGCCGCAACTCCTCCTGGGATGTCAGCAAGTTTGAGATCTGCGCCCACAAATGGGTGGATATTTCCGACGGCGGCTATGGCGTTGCACTCGTCAACGACTGCAAATATGGTTACCGTGTGGAAAACAACGTCCTCGATCTCAACCTGCTCCGCAGCCCCAATGACACCAGCGAACGCAACTGGCAGTCCCTTGACCAAGGTGTTCATCACATCGTTTATGCCCTCTTCCCGCATGCAGGCGACGAAAAATCCGCTAATGTGGAAAAGAAAGCACTTGCGTTCAACATCCCGCTCACCTTTGCCAAAGCCGGCAAGGCAGATGCTTCTCTCTGCGGCAGCTTTGCAGATGTGAATGTGGACAACGTCGAGCTTTCTGTTGTCAAACAGGCAGAAAACGGCAGTGGCACTGTGCTCCGTTTCTTTGAAACCTACGGCCGCAAAACGACCGCCGAAATCACCCTTCCTGCCGGAACCAAGTCCTGCTGCTTCTGCAATCTGGTGGAACAGGATGGCGAGCCTCTTGAAATCCGGGACGGCAAAGTAACTGTTTCCTTCCATCCCTATGAAATCCAGACCATTAAAGTGACAGACTGAACAAACCAATAAAAGAAGCCTCCTGTTTGAAACAGGAGGCTTCTTCTTTATCATGGAATTAGGAAAGACCCTGTCCTTTGCCAATGGTAAAATACAGAATCACCAGAATGACAAGCGGCGCCAGAAAACGAATCAGGAATGCCCAGGATTTGAACAGCTTGAACGGATATTTTCCGTTGGATGTAATCTCCTCACTGGCTGCTTTTGTACCCCATACCCATCCGACAAAGATGCAGTAAAAGAAAGCTCCGAGTGGAATCATCAGATTATCGGTAAAGTTTTCCATGACTGCATTCATCGGCAGCATCTGCAATCCGTTGGTGAAGTCAAACCACGGCAGATTGATACCGCGTGCATCCGACTGGGAAAGCGAGTATCCTGCGCTCAAAAACGCCATCGGAATGGAGAGGAAAATGGCGGCTTTCAACCGGGAAAGCCCAAATTCCTCGGTCAAAAAGGCGACACAGCTTTCTAGGATGCTGATAGCGCTCGTCAGTGCTGCTAAAAACAGCAGGGTAAAAAACAGAAAGCCCAGAATCACACCGCCGGGAATCCCGTGGAACACCTCCGGCAACGCAATAAAGGCAAATCCACCGCCCATGCCAAGCCCCTCCGCACCAAGTGTCACATACACCACCGGAATAATGGCAAAGGCAGCCAGGATTGCTACCGTTGTGTCCAACAGACAGATCATCCGCGCACTCTTGCGGAGATTTTCCTCTTTCGGAACATAAGAGCCATAGGTCAGCATAATCCCCATTCCAACCGAAAGGGAGAAAAACGCCTGCCCCAATGCACCGACCAGTGTATTCCCGCTCAGTGTTTCTTTCGGAATGGTGAGCATGTATTTTACACCTTCCCATGCACCAGGCAGTGTCAGCGCACGAATCACAATCAGAACCAGAAGAATAAAGAGTCCCGGCATCAGTACCTTGCTGACCTTTTCAATACCGGAAGATACGCCGCGTACCACCACATAAATACAGACTGCAAGGAATAATGCGCCCCACAGGAGCGGCTGAACTGGTTTTGCGATAAAGCTCATAAAATAATCCTGATAAGCTTTTTCTCCTGTACCGAAATTCCCGCCAGTCAGGTACACCCACATATACTTGAGCACCCATCCGCCGACAATGCTGTAATAAGACATAATAACAAGCAATGTTATCACACCGATCGCACCGGCAAAGGTCCATTTCTTATTTAGCTGGCGGAAAGTACCCACTACGTTTTTTTGGGTTTTCCGGCCAATGGATAGCTCCGCCACCATGACCGGATACCCTACAATCGCTACAATCAGGATATAGCAGAGGATAAACGCTCCCCCACCATATGCCCCGACTTTTCCTGGAAATTTCCAGATATTCCCTAATCCAATCGCTGATCCGGCAGCTGCCAGGATAAACCCAATGTTACTCGCCCATTGGCTTCTTTTGTGCTGCAAAAAGATCCCTCCCGTAACCGGCAGAATACCGGTTTGATAACCTTATCTATTTTACTGCAATTCGTCTCTTTCTGCAACACAAAAATGGAAAAATCTCTCTTTTCACAACATTTCTACCACAGATTTATCAATTATTCCGTAATATCTATTATTCCAGTTCAAACGCTCCGGTATACAGTTGATAATAGGTTCCGTGTTTTGCAATCAGTTCCTCATGACTGCCGCGTTCAATAATCCGCCCGTGATCCAACACCATGATGGCATCGGAGTTGCGGACTGTTGACAGGCGGTGCGCAATCACAAAGACAGTCCGCCCCTTCATCAGTGCATCCATTCCGCTCTGAACCAATGCTTCGGTACGGGTATCGATCGAAGAGGTCGCTTCATCGAGAATCATTACCGGCGGATCCGCCACCGCAGCGCGTGCGATAGCTATCAGCTGTCGCTGCCCTTGTGAAAGTTCCGCACCGTTGGAAGTAAGCATCGTCTGATAACCGTGCGGGAGCCGACGAATGAAATCATCTGCATTGGCCAGTTTTGCCGCAGCAATTACCTCTTCATCACTTGCATCCAGATTTCCGTACCGGATATTTTCCATCACGGTACCGGTAAATAGGTTGGTATCCTGCAAAACAATCCCCATCGACTGGCGGAGATCGTCTTTTTTGATCTTGTTGATGTTGATTCCATCATAACGGATTTTGCCGTCCTCAATATCATAAAAACGGTTGAGCAGGTTTGTAATGGTTGTCTTGCCCGCACCGGTTGCTCCGACAAACGCAACCTTTTGCCCCGGTTTTGCATATAGGGTGATATCGTGGAGAATCGTTTTTCCTTCTTCATAAGCAAAGTCCACATCGTGCAGCTGAATATCGCCTTTCAGCGCCGTATAGGTCACGCTGCCATCGTGATGCGGGTGCTTCCAGGCCCAGAATCCGGTGTGGTGATTGACTTCCTGAATATTCCCCACAGTATCATGTTCCGCGTTCACCAGCGTTACATAGCCTTCATCCTGTTCCGGCTCCTCATCCATTAAGGTAAAGATACGGGAGGCGCCAGCCAGTGCCATAATCACAAAGTTTACCTGGTTTGCCATCTGGCTGATCGGGTTGGTAAAATTTCGCGAAAGCTGCAAAAACGCCACGATTGCGCCCAAAGTCAGCGCTGTTTTTCCGCTGAGCGCCAATACACCGCCGACAATCGCAATCAAAACATATTGCAAATGTCCAAAGTTCGCCATAATTGGCATCAGGATATTCGCATATTTATTTGCTAGGTACGCATCGGTGCAAAGTTCTTTATTAAGTTTATCAAATCCTTCTTTGGCCGCTTCCTCGTGACAGAAAACCTTAACCACTTTCTGCCCGTTTACCATCTCTTCGATGTATCCGTTAACCTGACCAATCGAGCGCTGCTGCTCCACAAAGTATTTGCCGCTTTTCCCGGTAACCTTCCGGGAAATCCAGAGCATAATCACCAGACAAATTACAATCAGCACTGTCAGCGGAATACTGATCCGAATCATGGCAACTGCCACAAAAATAACAGTAATCATGCTGGAAAAAAGCTGCGGAAGGCTCTGTGAAATCATTTGACGCAGCGTATCGGTATCGTTTGTGTAAAAGCTCATGATATCGCCGTGAGAATGGGTGTCGAAATACCGAATCGGCAGGCTTTGCATGTGCGCAAACATATCATCCCGGATATCCTTTAAAACTCCCTGCGCAACCGAAACCATGCACCAGTTATACATCAGAGACGCTGCGACACCAACCGCGTAAATGATTGCCATCCGAATGATTGCGCCCAAAAGCGGCAGAAAATCCGGATTCTGCTGTCCGACCAATTTTGAAATGTAATCATCAATCAGTGATTCAATAAAAGTTGCACCGGCTACTGTTGCATAAGCACTCAGTAGGATTCCTATGACAACCAACACCAATCGCCATTTATGCTTTCGGAAAATGTAGGAACACAGCCGCAGTACTGTACTTTTTTGTTTCATTTCTCTTCACCGCCTTTGATCTGGGATTCATAGACTTCCCGATAAATGGAATTATTCTGCATCAGTTCTTCATGACTGCCAAATCCGTTGACACGACCGCCGTCCAAAACAATGATCCGATCGGCATTCTGCACCGACGAAATCCGCTGTGCAATAATCAGCTTGGTTGTGTTGGGAATCTCCTCCGCAAAAGCACGCCGAATTAAGGCGTCTGTCTTGGTATCCACCGCACTGGTGGAATCATCCAAAATCAGTATCTTTGGTTTTTTCAGCAGAGCACGCGCAATACAGAGTCTCTGCCGCTGTCCGCCGGATACGTTTGTACCGCCCTGCTCAATCCAGGTATCATATTTCTGCGGAAAGGTTTGGATGAAGGTGTCCGCCTGCGCCAATATACAGGCGTGTTGAATCTCCTCATCGGTGGCATCCGGATTGCCCCAACGGAGATTATCCCGGATCGTTCCCGAAAACAGAACATTTTTCTGCAGAACAACCGCAACCTCATTTCGGAGCACTTCCATATCATAATCTTTCACATTGATGCCGCCAACCAGAATTTCACCTTCTGTCACATCATACAGACGGGGAATCAGCTGCACCAGCGTTGTTTTGGAGCTTCCGGTTCCGCCGATTATTCCAATTGTTTCTCCCGAATGGATTTCCAGATTCACATCCTGTAAAGCCGCTTTTTCCGCTTCCTTTGCGTACTGGAAAGAAACATTCCGGAACGAAATGGAACCGTTCGGAACCTGTGTGATAGGATTTTCCGGATTCCGAATGGTGCTTTCTTCTTTAAGGATTTCAACAGTACGAACTGCTGAGGCACGGGCGATCGTTGTCATCACCACAATCATCGAAAGCATCATCAGGCTGGACAGAATCTGCATTGCATAGGTCAGCAGGCTTGTCAGCTGTCCGGTTGTCATCTCGGAACCGACAATCATATTTGCGCCAAACCAAGAGATCAGCAAAAGCGCGGCGTACATACAAATCTGCATCAGCGGCATATTAAATGCAATCATTTTCTCACCTTTGCAGAAACGCTGGTAAATCAACTCGGATACCGAGCCGAATTTTTTCTTTTCTTCCTTTTCCCGGACAAATGATTTGACTACCCGAATCCCGGCAATATTTTCCTGTACAACATTGTTCAGTGTGTCATATGTACTGAACACCTTTTGCAAAATGGGGAATGAAAAGCGCATAATGACTGCCAATCCAATCGCAAGCACTGGTGCGACGCAGAGAAAGATCAGTGACAAACGCGCATTCAGACTAAAAGCCATAATCAGTGCAAAAATTAGCATAATAGGTGCCCGGACCGCAATTCGGATCAGCATCTGATATGCATTTTGTACGTTTGTAACATCTGTTGTCAGACGTGTTACAATACCCGATGTGGAGTATTTATCAATATTGGCAAAGGAAAAGTTCTGAATCCGGTAATACAGGTCCTTGCGCAGGTTTTTTGCAAAACCAGCCGAAGCTTTTGCCGCGTAATTTCCGGAACAAGCGCCAAATAACATAGAAATCAACGCGCTGACAACCAATAGCCCCCCCATTAGGAGAATATGTGACATATTCTGTTTTTCAATTCCGCTATCAATCAAACTTGCCATCAAAAGCGGGATCACGGTTTCCATGACAACCTCTAATGATACAAAAATCGGTGCAAGCAACGATTCCTTTTTGTATTCCCTTACACAGGTTAACAATGTTCGAATCATATATTCCCTCCTTATATTGTGAGCAGACTAACATATATGTTATATCCGCTTCTGTGAGCTTGCTAACATTATTCTCTTTTCAAAAGCGCTGAATATTCAGCGCTTCATGCCAGATACTTTTTCATTTTTTCCGCTATCTCGATAAATTTTTCAATTTCTTCCTCAGTTAAACCTCGTTCGATGGTTTTTTCAGCTTCGGTAATCTTTTCCCGGATTTCATTCTCTTTTTCGATTGCCTTATCAGTTAAAGAAAGTTTCTTCAGTCTTGCATCATGTGAAACAGAAGTGCGGGTGATGATTTCTTTTTCTTCCAGTGTTTTGAGCAATCTGGACGCGGTAGAACGACGGATAAAGAACCATTCTTCAATATCTTTTTGATACACCTCCGTATCCTGATGAGAATACAGATAATCAATCACATGACGCTGCATATCGGTCAGCATTTTTTCCGGCGGGGGCGGCAAAATCTGCTGCACTCTTCGGCGAATCAGATTCGATAATGTACGAATTTCATACGCCACGGTGAACTTTCGCTCCATTTTTTCACCTCCAATCTATATTGTTAGCATGAGAACAGTTCCAAGTATAGCACAATTTTAACCGTTTGTCAACAGAAAAAAACAGGTTCCAAAACCGGAACCTGTTCGGCATCTTTATTCAAAACAGTCACATTCGGTTGTGTTATATTCTGTCCGCTTGAAAATGCAGCAAAAAGCAGCCACAACTAACCCAAGAGCAGTGATGCACGCAAGAAAAACAGCAATCATTTTGAATACTTTCATGGTATCATCCTTTCCTCTTCCTTTTTTCAGTATAGCAAAGCTAAGAGAAAAGGTCAATAAAATATTGTTAAGATTATCAAAAATCAATCTGAATTTTTTTGTAAGACAGTGGGAGCAGAAAGTATGCCAGTATCAAAAAGCTGGTAACTTTCCGACCACTCATCTCCAACTGTTCGCCAGCTGTTCGGCCCAAGCCAGTTGTTGCCTTCACACACACGATGGACAGCACCAAAGGTATTTCCACGGTTTCCAAACAGAATGAAGTCCAAAATCCCGTTTTCCGGCGCATCTACTGTAAGATTATATGGTGCGAACACAATTTCTCCCAACCGTTTTCCGCTGCTCGAAACACCCACCAGAGATCCGCGGTAATGCGGCAGATGAATTTGCAGTTTTCCTTCCGAAGGCACCGGCAGATGATAGATCACATTGCCACCATAGAAAGGCAGGCCCTGAGAAACGATACTGCCAAAGCCAATCTCTCGAACCGGATCGGTAATCGTAGCTTGTTCCCCGTTCAGCCGGACACCGAAATCACCCAGCAGATAACACCATTCGATGTCTGCACGCCGTCCGAACGGAATGTCCAGCTCCAGTACATTTTCGCCGCATTGGAGCATTCCGAGCGGGACAGTTTTAATCGAATGATCGACATACCATCCATCCGGTGCCGCCTTGACCGACACGCCATTCCAGCGAACCGCAATGCGCTCCGCATCTTCAACCGCCAATGTCACTGCCGTTTCGTATTCCGCCTGAATGGTAAACCGCAGATGTGCTGTATGGACAAACGGTTCTTCCGGAATGGTCCATGGCTGCGCGACAGACGATTCCCGTCCGGGATAACCTAAAATTTTGCGAAGATGATTGTCCGCCCGAAGGATTTCCTCTTCAGGGAAATACTCGCCGTCATCCAGTGCGTATTCCGCCTTATCAAGCAGCAAAACGTTTGGTTCTTCCAAAGTAATCGGCACCATTTTGGGCAGGGTTACCGGTTTGCCTGTACATTCGGACGAAGCAGGCACGCAAACTGCCTCCGCTTTCTCAGAAAGGCAAAGCAGCAGGCTGTCATGGTTATAAAAAGTATGGGTCAGCATCGTCTTTCCATCCCGGACTGCCACATTCAAAGGATAAATTTCTCCTGTCAGTGTGTCATAACAGGTAACGGCATATTCCCCTTTCAGGGTGATGTATACCTTTTCTGCTATGGCATTGTCCTTGAAACGGGGCTCCTTTCCCTGCGCCAGAAACAGCCAGCGGCAAGTCTGGTCATCCCGCATCTGATAGATCAAATGGTTCAGATAGGAGCCGTCCGCACCGCGCAGCTCCACCAGACGCTCTGAATCCAATGCTTTCAGCAAAGCAGAACGGGTAAAGGCAATCGTTTCCGACTCGTCATAAAGTTTTTGGGGAAGATCACTCTCCACCGCATCCAGATATCGCGGCGCTTCTCCCAGAAAGATCAGGCGTCCTCCCTGTTTCCGGAATTCCTGCAGACGCTGGAGCGTACTGGAGCGAAGCGTTTCACAGGCAGGTACCAGAACCACATCGTACTGCATTTCTCCCACCCGGAAAGGAACCATTCCTTTTTCACAAAGATCCGGCAGCAGCGATTCGCTGATAAAATCAAAGTCCAGTGTACCAAAGAGCAGCCATTCCGTCAGATTCTGGAAATTGTTTTCCATCTGCTCCCGGATCAGGCTGGTCTGCTGTGCTGGTCCCCAATGCAGCCAGTAGCTTTCGATGGGATGGATCACACCAATTTTAACCACAGGCTTTCCTCTGGTGATGGCGGTGTTTACCCGGGCAAAGTGATCCTCCACCAGCTTATATTCCTTATACCAGGGCGACTGATAGTTGATCGAAGCCGGATAATCCCGTTTAGCTTCGCCTGCCATCGATACCCAGGACAGATGCGGTACCCGGACCGTGACGCCCAAAGCTGCCTGCCAGTCGCCCTGCAGCTTGTGACCACGGAAATCAAAGGTCCAGCCGGTCACACCATACAGTTCCGAGAGCATTCCCTCTCTGCCGTACTGATGGACAGCGGACTGTGCCTGCTTGGCGGTTGTGTACTCGTAGCTGTTGCAGAGCATATCGATGCCGGGCATCTGGAATCCGCGATATGCCCGCATTGCTTCGCCCAACGCCGCAGTCTGGCTGTGGAGAGTCGGCTCCTCCATCATGTGGCCGGTCAGCATTAAGCCGTGATCTTCACACCATTTCCCGCAGTTGTCAGCAAATGCCTCGGTAAACCGCTCGGTGATGTGATCGTGGTAATGATAGCGAATCACTGAAATTTTTCCGTCTGGAAGCTCCCAGATCAGCTCTGGCAGCGCAGCCAAAAGATCCTCGCCGTACGCAGCGGAGAATGTATCCGGAAGATCCTCACTCCACGGAAGGATCACGTCCTTTTCCTCTTCCGCGAAAGAAAGGGTGTTTTTATGAGAAAACTGCGGTTCATCGGTAAAAATGGAGGGAACAACGCCGCCAAAATCGGAACCGATCGTTTTCCGATAAGTTTCATAGGTTACTTCAATGAAGCGGTCGATTGCTTCCTTGCTCAGGGTGTTGACATAAGTCTGGCCATTGTACCAAGGATCGTTCAGCGGCGTTTCCAGATAAGCATACCATTTAGTGCCAACCGCTTCCTCCGCTTTGCCAATACGGCGATAGGAAGAAAGACAGCCGTTTTTGTCGAGCAAAATGTCGTAACAGGCAATCAGTGTACCATTGCCGCTGCGGGTAACTGCCGCAGTAGCACCCAGTGCCTCCCCTTCTGTGCCCTGTTCATACGGAACTCTTGTAAAGCAGAGGTAGCGCGCCCGATATTTGGGATCTTTGGTCACAATTCCGCCCGCAGCGCCAGATGGCCAACGGTCCTCGTCGTAAAGATAGGCGTACATGCTTTCTTTTCGGGCACATTCCACACAATGACGCACCAGCCCCATATGCTCCTCGCTCAGATACGGATTACCGAAACCGGTACGAGGATGCATATGAAATCCGCCGAACCCCATTTCCTTTAAATAACCGATCTGTTCTTCCAACATCTGGTTGTCCAACTTACAGTTCCAAGCCCAAAATGGTGTGCCGCGATATTCGGAAGTGGGATTGCGGAACAATTCCGGAGAAAGTGATTTTTGTTGATTTTTACCGTAAAACATCAGGCTAACGCCCCTTTCTTATAGAAAGTTTCAATTTTATTATAGAATTTCCCACTATCTCCGTCAAGTACCAAATCATGTTTGAGCAAGAAAATACCATTTTCACGCAAAAAATCCCCTATCCAGAAGACAGGGGATCAAAATTATTGCTGTTTTGCTCTTTCTTTGTCGCGTTGTGCGATTTCCACACGACGGATCTTACCGCTGATGGTTTTCGGAAGCTCACTGACAAACTCAATAACACGCGGATATTTATAAGGAGCCGTTGTCTTTTTGACAAAGTTCTGGATCTCCTTTTTCAGCTCCTCAGAGGGAGAATACTTACTGGTCAAAACAATCGTCGCCTTGACTACCTGTCCGCGGATCGGATCAGGAGTGCCGGTTACCGCACACTCCAACACAGCGGGGTGCTCCATCAGGACACTTTCCACCTCAAACGGCCCAATGCGGTAACCGCTTGATTTGATGATATCATCTGTCCGGCCGACATACCAGTAATAACCGTCCTCATCGCGGTAAGCAGTATCACCAGTGTGATAGTATCCGTTGTACCATGCTTTATTTGTATTTTCTTCATCCCGGTAATACTCCAGAAAGATGCCCGGATGGTGATTTTCTCTTGTGCAACGAACAATGATCTCACCAACTTCACCTTCACCGACTGAGTTACCATCTTCATCTACAAGATCCACATCATACAGTGGAGAAGGACGGCCCATCGAGCCGGGTTTCGGGGTGCTTCCATGGAGGTTTGCAACTGTCAGGGTGGTTTCGGTCTGGCCAAAGCCCTCCATCAGCGACAAACCAGTAATTTCTTTGAATTTATTGTACACCTCTTCATTGAGCGCTTCGCCTGCAACGGTAGCATATTTCAGCGAAGAAAGATCATAATTCGCGATTCCTTCCTTGATAAAAAAGCGGAAGATGGTTGGCGGTGCGCAGAAAGTTGTGATCCTATATTTTTCGATCATGTGCAAAACATCGTTGGGTACAAACTTGTCAAAGTCATAGACAAAGATGCCGGTTCCTGCCAGCCACTGTCCATACAATTTGCCCCAGACAGCTTTGCCCCAGCCGGTTTCCGCAAGTGTCAGATGCAAACCGTCCGGATCAACATCGTGCCAGTGAACGCCGGTGATGATGTGGGCAAGTGGGTAATCATAGCCATGCAACACCATTTTGGGCTGTCCGGTTGTGCCAGAAGTAAAATACATCAACATTCCGTCTGTCGCTGTAACCGGAACGCGCTCTATTGTATCGGGTTGCTTTTCGATTTCTTCGTCAAAATTGATATAGTTATCAAAATGCCCCATTGCGGAGAACTTAATGACTTCAACACCCAATTTCTTCTCTGCTTCATCGATATACGCATGGACATTACACTGACTGGTGCATACAATTGCCTTGACCGAAGCAGATTTAAAACGATAGACAATATCCTTGGTAGTGAGCAGATTCGTCGCAGGAATAGCGATCGCGCCAAGCTTGTGCAGGCCGAGAATTGCGAACCAGAACTGATAGTTACGTTTTAAGATCAGCATAACGGTATCGCCCTTGCCGATTCCATAAGATGCAAACAGGTTAGCGGCTTTGGTAGAATACACACTGATATCCTTGAATGAGAAGATTTTTTCCTCTCCCGCTTCATTCGTCCACACCATTGCGCGCCGGTTTGGTTCCATTTCTGCGATTTTATCGACAACATCGTATGCAAAATTAAAATCAGGAGATGCTTTTACCTTAAAATAATTCAGCACCCCGTTTTCGTCAAAACCTTCATCACAAAACTGTTTATAAAAGTCCTTCATTTCCATTGTTCGTTTCCCCTTTTTGATTCCTACGATAAGCAAGATAGCTTTCCAAAATAATGGTAGCGGCTACCTCGTCAATTACTTTTTTCCGTTTTTTGCCTCGAGTATTGGTTTCATTTAAGTAATTATGCGCCATTACCGTAGTGGAACGTTCATCCCAGAGTTCTACTGGAATGGGGACAAGGTTCTGAAGCTTGTGGGCAAAATCCTCACATTTTTGTGCCCGGCTGCCTGCTGAACCATCCATATTGCGGGGATATCCGACAACAATCATTTTAACGTCGAATTCCATCGCCGCATATACCACCTTGGTGATGATTTTCTCAAAATCGCGTTCTTCAATCACGCCAACCGGAGAAGCAAGATACTCGGTCCTGTCACAGACTGCCAATCCGGTACGGGCATCGCCAAGGTCCACTGCCATAATTTTCATAATTTGAGAATTCCTTTCCTGCCGACATTACCACGGCTGCACTGTTCCGACAATTTCGGATACAGAGGCGATTCCGTGAGTATCCAGCCAGTCATTGATCCCTTTGATAATTTTCACCGGTGCATAAGGATCGGTGAAAATTGCTGCACCAACCTGTACGGCTGAAGCTCCCGCCATCATCATTTCAATCGCATCCTCACCAGAAGAAATACCGCCCATCCCTACAACTGGAATTTTCACGGCATTGGCAACCTGCCACACCATCCGCACAGCAATTGGGAAAACTGCCGGACCGGACATGCCGCCCACATTGTTTTTTAGGACAGGGCGCCGGGTGTTGATATCGATTTTCATTCCAAGCAGTGTGTTAATCAGTGAAACAGCGTCTGCGCCTTCCGCTTCCACCGCTTTGGCAATATCGGTGATGCTGGTAACATTCGGGCTGAGTTTTACCATTAGCGGTTTGGTTGTCGCCTTGCGGACAGCAGCTGTAATGCCGGCGGCACTTTCACAGCTTGTACCAAACGCCGCCCCACCCTGCTTCACATTCGGGCAGGAGATGTTCAGCTCAATCATATCCACAGCAGTTCCTTCGATCCTGCGAATCATCTCCACACAATCTTCCACTGTGCTCCCCGCTACGTTTGCGATAATTCGTGTGCCCTTTTTGGAAAGTTCGGGCAATTCTTTTTCCAGAAATGCATCAATGCCGGGATTTTGCAATCCGACGGAATTGAGCATCCCCATCGGAGTTTCCGCAATACGGGGCGCCGGATTGCCGTCTTTTGGGTTTAAGGTCATCCCTTTGACCGAAATGCCGCCCAATTCGGACAGCGGATAAAACTTCTCATACTCCCGACCGAAACCAAAAGCGCCGGAAGCAGGAATCACCGGGTTTTGAAAGGATACACCGGCAACCTCTACACGCAGATCCGCCATTAGAACACAACCTCCTCACCCTGGAAAACCGGGCCGTCCTTACATACATGCAAGACACATTCTTTCCCGTTCCGGTTGATTCTGCAGGCACAGCCGAGGCAAGCGCCGACACCGCAGGCCATCCGTTCTTCCAGCGAGATTTCACAGGCAATCCCGTGTACTTTTGCAATTTCTGTTACTTTGCGAAGCATGACCATCGGACCGCAGGCGCAGATCAAATCGGGGGTTTCCGACTGCAGAAGCTTTTCGAGCGCATTGGTGACAAAGCCTTTCTGTCCCATTGTGCCGTCATCGGTACAAAGGACCGTACGGACTCCTGCTTTTTTAAAATCATTCTCGAGAATCGCGGCCTGCGCGCTGCGGAAACCGATGATTGCAGAAGCGTTCGCCCCATAGTGCTCCGCAACTGCCAGCAGCGGAGGCACGCCTATGCCGCCGCCAACGACGACACATTTTTTATCAGAATCCAAAAGGGTATATCCATGCCCCAGAGGCCCCAGAACGTCTGCCATATCCCCGGCTTTCAGATCCGCAAGGATTTTTGTACCCTCGCCGCGAATCTCGTAAATAATTCGTATTGTTCCCTGCTTGCGGTCAATTTCGGCAATCGAAATCGGCCGACGCAGTATGTGCGCCGGGACGCGCAGATGCACAAACTGTCCAGGCTGCGCTTCCGCAGCAATACCAGGACAATAGATCGTCAGGCTAAAAATATTCTTTGCCAGGTTTTCTTTTTGAAGAACCGGGTAAAGGCCCTGCTGATATGCCATTCTGTTTCCTCCTTTGGGAATTTTTACATCAAGACTGACTTATATTTTACCATATTACATGCAAAAAATCAACTGCTATTTTTACTTTTTTCGTATGTTTCCGCATTTCTTTCTATATTTTGAGCATAACACAAAATATCCTTTTTGTTTCATTTCCAATTTCGAACATTCTACATAATTTCCAACAAAAAAGACGGCGATAAGCCGTCTTTTTCTTATTTGATAAATGCTTCCGAAATCGCGTTCATCGCTTTGACTCCCTGGTCTTTACGAATCAATACGGAAATTTTGATTTCCGATGTGGAAATGGTTTCAATATTGATATCCGCTTCGTAGAGCGCCTCAAACATTTTGGATGCAACGCCCGGATTCGATTGCATGCCGGAACCGACAATCGAAACCTTGGTTACATCACGATCTACATCTACCGTAAAATCCGAAACCTGGTCTTTTGCTTCTTCCAATACGGCAAGTGCTGCGTCACAGCTATCTTCCGGAACGGTAAAGCTGATGTCCTTGGTTCCATCACGGCCAACTGACTGCAGGATAATATCTACATTAATTTTCCGGGCAGCTAACAAAGAGAAAATCTTGAAAGCAGTACCCGGGCGGTCCGGAAGACCAATCATCGAAATCCGGACAACATCATCGTCTTTTGCGACGCCTTTAATCAGCAATTTTTCCATTTTTGTCACCTCTTTGACTTTGGTACCAGGTTTATCTTCTAAACTGGATAATACTTCCAGATTGACATTGTATTTCTTAGCCATTTCAACCGATCGATTGTGCAGCACCTGTGCACCGCAGGATGCCAGTTCCAGCATCTCATCAAATGAAATTTCTTCCAACTTCTTTGCGCTCTTTACAAGCCTCGGATCAGCGGTATAAATTCCGTCCACATCGGTATAAATCTGACAAAGGTCGGCTTTCAACTCTGCCGCAAGTGCAACTGCGCTGGTGTCCGAACCACCGCGTCCTAGTGTTGTAATATCGTCATAACGGTTCATGCCCTGGAACCCGGCTACCACTACAATTTTCCGCTGGTCCAGTTCTTTTTCCACCCGCTCAGTATCAACTTTTTTGATCCGGGCACGGGAATGGTTGGAATCGGTAAAGAAACCGGCTTGCCGTCCTGTCAGAGAAATAACGGGAAAGCCCATTTTAGAAATCGCCATAGCAAGCAAAGCAATGGAAATCTGCTCTCCGGTGGAAAGCAGCATATCCATTTCTCTTTTGCTTGGATTCGGATCGATTTCGTGCGCTTTTTCAATCAGCTCATCGGTGGTATCACCCTGAGCTGACACTACGACCACCACATTAGCGCCTTTTTGATAGGTATCGGTCACAATCCGTGCCACATTGCGGATCCTGTCCGCGTTGGCGACCGAGCTGCCGCCGAACTTCTGTACAATCAGTTTCATAAAACCCTCCACTGGCCTTAATAATCAAGAATACGAATACGGGTTATCAGTTTCTCATCCTTTTCCAGCAGCTTTGCAAGGACTGCTTTCAGTTCCATTTCTGGAATCTCCGGCGTCACAAATGCCCATTCATCCGCTGGCTGGTTTTTTCGCGTTAAAACACTCAGCCCCGGCATCAATTCTGCGGCAGCAGCACGGAACGCTTCCCCTCTTCCAGACTGCAGCCGAAGATAGAATGAAAACGGTTCTGTTTCGATGTCAATAACATGGTTTTCTGTGGAGTCTTCCCAACAAAGCGACTTGCATGTTGTATTGGATTTTGCAACGTCAATCATATCGGCGACCACAGCGCTTGCAGTCGGAAATTTGCCTGCGCCACGCCCATAAAAGACTACATCGCCGGTTGCATCACCACGGATCATGACTCCATTAAAAACATCATCGATATTGGCAAGCTGGCTGTGCTCTCCAATAAAGGCGGGAAATACTGCAACGGTCAGCTTGTCATCCGCAAGACGTTTCGCCCGCCCGATCAGCTTAATCACGCCGCCCCAATCTTCCGCATAAGCGACATCTTCCAGTGTCAGATTGGTAATTCCTTCCGTATGAACTGTATTGGGATACACATGCTTTCCAAAAGCGAGCGACGCCAGAATACAGATTTTACGGCAGGTGTCATGCCCCTCGATATCGGCAGCTGGATTTCGTTCGGCATATCCCAAATCTTGCGCCATTTTCAGCGCTTCCGCAAAACCCATCTGTTCATGGATCATTTTGGTAAGGATGAAGTTCGTGGTTCCGTTCAGGATTCCTGCTACCTCACTGATCTCATTAGCAGCCAAACATTGGTGCATTGGCCGGATAATCGGGATGCCACCGCCCACACTGGCTTCAAAGAAGAAGTTTACATTATG
>CALWNQ010000021.1 GCA_944382875.1 uncultured Clostridia bacterium
GTCAAAGGTCAAATGAATCATGATTTTGCCTTTAGAATAGAGGTAAATCCCTGTGTGATTGAGATTACTATCGGTAATGCTATATGTGGTCTTCTGTTCCTTCAGCGATCCGCTCGAACTCGCTAAAAAGGATTCCCTTCTGTTTGCGCCGGCCGGCTTCAGCTTGAAAGGATACGACTATGTGTTCCGGAACCGTGAAATCTACATTGGCTACGCAAACACTCTGTTTTATGTGGTGGTTGGCACCTTTTTTAATATGGTGATGACCATTTTGGGTGCATATGCCCTTTCCCGTAAGAATATGATGCTCAAAAAGCCGATTATGCTGATGATTACCTTTACCATGTTTTTCAGCGGTGGTTTGATTCCTTCTTATCTTGTGGTGCAGAGCCTTGGGCTGTTGAATTCCCGACTGGCTCTGATTATCCCTTCCGCTCTTTCCACCTGGAATCTGCTGGTTTTAAAAACCTCATTCGGCGAAATTCCCGAAAGCCTGCTCGAATCGGCGCGCATCGATGGTGCTAACGAGTTTTTGATTCTGCGGCGGATTGTCATCCCGGTTTCAATGGCTTCGATTATGGCGATTACCCTGTTCTACGCGGTGGGACGCTGGAACGAATGGTTTAGCGCACTGCTTTACCTGCAGGACCGCACCAAATACCCGTTACAAATGTTTCTACGGGAGCTGCTGGTGTTGCCGCAGGCGTCCAGCAATGTTTTTGCAGCCGAGGTGGTTTCTGGCGGAGAAAGCAGTGTCCTGCTCAAAGAGGTTATCAAATACTGTACCATTATCGTGTCTACGCTTCCGATCCTTTGTTTTTACCCATTTTTGCAGAAGTATTTTGTCAAAGGCGTTATGGTCGGTTCGCTAAAAGGTTGATCTGAAGGAGGGATTCCATGAAACCGCAGATTACGATCCTGATTAACAACCATTTTGATCCTATGTGGCGGCGCTGCTTTTTGAAGCCGTTTACATTCCGGGGCGAAACCTATCGTTCTTATGCGGAAATCGAACAGTATTATATAGAGGACAATATCAAGCTGGCTCAACGGGATCCGGATTACCGCTTTACGGTGGAGAGCCCGTTGGTTCTGGAAACCTATTGCAGGCGGTTTCCCGCCGAAATCGGACGGCTCCGGCAGCTGTACCAGAAAGGGCAGATGCAGGTGGGGCGGACTGGATATGCGATTGTGGATAGCAATCTGGTTTCCATGGAAACACTGATCCGCAATTACCTGATCGGCGACCGATATTTACTCGATATGTTCGGGGAATGCCCCAAAACCGCGCTTCGTTCCGACGCGTTCGGAAATTCCGCACAGCTCCCGCAGATTCTGCGGGGATTCGAGATCCGCTGGGTGCAGGGGATATCTTATGTGCCAAATCCTACTGACTACTGGAAAGGTCTGGACGGCAGTGTGGTCTTTACAGGGAGCATACCGTCAGCCGGCGGCGGAGGCGGATGGGCCAAATATGCGCCGTGCCCTGCCTGTCACGGAACCGGGGAACAGAAGGGTACTGTTTGCTCTGTTTGCGCTGGAAGAGGAATTGACATCGCAAAAGCAGAAAAGCGCCGGGCACCTTTGCAGATCGGCCCTGACTTTCAGCAAAAAAATGGAATTGCAACTGTTGGAGGAGAAGAGCTGCTGCCAACTGACGCAATATATGAACAGATGCGGGCTCTTTCGGACCAATACAGCTTTCGGTTCGGCTTTTATGATGACGGTTGGGAGGAACTGCGGGAGAAAATTGAACGGTCTGATCTGGCGGAGCTGCCGGAAGTTTCTCCCAGTCCGGAGCTGAATCCTTCGAGTACCGGCTGCTATGTCACCCGGATCGAAACCAAGCAACGGCTGCGAATGCTGGAAACGATGCTTTCTCAGCTGGAACTGCTTGACGCGGCAGTATTCCTTCAAAACAGAAACTCGATGCGGCGGGAAATCGGCGAAATCTGGAAACTCATCTTTTTCTGTGCATTCCACGACGCTGTGACTGGTACCCATGTCGATGCGGCATTTGAGGAACTGCGGGAATTTTGGACGGAAGCGGAGGCGCGGATTAAGCGCTGTCAATCGGCGCTGCTGGAACAGCTCGGTCAGGAGGAGCCGGGAACCTATACCCTCCTGAACCTTTCTGCCTGCACACGAACAGACACTGCTGTGTTGCCGGCTGAAAGCGGCGTCTGTTTATTCACAGGCGGAGCAGGGATGCTTCGCCTTTTGGAAACCGGGCAGGACGGCACTGTTTTGCTGGCAGAAGGGTTACCGCCTTATGCGGCTGTGCCATTCTCCTTTGTTCAGGAAGATCAAAAACCGATGCAGGAAGAGCGCTCGGATAAACCAGCAGAAACTTTCCGCGGGACAATTTTGCAACAAAATCATCCGGAAGCGGATACGGTTTCCGAAATAGTGCAAGGCTGCATCCAAAACGATTTCTTTTTAGCTGAATATGACAATTATGGGCTCCTCTCTGTTTACGATCGGGAAAACCATTGTGTTCTTTGCCAAAAGGGAGAATGGAGGCCAGGCGAATTTGTGCTCGAACACGATGAAGGCTCCCCGTGGGCAACCCTTTCGGATGATATGCGCAGACTCCCGCTCAGCCGTTATACCAACCTTGTTTCAGCGGAGCATTTGCCCGAGTTGGATCGGCTCCAATTCCGTGTTGAGCTGCCCATGTCCCTCTGCGGCGCCATAGATGGGTTGGTGTTCGACTATGTGGTGGAGCTTGCCGCTGGGATTCCGCAGCTCCGGTTCCATGTTTCAGCCGAATGGCATATGTATAACCAACGGCTTCGCGTTGTTTTTCCGACTAAAAGCAGCGGAGATCATCTTTATGAGATTCCGGGGGGGATCCTGGAACGAGAACCGTATCTGCCTGAATTCAGCTGGTGCGGCAAAAATGGGGATTATCCCGCCGTACATTGGGCTGGAATCGACAACGGCAGTCTGGGAATTGTCATTTTGAACCGGGGGACGCCCTCATATCAAATCACACGGGAATCGGATGGTGACGCTATCTGGCTTTCGTTGCTCAGAAGCCCGACAGTTCCAACCTATCTTCACGAACCAGTGTCCTATTCCATGACTGACTGGGATGGTATGCGGGATGATGGCTGTCACAGTTTTGATTTTGCGCTAAGCACTTTTGCAGGCGGACTTCGGAATAGCAGAGCTGTTTATGCCGGAATTGGGTATAATGAACCGCTTTTCTGTTGTAAAAACAGAATCTCATTTCCTCAAATGCCGGTATTGGATAGTGAACAGGCCGTTATCCGCACTGTAAAAGTGAGTGAGAATGAAGACGGCATCATTCTCCGCCTTGTGGAGGTGAGCGGAAAACCAGGTGAATGTCGGCTACTGGTCCCCGATAGGTTTACGGATATCCGCCGGCTGTCAATGGGCGAAAATAGCTGTACCGCGCGTTATGCTGTGGAGAATGGGAGTATATGTTTCCCAGTGAAACCTTATGAAATTGTTACACTGAAACTTCTCTGATTCTACAGCTCCATTTTCATGAATACAAATAACTCCCTGGATAGCGCTGTGGTTATCCAGGGAGTTATTTGTATTGGAGAAGGGGGAGTTTACAGGGAAATTCGATAGGTTTGAAATGCAGCATCGGTGTTCCGTACAGAATCTGTTTCAAAGCCTCGATTTTTCAAAATATGGCGAATGGAAGTGCTTTGTTCCGGCACCTGAATACAAAGCAATTTTGCCGGCGTAAATTTTTGTGCCGCGTCCACCATGAGTTCCAGTAGTTCGCTGCCGCAGCCGTTTTGAAAAGCGCTTTTTGCAATCAGAAGATGCAGATTCAGGCAAAAGGGATCCAACCGATTGGGACTGGTGCCGCAGATGCCAATGAATTTTTGCTCGGGATCAAAGACAGCATAAGCAAAACAGCCCTGCTTGGTCATTGCCCGGATGAGCGAAACGGCGTCCTCTTCATTCTGGTGAACTTGCAGTGTTGTTTCGCGCATAATTTCCGGATCTGATGTAATGGAATATACCGCTGGTGCGGCGGATTCATCCAGCTGGATCAAATGCAGCCGGGGCGTATGAATCTCGGCTGGCAGGCCAGGCTTGTCGTTTCCGTTTTCCAGCAGTTTCTGTTGATATTCCCGGCTCAGTGAAAGCAGAGTGTTGAAAAAGCGCAGGTTATATTCCGCAAAAGCGGGAATAGACTGCTTCTGTACCTTTTCCAGTATGGATACTTCTCTTGCCGGGACAAAGACCTCCATATGATGTGCCTGCTTATAGGCGGCGACCTGTCCGCAGAGTGCCATCCGCTTTTCAAACAACCGGAGGAGTTCCTCATTTACCCGATCTATTTCCGTGCGGACTTCTTCCAGTTCCATCTGTTAGTCCTCCTCTGTTTGTGTTTCTTTCTTCTTTTTCGGCCGGCAGCGTTCCAGCAGTTCTTCGGCACGTTCGCGATAAAAGGTAGTCCCGCAGGCATCCAGAATGTATTCGCAGCGGTCGGCGGCAGTGCGGTAAGCGCCGGTCATTTGATCCATTTTGGCCAGTTTATCCAGCACCGTCATCCGGCTGAGCGGGAATGATGTGGCATCGTAAAGGTCTTCATAGATTTCGTATGAACGGGAATAGCTTCCCTGTCTAAAGGTCAGCATTCCGTCAATGATGGTGAGAAGCTGTTTCCCATTGCGCATAACGCTGGAATTTTCCTTGACGCCATTCAATTCCTTTTTGATTTTTTCCCGTACCTCAATAATCCGGTCGGTCTGTCCCAGCTCTTCATAGCATCCGGCCATCACACTGTAATAAAGCATCAGATCGGTCGTTTTCTCTTTGGGGCGTGTCATGGATTGAAGGGTGGCAAGCGCTTCTTCAAATTTGCCGCTGTAATACTGCGCGCGGGCAATGTGCAGCAGACAGGTTGTTTTGTTTACGCCGAATTTCATCAGCTGCCGGTATACTTTTTCCGATTTGACAGGATCACAGCTTTTGTTGGTAATATTGGTCAGGTAGCGCAACTGTACCTTTCGGCCGATCCAGATCATGTAGTTCACAATGCAGAGCAGAATCACGGCGAAAATGGCATTGAAAAGGTCAAGCTTTTTTTGAACAAAAGAAACGACGATAAATCCCAGTACAGCCAAGGTCAGGAAATGAAGCACCCAGAAAATAAGGACATTCCGACGGTATGCGGAAACAATCGCGTCTGCCGTCATCGCTTTAAAATCTGTTTTTTTGGTAAACATGAAAAATGTGCACCTCCGAATTTGAATGGTATCCCCATTGTAGCATGTTTGAAAAAGAAAAGCAATACGGCAGGCAATGGACGGAAATGTAAAATTGTGCTATACTGAAAACAGCAAACAAATGAGGTGATGGTATGGCTTCCTCCAAACAGGAAAAAACAAATGTGATGCGGATTCTGGATCAAAAAAAGATTTCCTATCAGCCGCACGCCTATTCCCACGAAGACGGCAAAATCGACGCCGTTTCGGTGGCCGAAAAGGTGGGCGTCCCGGTGGAGCAGGTGTATAAAACGCTGGTGACAAGAGGCGCTTCTAAGGGAATTTTTGTCTTTGTCATTCCGGCTGCGGCTGAGTTGAATTTAAAAGCCGCCGCGCGGGCAGTGGGGGAAAAATCCATTGAGATGATCCATGTGAACGAAATCAACGGGCTGACCGGTTATATCCGCGGCGGATGTTCTCCGGTGGGGATGAAAAAGCTCTATCCCACCGTGATTGACGAGTCGGCGCTTTCCTGCGGTACCATCTTTGTTAGCGCCGGCAAAATCGGGGCGCAGGTGGAAGTGAATCCCGCCGACCTCATTCCGCTGGTGCGGGCCAAAACGGCGGCGGTTGCTCATTTTCCGGAAGGAGGGGAATGAAGTGGAGATTGCCTTTCCGCTTCCGGTGAAAAAGGCGATTCGCCGCTTGCGGGAAGCCGGGTATGAAGCTTGGGCAGTGGGCGGATGTGTGCGGGACAGTCTGCTGGGGCTTTCGCCCTCCGACTGGGACATTACGTCGGCAGCTCCTCCGCAAAAGGTAAAGGAGCTGTTTGCCGATTGCCCGATTTACCCTACCGGTGAGCAGCACGGCACCCTGACGGTAGTGGTAGATGGGATGCCGCTGGAAATTACCGTCTTCCGCACCGAGTCCGGCTATTCGGATGGAAGGCATCCCGACCGGGTGGAGTTTGCGCCCTCGATCCGGGAGGATCTTTCCCGCCGGGATTTTACCGTCAACGCGCTGGCGGCGGCGCCCGGCGAGGGAATCCGGGACGAATTTGGCGGGCTTGGCGACCTGGAAAACCGCATCATCCGCTGTGTGGGGGAGCCGGAACGCCGTTTTTCAGAGGACGCGCTGCGGATCATGCGGGCGCTCCGGTTTTCGGCGGTGCTCGGATTTTCGATCCATCCCGAAACAGCCGCGGCGGTTGTCCGCTGCCGGGAACAGCTCCGGCTGGTGTCCGCTGAGCGCATCACGGCTGAGCTTTTGCGGCTGATCTGTGGAAAAAACGCGGCCGGGGTGCTGCTTTCTTTCCCGGAGGTGCTTGCTGTTTGGATTCCGGAGCTTCTGCCCTGTGTGGGACACGGGCAGTTCACCCGTTTCCATCTTTACGATGTGTATGAACACACGGTGCGGGCACTTGCCGCCATCCGTCCCGACCCGGTGCTCCGGATGACGATGCTGCTCCACGACATCGGCAAACCGGCCCGATTTTTCCGGGATCAGTCCGGTGCCGGGCATTTTAAAGGTCACCCCGCCGAAAGCGCACGGCTGGCGGCAGAGGTGCTCCGGCGGCTGCGGTTTTCCAAAGCGGACAGCGCCCGCATCCTCACCCTGATCCGCTATCATGACGCGAAAATTCACCCCGAACAGGCGCAGTTCTGGCTTTCCCGGCTGGGAGAGGAATGTTTTTTTGAACTAATGGAGGTCAAGCGGGCTGACAACGCCGGACAAAACCTGGCGGCGTCCGACCGCACCGCCGAATATGACGCGGTGGAGGAGGAAGCGCGCCGCGTCCTTTCGGAAAAACGCTGTCTTTCCCTCTCCGGACTGGCGGTAAAGGGGGAGGACTTGCTTTCCCGCGGTATCCACGGGCGGGAGGTTGGCCGGACGCTCGAAGAGCTGCTCTACCGGGTGGTGACCGGTCAAGCCGAAAACAGCCGGGAAGCGCTGCTTGCCCTGCTGCCGTTCCTTTCTCTACCCCCCATGCCGGATTTTCCCGACAATCCGGAGCAGATGGTTTTTCGGAAAGCGGTTGCTGCCGATCTGGACCGGGTGGAAGCGCTTTATGTTGCCGTAACCGAATCGGCGGCGCGCAAAACCGACAACCTCTGCCGCGGCTGGGTGACGGGGGAATATCCGGTGCGGCAGACGGCGGCCGACGCCATTGCGGAGGGGACGCTCTACCTTCTCGAAAGCAAGGAGGGTGTGGCTGGGGCTGCTGTCCTGAATCAGATGCAGCCGGAAGCCTATCGCGGCGGGGACTGGCGCGAAGAGGGACGGGTGATGGTGCTTCACACCTTCTGCGTCCATCCGGCGGCGCGGGGGAAACGGACGGCGGCGCACCTTCTCTCTCTTTGTGAAAAGGAGGCTGCACAGCTTGGCGGAGAGGTGCTGCGGCTCGATGTGCTCAGCTACAACCAGCCTGCCATCTGTCTGTATGAGCAGGCCGGTTTCCGCTATGCGGGAACAGTGGATCTGGGGCTTGACATTCCGGGAGTCAAGTGGTTCCGGCTCTATGAAAAAAGGCTTTGCCTATAAAAAACGCCCCGCCCGGCAATTTGCGGACGGGGTGATTTTTCAGTAATTTTTGACGAGATCCATAACCACCTGTTCCCAGCGGACCAGGTTTTCGAGCTTGTAGCCGGCGGAACTGACGTCCTTGAGGACGATATCGCAGCTGCATCCGTTGCGGCGGCAGGCGTCAAGCGTCCGGGTGATTTCCCGGCGGAGGGCATCTTCGTCCAGCGTGGTTGCAACGGCAGCGGGGTTCGGCTTGTTGGCCAGTACGTATTTTTTGCCGATGGCTTCGGCTGCCACGTCCACATCGGCCCACGGTGTGATCGAGATTTTGCGCAGGTGCGGCAGCTTCTCCACAATGTCGATCTTTTTGTCGAGCGGTTCGCAGCAGCCGTAATAGACCAGCCCGAACGGCTCCATGATCTTCTTCATATAATCGATGTCAAATTCCTCGTGCATTGCTTTGGACACCGAGGAGAAGATCTGCGCCATTCCGCGTCCCCACACCTGGCTCCGTTTGACCGGGCCGCCGTCCGTTTCGCCGGGCAGCGTGCTGTTCAGTGCGGCGGTGCAGTGGATGTCGAGCGGATTCGATTCATAAAGTCCCAGCTTTTCCATCTGCTTCGAGATGCTGATGTGGATTTCGGCGAATTTGGAAACGATGGCGTGGCAGAATTCCGGCCGCTCTGCCAGATCCATGAGCAGCGGCGTGACGCCCCGGTAGGAGGAAATTTCGTCCCACATCGAGATGTAGGAGTTGTGGCCGGTGATCCGCACCGGCAGGATGTCCCCGATGGCGTTCGCGATCTTTTCGGCATAGCGGCGGGTTTCTTCCTCGTGATAGGTGAGAACCGGCAGATGGATGCGGGAGAGCGCTTCCTCGTCCGGAATCTGGTCGTGGTATTCGTGGGCGACAATGTGGTTTTTCTGGTCAGTCGCCAGCGTGTCTTCCTCCACATGGATGCCGATGCCGGTGCTCGAATAGGATTTGTACACCGGGAAATAGGGGGTTAAAATCATATCGGCGGGGAAATATTTCCAGTGGAACAGCTTGAGCCGCAGGAAATTTTCGGCGCCGCGGAAATCTTCGTCCTGGCAGCGGAGGGTGAGCGAGCCGTCAAAGTTCAGCTCGTGATAGGGGATTTCCTCCATCAGCACGACGGGACGGATCATCTTTAAATCGTTGACGGCGCGGTGCAGAACACGGCGTTCGTCGTTTTGAGCGGACTGGCTGTCCTGGTAATAGCGGGCGGCGAGTTCGCGGAGAATCTTTACATCCTGATTCATGGCAATCATCCTTTCCTTACTTCCATTAAAGCACAATCCGGGCGGAAAAGCGATAGAGAAGGTTGCGGTAAAGTTGTAAAATATTGCGGTTTTGGGAGGAAGCATATGAATATCACGGACGAAAACTTTTCCCGGTTTTCTATCCCCACTCCGTTCCAGCGGGAAAATCTCTGTTTCAGCGACGGAATGGGCATCGAAAACAAGCCGGATTTCCGCATCGACCGGGGTTCCTTTGACAATTATCTGGTGATGTATGTGACGCGCGGCTGTCTGCGGCACGAGCAGTGCGGTGAAAAAATTGCGGTGATGCCCGGAGAAGCGGTTTTTGTCAATCTCAAGGTGCGGCACCTTTACTATTTCCCGCAGGGGGAATCTTCCTGCATCTGGTGGCTGCATCTGAACGGCGCGCTGGTGGAGGAGATGGCCGCTCGGATCGGGAAAATCCACCCGCTTCCGCTCAAACTCCGCTGCCCTGCCATGAAGGAGGGGATTGAAGCCTGCTTTGAAAGCTCGGGCGAAAGTCTGGAGGAAAAACTTGCCCTTTCCGCCCGCATTTATGAGCTCTTGCTGCTCATTCTGCGGGAAGCTTGCCGCCAGTATCCCGTGTCCGGCGGGGAGGAATCCTCCGGCCGCTTCCGGGAGGAGGCTGCTGCCGTCATCTCCAAGGCAGTGTATGAGCCGGTTTCGCTCGAAACGCTGGCCGCGCGGATGCACCTTTCCAAATACCACTTCTGCCGCACCTTTCGGGAGCAGTTTGGTCTGCCGCCGATGCAGTACCTCATGCGGGAAAAGCTCCACATCGCGGGCTATCACCTCCTTTACACCAACGATCGGATTTCCGATATCGCCGAGGCGCTGGGCTTTGGCTCCACGGCCTATTTTTCGCGGGTATTTAAGGAGGAGTTCGGCGTTTCCCCCGCTTTTTTTCGGGAGGAGCAGCGCCATTCTTCCCGTCAGATCGACGAAAATTGAAAAAATGCTTGTAATCTTTGGAAAAACTGGTATAATGTATGCGTTTACATTAATGTTGAAGTTCACTTTAAGGTTAGGGATTTACGATGGAATACAGTATCCGCGACATGGCAAAACAGGCGGGAGTTCCCGCGCATGTGCTGCGTTATTATGAAAAAGAGGGGCTGCTCCCCGGTGTGGAGCGGGCCGAAAACGGCTTCCGGCGCTATACCGAAAAGGATTTGGAGCAGGTGAAACTGGTTTGTCTTTTGCGAGAAACCGGGATGCCGGTGGCCGAAATCCGCGAGTTTGCCGCACTCGAACAGGGCGGCGGCGAAAAACTCCCGCAGCTCCAGGCGCTTTTGGACCGCCATATCGAGAAGCTGAAAGAAGAGCTCCGTGCGGCGGAACGGAATCTATCCCTTTTGGAGGAAACCGCCCGGCAGTTTGCCGAACAAGGCCGCGAATATGAACAGACCGAACGCCGCGAGTTTGCCGAGCTGCGGGAAGTCCTGCTCAGACAGGCGGAAAAATACCCCCGGCTTTGTCCGCAGGACGCGGTCAAGCTCATCTATCAAAACGAATTTGGCGGCGGACACATTATTGCCAGCCCCGAATCGAGCCTCCGTTTTTTGCGGGAGGAAACCGCCCGGCTTTCCCATACGGAGCAGGTGCCCGGCTGGGAGGAAATCGGCGGCGGGCTTTGCCGGCTGGAGCTCCGGGGTCTTTCGGAAGAGATGCTGCCCACCGTCAACCGGCTTTTTGTCGCCGGTGCGGCGTTGCAAAAAGGGCAGGGGGATTCTTTCTGGCGGAAAATCACGCTGCTCGAAGCGATGGCCAAAGAGGGCGCGCTGCCGTTTGGGGAAGAGGAGCTTGCCGAATACCTGCGGCTCTACCGGATTGACGGCTGCCATATGGTGAGCCACAGCCGCCGGTATCGGGAGGAATACGCTCCGGCCTACCGCATCCTGCCCATCCGGTATGCGGTGCTGCTGCCGCTCTTTTTGGAAATCGACCGGGTGATCCGGGAGAAAGGGCGGGCCGTTCTGGCCATCGACGGCCGGTGCGGCGCCGGGAAGAGCACCTTTGCCGAGCTGTTCCGGGAGGTGTATCAGGCGCCGATACTCCACATGGACGACTTTTTCCTGCCACCGGCGCTCCGGACGCCGGAGCGGCTGGCCGAACCGGGCGGGAATTTCCACCGGGAGCGCTTTTTGGAGGAAGCTGCCGCCGGCCTGCAAAGCGGCGGGGGATTCTCCTACCGGGTGTTTGACTGCAGCCGGATGGACTATTACGGCAGCCGGGAAATCCCGCCGTCGATGCTGCGGGTGGTGGAAGGCTCTTATTCCCTCCATCCCGAGCTGGCGGGGCTTTATGATATCGGTGTGTTTGTCACCTGTCCGCCCGATGTCCAGAAAAAGCGGATTTTTGACCGCAGCGGACCGGCGCTTTACCAGCGCTTCCTCCGGGAATGGATCCCAATGGAGGAGCGATATTTTGAAACATTTGGAATCAGGCGGCAATGCCGCTGGATATTGGATTCCTCCGTACTGGCGGGATGCTTTGTGCCGCAGGACGGGGAAACAGGAGGTATGGAAAGATGAAAACAAAACAACTGGTTCTGGCCGGGCTGTTTACAGCGCTCGGCGTTGTCCTGCCGATGGCGTTCCATGCGGTGCCGAATGCGGGAAGCATTCTGCTGCCGATGCACATTCCGGTGCTGCTGTGCGGCTTGGTCTGCGGCTGGTATTACGGGCTGGCCTGCGGGATTCTGGTGCCGATTCTCTCCCATCTGTTTACCGGGATGCCGCCTGCGGCAATTCTGCCGTCGATGGTTTGTGAGCTGGCAATTTACGGACTGCTGGCCGGGCTGATTTTCTGGCTGGTCCGCACCGGAAAACTGGTGCTCGACCTGTACATCGGGCTGGTCGGTGCGATGATTGGCGGCCGTATCATCTACGGCATCGTCAATGCGCTGATTTTTAGCGCGGGGAATTATTCCCTTTCGGCCTGGGCGACCGCTTCGTTTGTCACAGCGCTGCCTGGCATCATTATCCAGCTGGTCCTGCTGCCGGCTATTGTATTGGCTCTTTCCAAGGCGCGGCTCATCGAAGCGCGTGCTTAGATAGAAGTTACTTCAAAAAAATTCCGCCGGTAAAAAAATTCCGCCGGTTCTGTTGATGCAGAACCGGCGGTTCTATTTTTTCGATTACCGGATAAAGTTGGTTTTGTTTCCGGTTTCCGCCTGCGGCGGGAGGATTCCTGCTTTCTTTCCGGCTTCGATACAGCGGAGCAGCCAGCTCAGATTGGCGGCGGCATTGCGCATGGTCTGGAGTCCTTCGGCGTCCTGCAAAACCTCGGTGGGGGTGTTGCCGTGTACCATGGTCCAGTAGCTGGAGGAAACAACCGGCATTTCGCTGATGGTAAAATGCTTCTGGATGGCGTCAAGCGAAGCGGTTGTACCGGCGCGGCGGGCAGAAACGACCGCAAAGCCCGGTTTGTGGGCAAAGGCCGGTTTGCCGGCGTAAAAGGCACGGTCAAGCGCCGAAAGGAGCCGTCCGCTCGGATGGGCATAATAGACCGGGGAGCCAAAGACAAAACCGTCTGATTCTGCGGCCTTTTGAATCAGGGTGTTGACACAGTCATCGTTAAAGACACAGGCGTTTCTGTTGCAGCCGCCGCAGCCGATGCAGTCCCGGATGGGGCCTTTGCCGAGCTGGAAAATCTCGCACTCGATGCCGTCGCGTTCCAGCACCCGGGCAACCTCCGAAAGCGCGATGAATGTGCAACCATTTTCCCGGCTGCTGCCGTTGACAAGCAAAACCTTCACAATACATTCCTCCCTGTGATATACTTATCTTTAGTATAGCGCTCATTTTTGTTATTGGCAAGGGGAATTTTGAAACATTCTGCCGCCGGACGGCACATATATACAGAGAGGGGGCGGGAGGATGGAACCGATTGAGGCGTTTTACCGGGAATATGCGGATGGCCTGCGCCGGTATCTGCTCTCGCTTTGTCGGGATACAGCCGAAGCGGAAGAACTGCTGGCCGAAACATTTTTCCAGGCGCTCCGGGCGCTGCCGCGGTACCGTGGGGAGGCTTCTCCTTATGTCTGGCTTTGCGGAATCGGCCGCCGGGTTTGGCTGCGGAGTTTGCGGCGCAAAACAGCACTGCCGCTCGAAGAGGCGCAGCTTGCCCTCTATCTGGAAGAAAGCCCCGCCGACCGGGCTGAAACCCGCCTGCTGCTTTCCCGCACGCGGGAGCTGGTGGCAAAGCTTGATGACAGGAGCCGGGTGGTGGTGGAACTGCGGACCGAAGGGTATTCCTACCGGGAAATCGGGCAGAAATGCGGACTGAATGAGAGTACGGCGCGGGTTTTGGACTGCCGCGCCAGGAAAAAGCTGCGGGAAACGCTGCAAAAGGAGGGATTGCTGTGAGCCGGATTGGATGCGGTGCCTGCCGGGACTTGCTGCCGCTGGTGGAAGACGGAGTTGCAAGCGAGGAGAGCAGGCTGCTGGTGGAAGAGCATCTGCAAAGCTGTGAAAGCTGCCGCCGGGAGGCGGGAAAAGCGGCTCCGATGGAGGAGCCGGTAAAAAACCTGCCCGATTCCGCTCTGCATCGGTTGCGCAGGTGGCTGCTGCTGTGGGGTGGGCTGCTTGTTTTTGCCGGATGTGTGTGCGGGATTCTGCTCACCTATTCGGCAGGGATGTTTTACAATTTCCTGCTGATGCCGGCAGCCGGGGCGGTTTCGTTGCTTCTGTTTGGGAAGAAGGGGCTGCTGGCGGCGCCTGCCGTTGGACTGGCCGCCTTTTTGTGGATGGGCAGCCGGACACTGGCCGAGGGTGGAAAGCTCTCTGAATTTGCGGCAAACTGGCCATATGCGGTGATCTACGCGCTGCTCTGCCTGTTGGGGGCAGCGGTGGCTGCGCTGCTGCGGTTTGCGTTCCGAAAGGAGGGACGGAATGAATAAGGGAAAACGGCTGCTCAAAGTTTTGGCCGGAGTGATTGGTTTCGGCATTATTGGAATCTTGGTTTGGATTACCGTTTCTTTTACCGGGGATCCGGTGTCCGCCTTGCTGGCAACTTCCGGCATCCGGCGGTATGTAGCCGAAACCTATCCGGGCCGCGGATTTGAAACGGATTGGGCTTCTTACAGCTTTAAAACGGGGGATTATTTCTCGATGGTGCGGGATCCCGAAAGCCCGGACACCGTCTTTTCGGTGAGCTGGCGGGGCGGGGAGATCCGGTACGACAATTATTCCTTTGAAGTGGAGGAATGCAACACAACGCTGCGCCGCTTTTCGGAGGAATACGACCGTCTGGTGGAGGAAGCGGTCAGCCGGGATTTTCCGTATGAAACCGAGCTCTGCTACGGAGATTTGCAGCTTTCGGGAAAATGGCCGGGGCTGCGGCTGGACGCCGTTTTTTCGCTGGAAGAGATTCCGGGCGGGACGGTTTGCGTCTGGGTGACGGGGGAGGAGCAGGACATCGAAACGATGGCGGAATGCCTGCTTGCGCTCGATGCGGCGATGGAAAAGGCCGGCATTCCGGTGGAGCGGTACTCTTTGTCGCTGCGGGCGCCGGAAAAGGGCGGCGGACTGTCGGTATTTGATTACCCGGCGGAACAAGTGGTGTCGGACGGATTGGCCGGCCGGCTGGAACAATACCTGGAAGACTGGGACGGCACCGCCGATACCAAAGAAAACGGATGAGCGGGCGGCTCTTGCAAAAAAACGGAAAAAGCGGTACAATAATACCGGAATTTCTGTGATTTGCGAAAGGAGAGGCTTATGCTGTATCGATATGAACTGCACTGCCACACCAAAGGGGTGAGTCGGTGCGGAAAAGTGCTTCCCGAAGAGGGAGCCGAGCTTTATTACAAAGAAGGATACCAAGGCGTTGTGGTGACCGACCATATGAACTCCGATACTTTCCCCGACAAATGGGCCGACGCGCCGTGGGAGGACAAGATGGAGCGCTTTTTGAGCGGGTACCGCCGGTTCCGAGATGCCGCTGCCGGGCGGATGGATGTCCTTTTCGGAATGGAGATCCGTTTCCCGCAAAATTCCAACGATTATCTGGTCTATGGATTTGACGAAGCCTTTTTATTTGCGCATCCCGATATTATGCAGATGGATGTCAAATCCTTTTCGGCGCTTGCGCGCGAAAACGGCTTGCTTTTTTATCAGGCGCATCCGTTCCGCGACGGCATTACGGTGGTGAATCCTGCTTATTTGGACGGGATGGAGACCTATAACGGCCATCCGCGCCACGAAGCCCGCAACGACATCGCCAAAGCGTGGGCGGAGAAGTACGGTTTACTGCAGATCGGCGGTTCCGACTTCCACGAGCCGGACGCATACGGCACAGCTGGGATTCTGACCGACCGGCGGATTACAAACAACGAAGAGCTGCTCGCGGTGCTCCGTTCGCAGCCGCAGATCTACCGGGGCGAGTGCCGGAAAGGCTGACAGTAAAAAAGAGGCTTCTCAAAAGCCTCTTTTTTTCGTTATTGTGCAGGGAAAACCACAGCCGGTTTGCCGCCAAAGGTTGTGTTCCCCGGCATGCTGAGCGAAAACTCTTCCCCGCTGCGGAGGATTCCGGCTTCCCAAGCGCCGCCTTCTTCCCGCAGCCGCTGGAAATGCTGCGGGCTGGCAATCGGCGTGCCGTTTGCCATGCGGATGATATCGTCCTGCAAAATGCCGGTCTGGGAAGCTTCGGGAGAAAGGCTTGTAACCTGGATGCCAGCTTTTGCGTCCAGAGCGTTGATCCAGCTTGCCAATGTCTCAGAGCTGATCTTTTCCCGCCAGTTCAGCGCTGCCGCAAAGGAGAGCCAGTCGAGCAGCAGGTCTTCTGCGTAGGAATCTTCTCCCAGCGCGCTGCGGAGCATCGCAATCCACTGGTTTGCCGTATCGGCTGCGGACTGCGCGTCGCCCGTCATCAGGGAGGCGAACAGCATCGGCTCCGCCGCCAGCAGCTCCGTTTCGGGATTTTGCATGCAGACTTCAGCCAGTCCGAGCAGTTCATCCGCCCCGGCTTCCCCAGCTAAAATGCCGGCGATCGTTTGGGAATACAGGGCGGAATATTGCAGCTGGATGTCCGGGTTTGTTTCCAGAAAGCTGGCAATTTCCCGCAAAGCAGCGTCGATTTCCCCGTCGTAATCCCGGGTATCGTCCAGTGTTGCCAGCAGATTGGAGGTGTAGTTGGAGAAGGTGAGGTCGATCCCCATTTCCGCGGCATACCGGTATGCGTTTCGAAGGCCGCTGATTGCGCTGCCCATCCAGCCCATCAGCCCCTCTGTCCGTGCTGCGTTGTTGACGAGTGTGTAGAGGTTGTCGGCGTCCAGAATTTCAAAGGAAACCTTGCCTTGTTCCATTTCCTTCCAGAGCGATTCGGTGCGTTCAAACCAGGCATCGGTACCATAGTCTTCCGCTGCCTGCAGCTCGTTTATGATCGCGCTTGCTTCCGGGAGTGCTTCTTGGGAGCTGCTGTCAGCGGTTTCTGTCTGATCGGTGCCGGATTCCAGCCAGCCTTTTTGCCATCCGGTAATCAGACTGCCCCAGTTCCCGGTTCGTTCCGGCAGGGAAGACGGCTGTTTGGAAATAAGCTCCTGTTTTTCACCGGTTTCCAGACAGCTCAGGTTTTGCAGCATCGCAACTGCCGCCCGGTCCGGTTCCGGGAAAACAAGCTGACGGCTGTGCAGGCCGGTTTTGTCCTGCCAGCAGAGCGCGCCGGTTTCGGTAAAGGATGCGGCGGAAATTTCCCCGTTTGCCGGGACTGTTTCCAAAAGCAGGCCGTTTTGGAGGTCCCAGATTTCAACAGCGCCGGCAGTTTCAAAGGATACGCTGCCCGATTCTGCCTGCTTTTCTTCCAGTACCGCGGCCAGATACCGCTGTTCCCCGTCGCAGAGCAGGGCGGAAAGGGTGCCGCTCTGTTGAGGGGTGATGCGGATTTTGGGGGCTTCTTCCTCTTCATAAAGAAGAAGGCTTCCCTCCGGGGTTTCGGCGGCGAACAGGCTGCTCAGCGGCCAGACTGCTGAGATGGCGGAGCCGCCGGTATCGAGCTGCTGCGGTTCGCCGAGCTTTCCGTTCTGCGCGTCGAGCAGAATCCGGACCAGAACCGGCAGGAACCGGCTGTAGGCCACCACGGCATTTTCTTCGGGCAGCAGCGCCACCTTTTCCGCCTGCGCGGGAAGCCGGCAGCGGTCGGCTTCGGTGCCGTCCTTATTCCACAGGATGAGTTCCAGTCCGGAAAGTTCCAGCGTCATGCCGGTTTCGGTTTGAGCGGTGAGCCAGGCGGAGGTGTCCGGCAGCGAGGGAAGCTCCTGCGGGAGATCTGTCTGAATATCCGGGCGGATAACATTGTAGGTGGTGACTATTTCACCGGTTTGGACGGCAATGATTCCCTCCGGCAGCATTGCCGCTGATTCGATTTCGTCCGACAAAAGGGGCGCCAGGATTTCGCGCGGCTGTGTCCAGTCCCAGACGCGGACAAAGTCCCGTCCCCAAACCAGCAGCCGCGCCGGATTTTCGGGATCAAACTGCGCGCCCCGGATCAGTTCCCGCGGGTTTTGCTCCGAAGCAAAGAGGAGTTCCCCATCGGTATTGTAGACCGCAAAGCTGCTGCCGGTGTTCCAGCCCGCAATGTGGTAGGGGTTGCCATAGAGAAGTGCGATTGTTTCGCCGTCGGCGCTGAATGCCGCGCCGGTCAGGGCAGAATGATACTGCTGCACCCGCATCCGGACAAATAAGGTTTCCGTTTCCGCGAGCATCACATGGGAGCCGGCCGAAACCAGCAGGTAACGGGCATCCTCCGAAAGCCAGAACTGATGCTGCGGCATGAGGACCTGTTCGGCTGCATCTTCCGGGAAAATATCCGCCAGGTCGATTCGCGCCGTTTCGTGGGGGGAACCTGTTTCGTCCCATTCATAGCGAGAAAGGTATCCGCCATAAGCCACGACTGCCGCGTTTGAGCTAACTGCCAGCGCTGTTGGGGTTTCCAGCCCGGTTGGCTCCGAAATACCGCTGCTTTGTTCGGTTGGAAACGGCAGTTCCAGCATGATTTTGGTTTCGGGATGATAGAAAAGAAAGCTTTCATTCCCCCGGAACGTCCAGTATCCGGCTGAAGCGCCTGCGAAAACGGTGCCGTCCGCCTCAATTCGGGCGGGATTTGTTCCGTCTGTGCCGGTGGCATACCAGCCGTCCGTATCCTGGAAGAGCAGGAAATCCCCACAGGCTGAAACAGCACCAGCCGGCAGGATAGCGCCCTGTGTTACAATTCCGGCTGTTTCACTCTCCCAAACCGGCCAGTGCCAATCCTGCAGCAGCAGCGCGGCTCCGGCAGAGGCGGCGGACTGCTCCGGCGAGAGCGAAAGTGCTTCCGCGAAATAGGCGAGTGCTTCCTGTGGCGACTGGGAAGCGGCGTAATCTTCGCCCTGTAGGATGCGGGTGTCGGAAAGCGCAGTTTTGTAGTTTTGTTCAGATACCCAGGTGCGGTAGGCAAACAGCGATACGATACATAAAACTGCCGCTAAGCCTCCTATTCCAGCGGTGGAAATCAGGGTGTTTCGTTTGCGGATGCGGCGTTGGTGGCGCCGGAACAGCTCATCGTAACTGCATCCCAGAAGCGGTGCCGCTACTCGCAAAAATTCGGTGCGGAGTTTTTTCCTGATCTGGTGTGGGGAAGGTGCGCGCACGTCGGCGCTGAGCGGCTCCACGCGCTGGCTATACAGGCCGCTGCTGCCGTCCGGCAGAAGGATCTGCCGCTCCTCCCAGCAGAGCCGATCCGGGAAAACTTTATCCGGCTGCCCGGATACCAGCATGGTAAGGATATGGTCATTCTGGCCGTTGTGGAGCTTTTTAAAATAGCGAATCTCTTCCTCGCACCAGGCGGATTCCCGCGTTTTTTCGGAGCAGATGACAATCAGGTAGCGGGAGCTTTCCAGCGCGCGGCGGATGTCTGCTCCCAGGTCGCCGCTGGTGGGCAGCTCGCTTTGATCCCGGAAAATGCGCCGGATCCGGTTTGTATTGCGGCAAACAGTGCCGCGGGGCGGTTTGTAATTTTCCAGCAGTTCCTGCAGCCGGATGGCAACAGTCTTGTCCGGTTCACAGTGCCGGTAGGAAATAAACGCGTCATAGGCATATTGCGGAGATTCCATCAGCAGCGCCTCCTTTTTTTCATTATATCATAATCCTTTTTAATTGTGATGCGGTAAATATTCCGTTTCATGCAGAAATCTGCATAAAATAAGCCTTTCTGACGCAGGAAAAACGAAATAACGGATCTTTTTTGGCGATTCTGTCATCATTTGACATTTTCTGCTAAAAATAGATCAAAGATTTTCAAAAATATTTGTCATAATTTGTGCAGAAAAATTGTTGAAAACAAAGAAAACATGTGTTAAAATATGAATAAATCAAACAAAAGGAGGAAAAGCGCGTGGACTTTCGGAAAAAAGTCCTGATCGGAGATAATTCTGCCGATTTTGGAGCAATTTGCAAAGATTCTCTTCGGGAAAAAGGGTATGAGGTGCTGCTTCAAAAGAAGGACGGAAAAGAAATCCTGTCCGCTATTTCTTCTGAAAAGCCAGACCTTGCCGTGATCAGTATGACAATGGCACACGGCGATGCGTTGAGCGTGATCCATAACTGCCGGATGCGCGGTATCGGGACTGCCTTTATCGTTACATCCCCGTTCCAGAACGCCATGGTTCTGCGGGAGCTGATGCAGCAGAATAACTGCTACTTTATGCTCGAGCCGTTCGACATGGAGGAGCTTTACGAGCGGATCGATGTAATGGCTGGCCGCGAATCGGGTGTTTCACGGGAATCCGCCCGTGTCGTTTACACCCGTCACGATCTGGAGCTGATGATTACCGATATTATGCATGATATCGGTGTCCCGGCGCACATCAAAGGGTATCACTACCTTCGGGAAGGAATTTACCTTTGTATCTGCAACATCAACATGATTAATTCGGTGACAAAAGAGCTGTATCCCGCGATTGCCAAGCATTTTGGCAGTACAGCTTCGCGTGTGGAACGTGCTATTCGCCATGCCATCGAGGTGGCGTGGGATCGCGGCGATGTGGATGTGTTAAACTCCTATTTTGGATATACTATCCAGAACAGCCGTGGGAAGCCCACAAACTCCGAGTTTATCGCCATGATTTCCGACCGGATCCGGATGCAGATCCAGGGCGGGGAAATTATCAACGCATAATGTTAAAATCTGCCGGAAGTATTTGCTTCTGGCAGATTTTCTTTTTGCCAATTATTTGAAAAAACGAATAAAATTCAGAAAATTGGGCGAGTATACAAAAAATAATTCCTTTTATATCCGATATTTGGCGAATTATTTTTTAAAAACCGCTTCAATTTGCGCGAATAATGTGCTAAAATAGAATTTAACACCGAAAACGGAAGGAGGCTTGCCTGTGCAGCTCAACCGCAGGGTTAACCTGATTACTGGTCATTACGGCAGCGGAAAAACCAACCTGGCGGTCAATCTGGCGATGGACGCCAGAAAACAGGGCAAAAGCGTGGCGATTGTGGATCTGGATATTGTGAACCCATATTTTAGAACCGCCGATTTTGCCGACGTTCTGACAGCAGAGGGAATCCGGGTGATTGTCCCCACCTATGCTAACAGCAATCTGGATATTCCGGCGCTGACAGGCGCTGTGGATTCCGTCTTTACCGGGGATGAGGACTGCGTGATTATCGACGTGGGCGGCGATGATGCCGGGGCTATCGCGCTGGGACGTTACGCTCCTAAAATCAGCCGGGAACCGTATGACCTGTTTTATGTGATTAACCACTGCCGCTACCTTACCTCTACCCCGGAGGAAGCGCTCGGCGTGCTGCGGGATATCGAGGCGGTATCGCGGCTTTCGGCAACCGGGATCCTCAACAATACCAATTTGGGGGAGGAAACCACTCCTGCGCTGATTGAAGCATCGGCGTCCTTTGCAAAGGAGGTTGCCGGGCTGGCAAATTTGCCGCTTTGTGCCACTGCTTATGATGAGCGGCTCCCCGCGCCCGATCTCCCGAATGGCTACCCGGTTAAGGTATATGTCAAAAAAATATGGGAGACCTGACCGGCTCCCTTGATCAGGAAAGGAAGGACCATTATGGCAAAAGTAACCATCAATCAGGACCGCTGCAAAGGCTGTGGTCTCTGCGTGTCGGTCTGCCCCAAGAAAGTGCTGATCCTCAACCAGGAAAAGCTCAACCGGAAGGGCTATAACCCGGCGGAACCCGTGAAAATGGAAGATTGTATCGGCTGCGCCATGTGCGCGACCATGTGCCCCGACTGTGTCATTACAGTAGAAAAATAATCAGGGAAGGATGATTCGTAACCATGGCTGAAAAATTTTTGATGAAAGGGAATGAAGCGCTCGCAGAAGCTGCCATCCGCAGCGGCTGCCGCCATTTCTTCGGATACCCCATTACCCCCCAGACCGAAGTTGCCGCCTATATGGCAAAACGGATGCCCAAAATTGGCGGAACTTATCTGCAGGCGGAAAGTGAAATCGCCGCCATTAATATGGTGCTTGGCTGTGCCTCAACCGGCGCACGCGCCATGACCTCCTCCTCTTCGCCCGGAATCAGCCTGAAAGGCGAGGGGATTTCCTACATCATTGGTTCCGACCTGCCTTGCCTGATTATCAACGTCATGCGCGGCGGCCCCGGACTCGGCGGTATCCAGCCTTCTCAGGCGGACTACTGGCAGGCTACCAAAGCCCCCGGCCACGGCGACGGACAGATTCTCGTCTTTGCGCCTTCTTCGGTACAGGAAATCGTCGACCTGGTTGCAAAGGCCTATGACCTCGCCGAAACCTACCGGATGCCCGCCATGCTGCTCGCCGACGGTATGCTTGGCCAGATGATGGAACCGGTGGAATTCCCCGAAGTGGAACCTGCTGTCCATGACAAATCCTGGGCGCTCACCGGCACCAAGGGCAAGCGCAAGCCCAACATCATCAACTCGCTGTACCTCCAGCCCAAAGAACTGGAAGATACCGTGAAAGCGCGGTTCAAACGCTATGAGATCATCCAGGAAAAAGAAGTGATGATCGAAGAATACAAGATGGAAGACGCGGAATATGCCGTCTGCGCTTACGGCGCGATGGCCCGCATCGTCAAAACAGCCGTTGTGAAAGCCCGTGAAAAAGGCATCAAAGTTGGCCTGCTCCGCCCGATTACCCTCTGGCCTTTCCCGCAGAAAGAAATTGCGGCTTACGGTCCCAAGATGAAATCGATGCTCTGCGTGGAAATGAGCATGGGACAGATGGTGGAAGATGTCCGTCTGGCTGTCAACGGCAGCTGCCCGGTTTCCTTCTTTGGACACACCGGCGGCGTGATTCCCAGCCCTGCAGAAGTGCTGGCTGAAATTGAAAAAATGGCAGGAGGTGCCAACTAATCATGGCGATTGTTTTTCAGAAGACCAAAGGTCTGACCGATAAAGAAACCCATTACTGCCCTGGATGCACCCACGGCATTATCCACCGTCTGGTGGCGGAATGCCTGGAGGAACTGGGCGTTCTGGACAATGCCATCGGTGTTGCGCCGGTTGGCTGCGCTGTTATGGCATACGATTACTTCAACTGCGACATGGTGGAAGCGCCTCATGGACGTGCACCGGCTGTCGCAACTGGTATCAAACGTTCTCTGCCCGATAACTTTGTCTTTACTTACCAAGGCGACGGCGACCTGGCTGCTATCGGTACCGCTGAAACCGTTCACTCCGCAACCCGCGGCGAGAACATCACGGTTATTTTCGTCAACAATGCGATCTACGGCATGACCGGCGGCCAGATGGCTCCGACTACACTGCCCGGTCAGGTCACCCAGACCACTCCCTATGGCCGTGATGTGAATTATTCCGGTTTCCCCGTCCGTGTTTGTGAGATGCTCTCCACTCTAAGCGGTGTTGCGTATGCTGAACGTGTCGCTGTCAACAATGTGCCGAATATCCGCAAGGCGAAAGCTGCAATTAAGAAAGCATTCCAGGCACAGATTGACAAAAAAGGCTTCTCCATCATCGAAGTCATCTCCGCTTGCCCGACCAACTGGGGGATGACACCTGTCGAAGCACTCAAATGGATTGATGACAACATGATCCCGTATTATCCGCTGGGCGTTTACAAAGACGCAACCGAGAAAGGAGTGCATGCAGAATGATTCTCAACATGCTGATTGCCGGTTTCGGCGGACAGGGCGTCCTGTTTATGGGCAAGGTTGCCGCCTACACTGCTATGGTGCAAGACCGTAATGTTTCCTGGCTGCCTTCCTATGGCCCGGAAATGCGCGGCGGCACTGCGAACTGCTCGGTTTGTATCGACGACGAGCCGATTGGCTGTCCGCTGGTGCTCGAGCCGGAAACGTTGGTTGTACTGAATGCGCCTTCTTATGACAAATTTGTGGGAAGTGTACAGCCCGGCGGCAAGATCTTTATCGACAGCGCGCTGATCGACGCAAAGTGTGATCGTGCGGATATTACAGCGTATTACATCCCCTGCACGCAGATGGCAAAGGATGAAGGACTGGATGGTCTGGCGAACATTATTATGCTGGGCAAAGTGCTGCGGGAAACCGGGTTTACTACTTTTGAAGTCCTTTGCGAAGCGATGAAAAAGTGCGTACCTGCTAAGAAAGCACATCTCGTTGAAGCAAACCTGAAAGCGCTGAAGCTTGGTTTTGATTACGCGGAATAATGAAAATTGTCCGGTGATTTTCACCGGACAATTTTTTTCAAAAAACTGTTGACAAATTTGCCGCTGTATGCTATAATAAAAAAGCTCCAATGAGAGTAACTGAATATCGCGGGATGGAGCAGCTCGGTAGCTCGTCGGGCTCATAACCCGAAGGTCGTTGGTTCAAATCCAGCTCCCGCAACCACATCCGAAACTGTCTCTTGAATAATTCAAGAGGCAGTTTTTCTTTATAAAAAAATTACTCCATACTTGTTTTAGCATGGAGTAGAAGAATATTAAATTCCCATAGATCTTGCCAGCATAGCAGCCACTACAAAATAAATAATAAGAGGAATCAGAATAAAATAGACTGTAAGGCATATGAATAACGGAATCAAATAATGGTATCGATTATAGGGGCAATACGCGATTTCCAACCATAGTTTTTTAAGGTTGACCGTAGGTTTATCAAAAAGGTTTAGCCATACAGCCGGTTGAGTAATCCAAAGTTGATACCATGGTTCTAAAATACAATCTACTTGATAGAAATCGTAGCAATTTTTAAAGACTAGTATCACGATAAAAAAAAGAAGGGTAGCTTGCCAGAAAGCTTTTCCATACCATGACATCCAGGTTTTCTTCCGATACTGGTAATGTTGGAAGTTTTTTAGTACGTTTGCTTTCCTTCGGAAAACTGGCATACATTATCTCTCCGTTTGCATGATTTCTGTGCTTGGATTCCGTTGAATTTCTTCCCATTTCATAATACGCAAATGGTTTGGATATGTCAAGATCTGTGCAAGAACCGGCGGCAAGAGTGTATAACTGCTGGGATAATTTTTCTATCTCTTCCTGTGAAGTGCTGGCATCCCGTTTCTTCATTACATCTAAGATCTGCCGGTCTGAATCAGATAGATTAGAAGGATGAACGATTTCTCCATCAATTAATAAAGGGTTTTGCAAATTTTTCAAATCAAAGTAATAGTATTTTGTCCCTTGGGTAACACTTTCTCTGTTTGAAATATATTTCATCCTTGATCGATGTACCGGTAAATCCATGCCGAGTAAGCAGAATAATCTATCCAACATGGTGCTTTTTTCGTAATTTTCAATGAATTAAGAGTCTTTAAAAAGTAATAGAAGCGGCATCGGCATTTTATCCAATGTAACACCTTTTATATTGTTGTAAATTTTATTGTTATTTTATTCTTTCGGGAAAAAATCTTAAAATTGTACAGCTTTTTCTGTCAGTAATTTTGTACAGGAAATAAAGTGGCCTAAAGCCACGGCAAATACGCATACTCACATTGGTGAGTGTGCGTTTTCTTTTTGGCATCGAAAAAGTCAGATTTTATATGTTTTTCTTCTATTGACAATTTATAAAATATATGATACATTACATGTAATAAGTATATACATGTATTTTATAAGTTTGCAAGTAGAATACATGCCGGGAATCAATTTTTGTGAGATAATTATGCTACTGTTTCATTCGAAAGAAATCTATCAAATCGTAAAATCAGCGACCCCTGTTTCCTCTGCGGATTTGTGCAGTTCTTCAGTCCGATACGGATTATCGGTCGATATGGAGGAGCGTGTGGAATCTTATCTGCTTCAGGGAAACCAAAAGAATATCTCTTCTTTTCTTATGAAGGGGCTTTGATCAATTTCTTCTCTCATTACCAAGTGGAGCGTTATCCGGGAAATTTGCTGACGGAACCGGAAAGCCTGTTTGGCTGTCAGTGGCTCCGGTTCCACACGATGCAGATGAACCCTGCTGGACAGAACGGCCGATGCTGCCAGGGTATGGCGTGGCAGGTATTCCCCGAAAAAGAGCCTGAAACATGCAGGTTTTTTGCAACGTATCTGAAAGACACAATTCCTGTTTCTGTGTGGGAAACGGAATCGCTCAAATGCCAGATTCAGGCGTATGCGCCTGAGAATGCAGATGAAAAAACCTCTGCTATTCTGTATACGATTGAAATTTGCAACAAGTCCGAGGAATATCAGAGTGGCAACGCGATGTTCTGTACAGATTTGGTAAACCAGCATTATCAGATTCACAGCGCAGCTTCTGATTCCATTGTCTTGCAGAGAAAAGACACAAATACGCCTGTGTATCCATATATCGGTATCTTTTCTGTCTGCCCTGATCACTGTGAAACAGACCAAACACGATGCTGCTTGAAATGGAATTATTCGCTTGCGCCTAAATCCAGCTGTACTTTTGAGGTAACCATCTGTAGGTTGATACCGCAAAAGAACGGGAACGCGGCTTCCGGCAGGCACTTGCAGATCACGGGATAGAGCTTCCGGAACAATACTACCTTCATCTGAAAAATGATGCGGAAACAATAGATGCCCTCTCGCGTATCCGTGTCGATTATACTGCCATCTGCGCCTATTCTGATATACCTGCTATGGCAGCGTATCAGTATGTGCTCCGTTCCGGACGCAGTGTGCCGGACGATGTATCCATTATGGGGTACAGCAATTTTAAACAGTCTGAAATTTTTTACGGGGGGCTTACGACCATCGCAATGCCCACCTATGAAATGGGGGAAAAGGCTGCCGGTATGATCTTGGAGTATTCTGCGGGCAATCGGGAAGCTCTGGGGCAGATCGTGATGGATGTTCAGCTGGTTGAACGGCAGTCTGTCCAGGCAAAACCGGTTTGACCTGCCGGTGTCTGCACTAATACGAAATGAAAGAGGATTATATATGAGATATTTTCATCCTACACAGATTCCGCGGAGTGAAACACTCACTTCTCTTGAGTGGATCGGACCGCTTGTAAAATGCAGCAGCATCAACCACAAAGGCGACAGCTTTCCGGTAACATGGGCTGATGACGGTGAACTGTATTCCGGCGCGGGAGATCCCAACTGGGCAATGATTGATGGTGTGCTACAATCAACCGCCTGTTTACCAAGGAACAGGAACACCGCCTGTATCCGAAAATCACTGGGCTGACGGTGGAAAAATTTACCGGTACAGGTGATTCTTTCGAAATGATCCGCGTCAACGATATGGACGCCTATCTCGGATGGGGCGGGCGCGGTCCGAAACCTACAGGTATGATCTGTATCGATGGTGTTCTTTATTATGCTGTCCAGAATCTACTGGGGGAAAAGCCGCCCAGATATGGGACTCGGTCGCAGCACGCTTCGGATGCAACCATTCTCAAATCCACAGACTATGGAAAAACCTGGACGCCAGAGCTGGATGCGATGCTGCTGGAAATGGAGCGGGAAATGGCTGTGCGGGACAGTGGGGATCCCAACATTCCGTCTTATTACTGGAAAAATTCTCCGGATGAAAGAAGCCATTACAAAGGCTGGCTTCCCATGTTCCCGGGCTGTATCTTTGGTGGCCCCACGTTTATCCAGTTTGGCCGCAATTATGAAGACGCTGTGGACGATTATGTTTACGCAATTTCCGGGGATCAGTGGGATAATGGTACCGAAATCCGCCTGGGCCGCGTCCCGAAAGACAGGATTCTGAACCGTGAGGACTGGGAGTTCGCCATTCCCTGCAAGGACGGTGTTTCCTGGACCAAAAACATTTACCTTTCTGAGCCGATTTTGTCCATCGACCGCCATGTCAGCGCTCCTGATATGGTCTATCTTCCCTCTATTCAGAAATATATCCTGTGCACCTGGGCGCTGCATTCCGATTTTGACGCCAACCAGGGCAGTGAGCTGACGGTTCTGGAATCTGACCATCCGTGGGGGCCGTTTTTCCTGGTTCATTATGAGTGGATGTGGTACAAGGAAGAAGCCGGCTTCTATTGCCCAAAGATCCCGATGAAATGGTTTGACGAACAGAACCTGGAGGGGCATATGCTGATCTCAGGAAATTGGATTTCCTATGACGAGTACTATCAGCCTCAAACCATGAAATTCAAGCTGCATCAAAAATGAGAAAAACAATACAGAGTATCCATCGGAGGTTGAAAAAAGATGAAAGAAAAAAATCATAATCAGGTGATAGAAGAGAACAGCGCTGTGTATTTATCGTGTGGATGGATGACGCTGGCATTTGAGAAACGAGAAGGTGTCTTTTATCCAAAGAAGATCATCGACCGGAAAAACCAAAAGATCCTTCCTATCGGAAAAGATGGAGAAGACTGGTTTTGTCTGCACATAAACGGACAATATGTATCTCCCCGTACCGCACGGATCCAGTACCGGCGTTGTGAGCAGGAGTTTTTGCCCAATGGCGGCGTATATTTTCGCATCCAGCTGGAGCTTTCTCAGGAGAACAAAGTGCATCTTGAGCTGTGTTATCATGTGCAGATGTTTCCGGATTGCGCCATGACCCGGCACAGGCTGGAATTGTTGTCCAATTCGGGAGATTCTGTGGCACTTACCTATGATGAGAATCAGTGCCCGGTGTGGGTATTCCCATCCTTTTCGCTGCCGGCGGCGGAACATACGATAGAACTGACAAGCCTGGCAAACTGGAGGGGTGATGATCGGGAACACAGTTACAGCCCCAAAACGGTAAAGCACGGTTCGCTGGATTACCTGAATCAAAAAGGTCCTATTTTGTCGGTTTTGTATCCCCGGGAACAATGGGGCTGGCTCCTTTGCTACGAGCATGGTTCGCCGGATATTCCGGGAGAGGATTACTACCATGTTTGTCTGGAACAGGCGGAAGAGAACAGCCGTTTTTCCGTTCAAAGCCAAAACCGGGGGATTTATTTGAACGGGGAAAAAGTGAGCGATCGTTACAGTGGGCCGTGGGTGGATTTTGGAGGCTACCCCGGAGAAGATCATGATGGGGGACGGGAAATGCTGTGGCAATTCCTGTATAGCTGTATTTCCAGCCAGCGCAGCCTTTGTCAGCCGTTCCTTTATTACAATACCTGGGCGCTTCAACGGAAAGATCAGATGAACGGCGGAAGTTTGGTTGATCATATGACCGAAGAAGGATTACTGCATCAGATTGACCTGGCTCATGATCTTGGAATTGACGTTTTTGTGGTAGACGCTTATTGGTATGATCGATTCGGGGATTGGAATCCATCGCCGGAACGTCTGCCACATGGCCTGTATCCGTTGCTAGAGCGAGTACGGCAATATGGAATGCGGCTTGGCTTATGGTTTGAGCCGACTACGGCCAGCGTGGATTCCAGCGTGGTACAGGAGCATCCCGAGTGGGTCCAGCAAGATCAGATGGGGCAGCCAGTTAGGCGTGACTGCTGGGATCAGAAAGGGTATCGAATGTGTTTGTCCAGTGGGTACCGGCAATATTTTACGAACCTTTTACGGAAATATATCCGTGCCGGCATCACCTATATCAAATGGGACGCCCTGGATCCGACGGAATGCTGTTCTTCAGAGCATCAGCACGGCGGGATATGCCACAGTCCCGAAGAGCGGAACATCCGGGCTCGTTGTAAGTATATTGAAGAGCTGATTGCCATTGCCCGGGAACTCAATGCGGAATGTCCGGAACTGATTATTGAATTTGATGTAACGGAAGCAGAACGGGCTGTAGGTTTGGGTTTTTTTGCAGAAGGGCGCTATTACTGGACCAACAACGGTGTTTATGGGTACGAGAATTTTAGTGCGGAGCGTGCAGTGACTGGCCGAAAAATGGTGTATGAATACGGCCGCCTGATTCCGCCGGTGCTGTTTAATCATGCGCAATATCCCCATGATGCGCTGGGAAGCGGCAGAAACGCGGTTCTCAGCAGTTTATTGGGTCCTTTAGGACTGTGGGGAGATTTTGAAGCTCTGAACACAGCGGAGCGGGACATGGTTCGCAGTCTGGTGGGACAGTATCGGAAACTCCGAGGTAAAATTGCTGGTTGTCGTCCGGAAATTTCCGGCGATCTGGGCGGGAAAACGGAAAGTTACCGTTTTGTCGATTCGGTTTCCGGTGATGTGATGAAAATCATGTTTCATTACAAAGGAATGGCAGATGTCCAATTTATTAGTAATAATAAGGCAGTATGCCAGTAATTCTGTACAATAAACACACATCCGAAATTGTCTCCTGAATTATTCAGGAGACAATTTTTCTTTATAACAAATTTTGCTACCTTATTTGAAAGCTGGAGAGAAAAATTATACGAGCTTGCATCGCTTCTTGATATTTTTAAATTCCTCGATCTCTATGATCCACAGTTAATTGGCAAATTCTTTCTTGGTAAATTCATACATTGCGATTCCTGCGGCAACCGTTAAATTTAAACTATCAATGTCTTTGGAATGCTTTATCACTACGGAATCACAAAAATCAACAAAATTATTCGGTAATCCTGTCGCTTCATTTCCAAAAATCAAGGAAAATGGTTCTCGCAGTACAATATTACAAATCGAATGACTTGCTTTTAGCATAAATGCATATTTTATATTGTCTGGGTACTGGTTACAGTATTCTTCTATTGTATCAAAATACTGAATATTCATATGGAAAATTGCGCCCATAGAAGCACGTATCGTTTTGGGATCATGCACATCCACTGCTGGTCTGATAATCGCAATATCGTTAATTTGGAATCCGGCAGCCGTTCTGATTATTGTTCCCAAATTTCCCGCATTGGATGGCTCAACCAAAACAATATGGTTCGCATGATGCAACTGCGAATGTTTTTTCCTGAACTCACCAATTACAAAACAGTTTTCCTTTGGGGACAGAATATGAAAAGCCTTATCCGAAGTAATCACCTGAATTTTATTTTTGCTGCACATTTCAATCATTTGATTGATTCCATCGGTAAAATTTAAGGAGGAACTTAAATAAACTTTTGTCACCAACTCCGGACTGCATTTCAGCATTTCATAAGTTAATGTTGCTCCGAGTGTATAGGAATATGGACTATCATGTTTATATCTTTGAATTTTCACTTGAATTACTCCTCAGACACCAAACTGGACCCGGAGCATGATGCGCTCCGGGTTTTCGCTCATTCGGTTTTAAATCTAATCAGGTTGTAGGACAGAGCAAATGATAATAATGCGCATATCTTCCGTTTTTTTCCAGAAGCTGAGTGTGGGATCCTGATTCGGAAATTTTTCCGTTTTCCATCACAAAAATTCGATCCGCATTTTGAATGGTAGTCAGCCGGTGGGCAACCACAATGACAGTGCGGCCTTTCATCAGTGTCTGCAACGCTTCGTGAAGTTCTGTTTCCGTCTGCGCGTCCAGAGCCGATGTTGGCTCATCCATTAACAAAATAGGTGCGTCTTTCAGCAGCGCGCGTGCAATGGCAATGCGCTGTTTTTCACCACCTGATAAAAAGGCACCGTTTTCACCGACTTGTGTATCATACCCGTCTTTCAGCTGTATGATAAACCCATGTGCATTGGCTGCTTTTGCAGCCTGTTCCATTTCGAAAGCCGTAGCGTTTGGGTTACCATAAAGGATATTTTCACGGATAGTCCCCTCAAAAAGGTAGTTTTCCTGCATGAGGTACGCAAATTGATTTCTCAAATTCTCCAGGTCGTAGTCCGCAATTTGTCTTCCAATGAGCTGGATGGTCCCCTGATTGACCCCGGCTGAATAAAAGCGCATCAGCAGATTGAAGATGGTGGATTTTCCCGCCCCGCTTGGACCTATGAGTGCAATAGTTTCCCCCTGCCTAACGTTGAAATTCAGTTTGTGCAGGACCTCAGCACCGGCCGCATAGGCAAAGGAAACATTTTCAAACGAAATAATAAAATCTGATTTTTGCGGGTTGTCCTGAACACTTGGGCTTTTCGGCACTTGGGGTTCTTCCGGATAATCGAGGATTTCCAAAACACGTTTTGCGGAAACCAGGCTTTGCGTAAGCATAGATACAACGTTTCCAAAGCCCGTAAAAGAAAATACCAGTGTGTTGACATACCGGAAAATCGCCAGCAATGCGCCGGCCGTGATATCACCACAGGCGAAAAAGATTGCGCCAACCCCAAGCATGAGAAAACTGCATATGTTATTGATGAGTCCGTTCAGAGATTGCTGTAAAGAGGTGGTTTTCACCAGGCGTTTCTGATCGATCAAGATTTTTTTGTTTTCCCGGTCATAACGGGTAAAAATCCACTGCTGCATGGAAAAGACGCGTATCAGCGGAATTGCATGAATTATATCGGAGTATCGTTCCACTGCCGCGGCGATTGTTTCCTGAATCTTTTCGCTGAGTGTTTGAATCTTTTTCAGAAAAAGAGAATTGAAAAGCAGCGTTAGGATCACCAGTACCAGACAGATCAACGCCATTTTCCAGCTGTTGAGCGCGATAAAAATTAAATTGGCAATGCCCAGCGCGATAAAGTTCAAGGGATCAACCAGGGTAAACGAAATCGCTTCGCTTGCAATCGACAGATTGGTGGATATTCTGCTCTGAATATCCCCGGAATGGGTGTCGTCCAGGCAGTCGGAAGATAAATGGATAATTTTGGAATAGAGTTCCTTTTTGAGCTGAGCCATCATCATTTCCACCCGGCTAACCATGAAATAGCCTTCACAATAATAAAGGATCGCGTTAAGGGTAAAAGCGATTGCCGCGAAAGCAATCGCGGTTCGAAAGTCATTCCAGCGTCCTTCAAGTACAGAATCGGTAACCCATTGGAGCGAAAATCCAATAACAAAACTAAACCGAACCATCGTCAGGGAGTTGATAACCAGCGCAAAAGCATAACTTTTACGAAACCCTTTTGAGTACCGAAGCAGCCGAAAAATAGTTTTGTAATTTTGTTTCAGAATCTGCAGTGTGCTTTTTTTCTCATTCATAGGATACCTCCATGCCCTCTTGGCTCTGCTGTAAAAACATACGGTAATACATTCCCTTTTTTCTCATCAAAGTTTCGTGATTTCCCTGTTCTTCAATGCGGCCATGATTCAGCACCAGGATTTTATCCGCATCCTGAATGGTGTTGAATCTGTGGGCGATTGTGATGGTGGCGCTTTGTCCTTTTACTGCATGATGAAGGGAAGAAAGGATATCCCTTTCTGTTTCGGCATCCAACGCGCTGGTCGGTTCGTCCAGAATCAACAGCTTTGGGGACTTGATCAGAGCGCGTGCAATGGCAATACGCTGTCTTTGTCCGCCGGAAAGTTTCCCTCCAAATTCTCCCACATCTGTTTCTTCCCCGTCTGTCAGCGATGCGATAAAGGAAGAAAGCGAAGCCTCCCGGATTGCTTTTTCGACAGCGTCCGGCATAGCATCCTGCGGCAGACGGCTGCATCCATATCCGCCACAAGCAATGTTTTCATAAATGCTGATCGGGAACAGTCTTGATTCCTGATCCACAAGGGAAATTCCATCATACAGAGCCTGTTCATCCCATCGCCGGATGTCGTATCCCTCAAATTGAATTACCCCATCGTCCGGATTCAGCAAACCGCAGATCATATTGACAATAGTTGACTTTCCGCTGCCGCTGGGGCCGACGATGGCCACGGATTCACCGGGCATGACAGTAAAGGATACCTGGGACAGAATTGGTCTGCTCCGGGTTATAGGATCCTTTTCGTATTCGAAGCACACGCGGTCAAACTCCAAAATGGGTTTTCCTGCAATACCGTTTTTGATATTTCCGCCATTTTCACGGCCTTTCCCCTGACTCCACAGTTCCTCTATCCGTTTGATCACAACCAGAACCTTGTTGATTGTTACAAAATCAATCCCGAACAATTGCTTTACCATTTCGACTATCTGCTGAAAGATGACGATGTCTCCCAGCGTCATCTCTCCCCGGTTCACAAACAATAAGCATAAAAAGACAATCCCGATTTGCAGAGCGATGGATACTGTGATTTCGATTGCGCCCCATAAGGATTCAATCCGGGCAATGGAAAATGTTTTCTGCAGATGTGCTTTTACGGCTTCACCAAATTTTCCGGCCAGCTGATTTCCAATCCCATATGCCTTAATGTCTTTGTTCCCGTGAATTGCTTCCTGAAACGTTGTCATGATACGGTCGGAAATCGTCTGGATTTGCTGCTGCAGGCGTTCGACAGGTTTTGCAAAAAGGTAGTTGACAACAGCGGTTATCAAGCAGAGGCTTAACAGCACAAGCATTACTTTATCATGAAGCATAAAGCCAAAGACAGCCGCAAAGATCCCGGAAAAAATCTTATAGCCCGTATCTCCGATTGTTGTACGGAAAAATTTCTCCAGTATTTGTAAATCACTGTTGAGCCGGTTAATCAGATCACCGGTAGAATACTTTGCCTTTTCCTTTAAGTGAAACTGAATGGCTGACTCCACTGTACGGCTGCGGAAGTGATACAAATTGTGATTGGTAAAACTTCCGTAAAAATACAGCGATAAATAGTCCAGCGCCATCAGGATCAGAATGCCGATGGAAAGATAACCCAAATAAACAATGGTTGTGCGGAAATAACTGTTGCTTGCCGCATCAACGGCTTCCCCCAGATAATAGGTCACGCTGCAAATAATGATAAAACGACTGCAAGGGCTGCAATCTTCTTTTTTTCACTATGGTTAAATAACCAGGATAACCGTTTCATACATGCCTCCATAAACTTGTTTATTTTTGCATTGCGGCTTTTGAAACGATTTGTCCAGCACCGATATTTTCACCGCAATGTATTATAAACGGTGCTTATCCGTACTTTGATCAATGCCCTCACCCCCGAACAAAATAAAAACTCCATTTTCGATAGCAAATCACTGCAAATCGAAAATGGAGTTTTTATTGAACAGAAAATACGGAATCAGGCAGCCGTGACTGATTCATCTATTTATCCATATCAAATTGTGCAACAATGACCGGTTACAGAACAACCAGTAATCCAAAATTCCATAGCAAACAAACCCGATTTGCTTTTCGGGTAAAGTGATTCACTATCTGATTCCTTTGGATTACTGAGTAATCATTGCCGCACCTCTCTTTCATTTTTTGATCATTATATCACATGATCCAATATCTGTCAATATATTAGAATAAAATATTATATAAAAATAAACAGATTTTTGCTTTTAAACTCGGTAACTCTGGGTTTAAAGTAGAAATTTTTTATTTTGTATCAACTTTGAATAGCAAAGAAGGAGCATCGTTTCATATTGAACCGGAGTTTTTATGTTTTATTTTCTGTTAGGGCGTTCCGTGATGAACGGCAGCGGAAAGTCCACCTTTATCAGCCTGCTCTGCGGCATGTTTGATCCGGCAGATGGAAAAATTACCGTTGGCGGGGTGGAGGTTTCCCAAAATCCGGCAGCGGTACGCGATGCGGTTTCGGTTGTTTTTCAGGATTTTGCCCGTTATGAGGCGAGTTTAAAGGAGAATATCACGGTTTCCGATCCGCAGCGCGGTGCGACAGACGGCGAGATTACCGAACTGCTGAAACAAATCAATGTAAATGATGTTGTCGAACAGCAGCCGAGCGGACTGAATGAAGTGGTGGGTTCCTTTTCCGACAAAGCGAATAACCTTTCCGGAGGACAGTGGCAGAAGATTTCCATTGCCCGCGCCGCATACAAGAAAGATGCCAGGATTATGATTCTGGATGAACCGACATCTGCCCTTGACCCGGTTGCCGAAGCGCAGCTCTATCGGAATTTTGCCTCTCTGACACATGACAAAACAACGATCCTCATTTCACACCGGCTTGGAATTACCGCCATTGTGGACCGGATTCTTGTTTTCCGGGATGGAAGGATTATCGAGGATGGTTCCCATAAGGATTTGATGGCGAAAAACGGCTATTATGCGGAAATGTACCGGGAACAGGCAAAATGGTATCAGTAACAGATCATTTTGTCCAGCGCTGGTAAGTGCCAGTAATTTTGTACAGAAAACACACATCCGAAACTGCCCCTTGAATAATTCAAGGGGCAGTTTTTCTTTATAAAAAAATTACTCCATACTTGTTTTAGCATGGAGTAGAAAAATATTAAATTCCCATAGATCTTGCCATCATAGCAGCCATTACAAAATAAATAGTAAAAGGAATTAGAATAAAATAGACTGTAAGGCATATGAGTAACGGAATCAAATAATGGTATCGATTATAGGGGCAATATGCGATTTCCAACCATAATTTTTTAAGGTTGACTTCAGGTTTATCAAAAAGGGTTAGCCATACAGCCGGTTGAGCAACCCAGAGTTGATACCATGGTTCTAAAAAAGAATCTGCTTTATAGAAATCATAGCCATTTTTAATTATTAGTATCACTATAACGAATAGAAAGGTTGTTTGCCAGAAAGCTTTTCCATAATACGACATCCAAGCCTTTTTCCGATACTGGTAATGCTGAAAGTTTTTCAGTGCTTTTGCTTTTTTTCGAAAAACTTGCATATTATACTCCCAGTGGTGTCGAATCAAATACCAGGATACCCATCCACAAAACGATTCCCACTAAAGTTGGCAATATATACCGGATGAATAGGTAGAACCACGGCAGCGCACATAAAATACAGAGAAATGGGACTAAATATTGCTCCTGATTGACAGAACAATATAGAATCTTCCAAAAAGTTTTCCGTCTGATTAGCTGATAATACTCCCACCAATTATATGGTACAGGATCTGTAATCCACAATTGATAATATGTTTCTATCAGAAGCCCTTGTAGGCAGGACAGCGCCATATAAATACAGTTAAAGGCCAACAGGGTGAGTAACAGCAGAGTTTTGTAGAAATTTTTGCCGCCTTGAAAAAAAGAGACTTTTGGATAATACTGGTATTTTATAAAGTTTTCTATTGGATTTTTAAGTTCTGATGGCATGAAAACTCATACCTTTCCTGCTAATTTTTTTCGTGGATTTTATCGTAAAGCAAAATTCCTTGTAAAATACGATACTGATCTCTTGGATCATCACCAGATGTCCAAAAATAATTACGGTGTGAGGTTCCTGCTTGATATTGTGCATACCCGGCACTGAATAACAAAACTGGTGTAGGTATTCCCAAATACCTTCCAAAATATCCATAAGTAATATTACCCAATGCATCCCGATCTACAATTTCTCCATCAAAGACATAAGTGGCATTTGTCTGATATGCGGAGAGATTTTTTAAATCTAACTCACCATTATTTTGTACAATGTTTTTGAAGAACAAGAAATTAAAAACCCATCCACGTTGTTTCTGCTTCTCATACTTTTTCTCAGTTTCTTTCATCAATTGTAAAATTTCATCAGTTGTATCCCTTCCCATTTCATAATACGCAAATGGTTTGGATATGTCAAGATCTGTGGAAGAACTGGCTGCAAGAGTGTATAGCTGCTGAGATAATTGTTCCACTTCTTCCTGTGAAGTGCTACGATCTCGTTTTTTCATGATCTCCAGTATTTGCTGGTCTAAAGCGGATAACTTTATCGGGGATACAATTTTTCCATCTGATTGCTCAGGTACTTCAAAATAAAATTGCCATAGGGGATTTTGTAGGAGCTAAAAATACCATTAACATAATACGAAATGCGGTAAAAGGGCTTATCAGTGCGACTGCTCAATACCGAACATTATACAACTATCTGCAAAAGTTTGACCGTTTTTCTACATTAACAAATACCTTGTCGCAAGGAAATTTGCCTATATCTTCTCCTTTGACAAGACTTGATGTCAAGAATCTTTACTTTTGCTACGAACAATCCCATATGGTACTTCAAGACATTTCCTTATCCATTCAGTCGGGCGAGAAAATTGTCATTGTAGGACCTAATGGATCGGGAAAAACAACTTTAATCAAACTGTTGATGCACTTATATGACGTAAGTTCTGGTTCTATTTGTTGGAACGGAGTAGATATTCGTGAGTTTCAGCTGCAGCAATATTATGCGCAATTTGGCACTGCATTTCAGGAATATAATATTTATCCTGTTTCCCTTTATCAGAATGTGTCAGCTAGCCGACAGTATCAGGAGGATCAGGTTCGTTGTTGCCTGGATTTAGTTGGACTGTCGTATTTGAAGGGACTTTCAAAAGGGTTGAATACGATTTTGTCCAAAGAGTTTTGTGAAGATGGGATGGATCTGTCCGGTGGAGAAAAGTAGAAAATAGCGATTGCCAGAGCGGTATATCAAAATTCTTCTGTTATCATATTGGATGAGCCTTCCAGTGCACTGGACTCGATTAGTGAATATGAGTTAAATCAGCTGATTGACCAGGTAGAGCTGTTAAGCATACAGTGATCGTCATTTCGCATCGTTTATCAGCTGCCAAAAATGCAGATAGAATTGTAGTAGTCAAGGATGGCAGGATCGTTGAAACCGGTAACCATCAGGATTTAATGAGAAATTGTGGAGATTATGCGCAAATGTATTCGGCTCAAGCGGACCAATTTTCTCAAAGAAATGTTTTATGATATTTTATTATCGTACTGGATTATATTATCTGGAAATACTATTTATATCTTTCCGATTCTAGTTTTGGAACGCTTTGAATTAATATTGATAAAAAATAATATTAATTATACTCTTTTTATTTTGTATATTATTTTCTTTTGCCAGTCATTTTGTACAGGAAACACACATCCGAAACTGTCTTTTGAGAAATTCAAGAGACAGTTTTTCTTTGTAGAAAAATCCTCTCCACTTCTTTGTATGGAGAGGATTTGTTTATTTTAGCGTATCCGATACATAATATTGCGCCTGTGCGTACCAAAGTTCGTGATATTTCCCGCCTTGCTCTGCCAGCAGCTGGTCGTGGCTGCCCCGCTGAACAAGCTGTCCGTTGTCAAAGACAACAATATTATCGCAGAAGCGGCAGGAAGAGAGCCGGTGACTGATATAAACCGCCGTTTTATCTCCTACAATATCGTTGAATTTGGAGTAGACCTCATATTCCGAAATCGGGTCCAGAGCGGCGGTTGGTTCATCCAAAATGATAAAGGGCGCGTTTTTGTAAAGAGCACGTGCCAGCGCAATTTTCTGCGCTTCGCCGCCCGAGATTTCCACGCCGTCTTCCTCAAAATCCTTGTAAAGGCAGGTGCCCAGCCCTTTGGGCAGACTTTGCAGGCGGTCACCAAATCCGGCTTTTTCCAGGCAGGATCTGGCGCGATCTTCATCGACATCAACACTGGCGGCGACATTTTGTCCCAAACTAAAGGAAAACAGCTTGAAATCCTGGAAAACCACCGAGAAAATGGAAAGATACTCGTTGTAATCGTATTTGCGGATGTCGATGCCATTGAGTAAAATTTCCCCCTCAGTGGGATCATAGAGGCGGCAGAGCAGCTTGATGAAGGTGGTTTTTCCGCTGCCGTTCATGCCCACAACCGCGAGGCGTTCTCCCACCCGGAATTTTATGGATACATTTCGCAAAGCATACGCTTCGGAGCCCGGATATCGGAAAGAAACATTCCGAAACTCGATTTCATACTCGTTGTCGCCGCCGTCGCAGAAGGCGCGTTTTTCCACCGGGAGGGTGCCTTTTTTTAGCATATCTCCTAAATTCAGATATTCGAGAGTGGATAGCTGCCGGTTTGCGGCGACCGAAAACTCCTCCATCGCAGCAAAGGCGCTGGAAAGGGACTGCGAAAACTGGTAAATGATGCCGGCGTATTGCACAACATTGCCAATGGTCAAAGCCCCCGCAGCCGCCCGGATTACCACAAATAGATAGGAGAAAATTTGCAGCAGACCAGTAAAGAAATTGGCGGAAAACCCAGATTCCATTCCGTTCCGGATCAGTTTTTGAATCCATATCTGTTTGATGTCGGTATCTCGCTGTATTTTCTGCTCAATGAGCGGTTTTACGCCAAAAATTCGGATATCTTTTCCGTAGTGATAATTCTGCGGCCGCCACAAAAAATACCCCATAAAGCTTTTATCCAAGCTTGGGTCATCCAAAAGCTGGTACTGTTCTTTCCTTTTGGTTGAGGAATACCAGATATTAAAAAAGATGACGGCAGCAAAAGCCAGCAGCAGGAAAATTGCGGAAATATCTTGGAGCAGGTTCCCGTTCAGAAAGAGGGGGATCAGCAGAATAACCGCAATTACGGTAGAAATAAAGCAGCTAATCAGCCAGGGAAATAGGAATGTAAAGGAATAGAAGCCAGCTCCCCAGTCATTGTCATGGTTAATCCTGGTGCGGATTTCATTGACTTTGGGGCTGTCCACAAGCGGATAATCCATCGTAATGGTTTTGATGCTCATCAGGGTGTCATATCGCTTTCCGCACATATCGATGTGGATATTTTTCAGCTTCTCAAAGCAAGACTTCAAAACAGTCAGGAGGAAGATGGCGGATACCGAAATCAGCGAAACAGACAGCAGTTTTGAAAATGTTTGTCCAGTTTGCAGTCCATCCAGAACGTATGCGGAAAGGAAAATCCCGACAAATGGAATCGTTGCTTCGATGATGGCGCCGACGATGCTGTATACAACAAGCCCGCGATCCATATCCCACATCAGCCTGCACGCAGTGCCAATATTTTTCCAGATGTTGTTACGCATTTTGCTCTCCCTCCTTGCCGCTTTGATAATAGTGGCTTTGCAGCTCAAACATTTTGCCGTAATCGCCGCCTTTTTGCAGGAGCTCTTCGTGCGCCCCTTCTTCGGTGATTCTTCCATCTTTCAAAAAAGCAATTTTGTCGCAGAAACGGGTGGAAGCCAGACGGTGCGAGATGTAAAGTGTAGTCTTATCCACTGCCAACTGCTGGAATTGCTCATAGGTCTGGCTTTCCGCAATTGGGTCGAGGGCAGCGGTGGGCTCATCCAGAATGAAAACCGGAGCATCTTTATAAAGTGCCCGCGCCATCAGCAGTTTTTGCTGTTCTCCGCCGGACAGAACCAGTCCGTCGGTCAGTTCCTTTGTCATGGGAGTGTCCATCCCATTTTCGCACCGGGAAATTTTATCCCAGAGCCCCGCTTTGATCAGGCAGGACTGCACCCGGTTTCGATCTGTATCATCTGTCCTTTGCAGGGAAACGTTTTCCGCAACTGTAAAAGGCGGAATGTAAATATCCTGGAACACGGTGGAGAAAAGGGAGAAGAGATCTTCCTTTCGGAAATTGCGGATATCCTTGCCGCCAATCAGGATTTCGCCGGAATTTGGCTGGTAAAATCCGCACAGTAGTTTGACAATCGTTGTTTTTCCCGCACCGTTGACGCCTACCAGTGCGACCTTTTCACCGGCTTCGATTTTCAAATTCAGATGGTTTAACACCAATGGGGAATCCGGTTGATAGGAAAAGCAGACATCGCGGAATTCAATCGAGAAATCGTTCAGTTCCGAGAGATTTGTCGGATTTTCCGGTTCGGGCTGGTCGGTTTGATCCAAAAAAGCCCGCAGGGAATTCATCTGCAAATTGGCGCGGTTTAACTGATTCAAGCTGGTAACAATACGATTAACAAATCCGGAAAAGGCAGTGATCGCTCCGAAATAGAGAGTGAACTCAGGAACTGTGATGCGCCGGGAAATGACCGCGTAAATCAGATAGGTGTAGGCCAGCCCGTCCCGCAGCAGGAGAACAAAGGCGTTTGCCGCACCGGCGGCAAGATACCGGTTTTGGATTTTGGCGGTAATTTTTCCGCTTTGTGCAATCAGGGCATCCCGCAGTTCTAAAAACCATCCGCCGGTTTGGTATAACCGCATGTCCTTGCCAGATTGGGCTTCGCTGCCGGTCGAGATGACATACCGCAGTTTTTTGTCACACACCGCCATCTCATCCTGTTTGGCGTGTTCGTAATGTTGTGCGCGCCTGGTACAAAACAGGCTGATCAAGGACAGAGCAATTAGCAGCAGGATGATGAGCGGACTCAAAGAAGACATGATTCCGGAGTAAATCACAAAACAGAGGAGGTTCACTGCAATATCAATCGTGGAAACCACCATAACCGATGTGCCGGACATATCCCCAAATTGCAAAGTTGTCAATGCCCGCTGATATTTTGTCTGGCCTTCTTCACTTTCAATGTTCTCATAGTCACAGGACAGCCACTGCAAAAACAGTTTGGTCTGATAAAAACGCCGCATATCATTATACAGCATGTACTTTCCCTCCGCAGCCATGCCGGACAATCCCATAGACAACGCCATCACAATACCGATGCTGCCAAGAACGGTGAAAATTTCTTGAATACCAGCCTGATTCAGTACCAGATCCAGTGCGATTTTTGGAATATAGATTCCAAATACCGGAGAAACCACCGATAAGAGAATCTGTACGGCAATCAGTACCAGCAGTATCGGGTGTTCCTCTTTTATCCCTTTGAGCAAAAAGGCAATGTTTTGGAACATATGATAGGACAGCTTTTCTTTTCCCTTTTTCAATCTGCATCCCTCCTTTTGCTCCGATTATAGCACAGAATTCCCATTTTGTGTGGATTTCTGCACGAATGGTACGAATTTCCGCACGAATGGCATCAGAGGGGGAGTAAAATCTCGGTGGCAAAGATTCCTTTCTCATTCTGGCGTTTGACATAGCCGAGGATAGCGTCTACCATCACATTCCCGGTTTTTAAAACCTTGTCAACCTGGGTTAGGTCTTCGTTAAGCTTTCGCAGATACTC
>CALWNQ010000022.1 GCA_944382875.1 uncultured Clostridia bacterium
GCCTGACCGACGACGCCTTCCGCAAAGGCTGGCATGAGCGCAACGGCGGCAATTATTCCTATCGGATGAAGCCGGAGGAAACCGATGCGGTAAAAGAAGCTTTTTCCTATGAACGGGACTGGCAGGAAATCGGGGTGGAGGTAAAAAATCTTGCCAGCGAACATTTTCTTGTGACCGGTTCCGGCAAATACATGCGCAATGTGATTTTGGATCCTGCGGCTAACCTCTGCATCGTCGAGGTGGACGGGACCGGCACCAAATTCCGCATCGTCTGGGGACTCACCGAAGGGGGACGTCCCACCAGCGAGCTGCCCACCCATCTGATGAACCATTCCATCAAAAAAGAGCTGACCGGCGGCAAGCACCGCGTTATTCTCCACGCTCACACCACCAATGTCATCGCGCTCACCTTTGTTCTGCCGCTCAAAGATGAAGTCTTCACCCGTGAGCTTTGGGAAATGGCAACCGAATGTCCAGTGGTTTTCCCCGAGGGTGTTGGCGTTGTGCCGTGGATGGTTCCTGGTGGCCGTGATATTGCGCTTGCTACCGCTGAACTGATGAAGCAGTACAATGTGGCAATTTGGGCGCATCACGGAATTTTCTGTTCCGGCGCCGATTTTGACGAAACTTTTGGGTTGATGGACACTGTGGAAAAGTCAGCTGAAATTCTGGTAAAAGTCCTTTCGATGGGCGGCAAACGCCAGACCATCACACCGCAGGATTTCCGGGATCTGGCGGTTGATTTTAAGGTGACGCTTCCGGAAAAATTCCTTTATGAATAGAATGGAAAATTTTGGGCGTACCCTTGAAAATTAGCATCGTTTCAGCTATAATAAAAGATAGGCAAATACCAAAATGAAGAAAGGAATGGATAAGTTATGAACAGAATGATTCTGAATGAAACCTCTTATTTCGGCGCCGGCTGTATTTCCGCGATTGTGGATGAAGCCAAAGGCCGCGCATTCAAAAAGGCGCTGGTCGTGACTGACCCCGATCTGATCAAATTCGGTGTTTCTACCAAAGTGACCGGTTTGCTGGATAAAAACGGTATGGCCTATGAGGTCTACAGCCATGTTAAAGCAAATCCTACCATTAAAAATGTACAGGACGGCGTGGCTGCGTTTCAAGCAGCAGGCGCAGATTATCTGATTGCGATCGGTGGCGGCTCCGCGATGGATACTGCGAAAGGTATCGGCATCATCATCGCCAACCCCGAATATGCCGATGTTGTTTCTCTTGAAGGCGCAGTTGCTACCCCAAATAAATCTGTCCCGATGTTTGCGGTTCCCACCACCGCCGGCACTGCTGCGGAGGTTACCATCAACTATGTTATCACCGATGTGGAGAAAAACCGCAAATTCGTCTGCGTTGACCCGCATGATATCCCCGTTGTCGCTTTCATCGACGCGGATATGATGTCCTCGATGCCCAAGGGCCTCACTGCCGCGACCGGTATGGACGCGCTGACTCACGCAATCGAAGGCTATATCACCAAAGGTGCTTGGGAAATGACCGATATGATGCATATCAAAGCGATTGAGATCATTGCCAAATCGCTGCGTGGTGCTGTTGCCGGCACTCCTGAGGGCCGCGAAGGCATGGCGCTCGGCCAGTACATCGCCGGCATGGGCTTCTCCAATGTCGGTCTGGGCATTGTTCATTCGATGGCACATCCGCTCGGCGCTGTTTATGACACCCCGCATGGTGTTGCGAACGCGATCATTCTTCCCACAGTAATGGAATACAACGCTGAGGCAACCGGCGAAAAATACCGCGAAATTGCCCGTGCAATGGGTGTTGCAAATGTGGATTCCATGAGCCAGGAAGAATACCGCAAGGCCGCTGTTGACGCGGTCAAACAGCTCTCCAAGGATGTCGGCATCCCCGCAACTCTGACCGAAGTCGGCGTAAAGGAAGAGGATATTCCGTTCCTGGCACAGTCCGCAATGGACGATGCCTGCCGTCCCGGCAACCCCAAAGATCCCACACTGGAAGATATCGAAGCTCTTTATAAGTCCATGCTGTAAGGATTGCTGAACAAAAGCCTTCTGCGAAAGCAGAGGGCTTTTTCATTGCAAAGCATGGGTGGGAAATTACTTTCTTGCAACGGAAAAAACAGCTTAATGTATTCCATCTGTTCTGCATAAAACTTGACAGAAGCGGAAAATCATTATAAAATGAAAAGGATATTGAAAAACAGGAGGAAATCATGGCCAGAAAACAGGTTTACGGAAACGATAGTATTTCATCCCTGAAAGGTGCCGACCGCGTCCGAAAGAGACCGGCGGTTATTTTTGGTTCGGATGGTCTGGAAGGCTGCGAACATTCTTTTTTTGAGATCCTTTCCAACTCGATTGACGAAGCGCGAGAAGGCTACGGGAAAAAAATACTTGTGACAAGATATCCGGATCATTCGCTTGAAGTTCAGGATTTTGCGCGCGGAATCCCGGTTGACTGGAATCCGAACGAACAGCGGTATAATTGGGAGCTTGTCTTCTGTGAGCTGTATGCAGGTGGAAAGTACAAAAACGGTGGGGACAACTATGAGTTTTCGCTTGGTCTGAACGGTCTTGGTTCCTGTGCGACTCAGTATGCTTCGGAATATTTTGACGTCCAGGTCATCCGTGACGGCTTTGAATATAATCTTCATTTTGAAAAAGGGGAAATCGTTGGGGAGATGCAGAAAACTCCCACAACCTCTAAAAAAACCGGCACCAGACAGAAGTGGCGCCCGGATTTGCAGGTTTTTACCGATATTGCGATTCCGTCCGAGTATTTCCTGGATACTCTGAAAAAGCAGGCGGTTGTCAATCCCGGTTTGACCTTTGAGTTTACCGATTACACACCGGACGGAAAAAAGGAATATACCTTTTATTATGAAAATGGCATCCGGGATTATTTGAAAGAACAGCTGGGAGAGGAAGAAGCGCTCACCGATGTGCAGTATTGGGAGGCGGAGCGTTTTGGCCGTGACCGGGAAGACAAGCCGGATTACAAGGTGCGGCTGTCGGTTGCGGTGGCTTTCTCCAATCGGGTGCATTTTGCGGAGTATTATCACAATTCCAGCTTTCTGGAACACGGCGGTTCGCCGGAACGCGCTGTCCGGCAGGCATTTGTGTCACAGATTGACGCCTATCTGAAACAGAGCGGAAAATATCTCAAAAACGAAAGCAAGATCAATTTCAGCGATGTGGAAGATTGTCTTGCTCTGGTTTCCTCTTCCTTTTCCACCCAGACTTCCTACGAAAACCAGACCAAAAAAGCGATCAACAATAAATTTATTTATGAGGCGATGACCGAGTTTTTGAAGCATCAGCTGGAAATCTGGTTTCTGGAAAATCCGATGGAAGCGAACAAAATTGCGGAGCAGATTCTCATCAACAAGCGGAGCCGGGAAAACGCGGAAAAAACCCGTTTGAATATTAAGAAGAAGCTGCAAGGTTCCATCGACCTGACCAACCGGGTGCAGAAGTTTGTGGACTGCCGCACCAAAGATGTGGAGCGCCGCGAACTCTTTATCGTGGAGGGTGATTCGGCACTCGGTTCCTGTAAGCTCTCTCGTGACGCGGAGTTCCAGGCGATCATTCCGGTCCGCGGTAAAATTCTCAACTGTTTGAAAGCGGACTACGATAAAATTTTTAAAAACGAAATCATCACCGATTTAATAAAAGTGCTGGGCTGCGGTGTGGAAGTCAAGAGCAAAGCGAACAAGGATCTGTCCAGCTTTGATTTGAACAGTCTGCGCTGGAACAAGGTGATTATCTGTACCGATGCGGATGTCGATGGCTTCCAGATTCGTACCTTGATCCTGACCATGCTCTACCGACTGACGCCCACACTGATCGAAAAAGGGTATGTCTATATCGCGCAGTCGCCGCTGTATGAAATTACAACCAAAAAACGCACCTATTTTGCCTACAACGAAGTGGAACGCAGTCAGATTATGGAGCTGATCGGGGACGACAAGTTCACCATTCAGCGCTCCAAAGGACTTGGTGAAAACGAACCGGATATGATGTGGTTAACAACCATGAATCCCGAAACGCGCCGTGCGATTAAGATCACGCCGGAGGATGCGGAAAAAACAGCGGCAATGATCGAAACACTGCTCGGCAACGATTTGCAGGGACGTAAGGATATGATTGCCGAACATGGGCATGAGTATCTCGATATGCTGGATATTTCCTGAGAGGAGGGGAAAGAATGCCCAAAAAACAGAAGGAAACCAAAAAACCGGTGTCCAGCAGCGCTTATATCAAGGACGCCGGTCTTGTTGTGCAGCAGCCGATTACCGAAATGCTGCAGGAAAACTATATGCCCTACGCGATGAGCGTTATCATTTCGCGTGCGCTGCCGGAAATCGACGGCTTCAAGCCCTCCCACCGGAAACTGCTCTACACAATGTATCAGATGGGCCTGCTCACCGGCGCAAGGACCAAATCCGCCAACGTGGTGGGACAGACGATGCACCTCAACCCGCATGGTGAAGGTGCGATTTACGAAACGATGGTGCGTCTTGCGCGCGGAAATGAGTCGCTGCTCCACCCGTATGTGGATTCTAAGGGAAACTTTGGCAAGGCGTATTCGCGAGATATGGCCTACGCCGCTTCTCGTTATACCGAGGTCAAGCTGGAGAAAATTGCGGGCGAGCTTTTTAAGGATATTGCCAAGGATACCGTGGATTTTGTCCCCAACTATGACAATACCACCACCGAACCGACCTTGTTTCCGACTACCTTTCCCGCTGTTTTGGTCAACAGCAATGTGGGCATTGCCGTTTCGATGGCGAGTTCCATCTGTCCGTTCAATCTGGCGGAGGTATGCGATACAACCGTGCAGCTTTTGAAAGATCCCGATTCCGATATCAGCCAGACACTGAAAGGTCCGGATTTTCCGGGAGGTGGATTCCTCCTTTACAATGCGGAAGAGCTGCGGAAGGTGTATGAAACCGGCCGTGGTTCGCTGCGGGTTCGTGCCCGGTATCAGGTGGACAAATCTGCCGGGTGTATTGAAATTACCGAGATCCCGCCGACAACAACGGTGGAAGTCATCATTGACAAGATTATTGAGCAGGTAAAAGCGGGCAAAATCCGGGAAATTTCCGATATCCGGGATGAAACTGATTTGAACGGCTTGAAAATTGCCATTGAGATCAAGCGGGGCACCGATCCGGATAAGCTGATGGCAAAGCTCTTCAAAATGACACCGCTGGAAGATGCGTATTCCTGTAATTTCAACGTGCTAATTGGTGGTGTGCCTCAGGTATTGGGAGCCAAAGCGTTGCTCCTCGAGTGGATCAAGTTCCGCCGGGGCTGTGTCGAGCGCCGGGTGCGTTTCGACCTGAAAAAGGCGCAGGACAAGCTGCATCTTTTACAGGGGCTTGGCAAAATCCTGCTCGATATTGACAAGGCGGTCAAAATCGTCCGGGAAACCGAGGAAGAAGAAGAGGTTGTACCGAATCTGATGATTGGGTTTGGGATCGACGAAATTCAGGCGGAGTATGTAGCCGAAATCAAGCTCCGCCACCTGAACCGCCAGTATATCCTCGACCGCTTGCAGGAAACGCAGGAACTGGAACGTTCGATCGCCGAAATGGAAGATATTCTGCAAAGTCCGCGCAAGATCAGCAAGATCATCATTACGGAACTTCAGGAAGTGGCCAAAAAGTACGGACAGCCGCGGAAAACCATGTTTGTCTATGCGGATGATCTGGAGGATGAGGAGCAGGAAGAGGAAGTTGAGGATTATCCGGTACACCTGTTTGTAACATCCGAAGGCTACTTTAAGAAGATCCTACCGCAGTCGCTCCGGATGAGTGGCGCCCAGAAGCTCAAGGAGGGCGATGAAATCCGGCATCAGGTGGATACCACCAATCGAGCGGAGCTGCTCTTCTTTACCGATCAGTGCCAGGTTTATAAGGCCAAAGTCTGCGACTTTTCCGAAACCAAAGCGAGTTTGATGGGGGATTATATTCCTTCCAAATTGGGCTTTGACGAGGGCGAACGGCTGGCAGACACTGTAGTGACGATGGATTATCAGGGTGATATCTTGTTCTTCTTTGAAAATGGTAAGGTTTCCCGTGTGCCGCTCTCCGCTTATGAAACCAAAACCAACCGCCGCAAGCTTCAGAAAGCATATTCGGACAAATCGCCGTTGGTACGGATTGCTGTGGTGGAGCCGGGACAGGAATTTATTTTAACTTCCAATCAAAAGCGGAAGCTGATTTTCAATCCGGACATGATTTTACCGAAATCAACCCGGGATAATCAGGGCGTGGCTGTTATGACGCTGAAAAAGAACGGTTTTGTGGAGAAGGTAGAGCCTTTGACCGAAAACTCCTTTGTTTCTCCACACCGGTATCGTACCAAAACGCTGCCGGCTGCCGGTGCGGTTGTGCGGGAAGAGGATTTGGGCGAACAGCTGACACTTTCGGGGGAAAGCAAAGGATAAGACTCCGATATTGCACAATGACAGATGCAGTTTGGATCGGTTGCAAACTGCGTCTGTATCTGTGGTTTTACGTGATAGAAAAGCTGCCGCTTCAAGTTAAATGCCGGAAAATTGGGCTTTTTTAGGCTATATAAAAAAATCTGAAACTTTTTTAAAAAAGGTGTTGACAAACGAGAATAGTTCTGATATAATAATATATGTTCTGAGGAACACCTCACTCGGAACGGAAACCCCAAAATTGAACAGATGCAGATGTGGCGGAATTGGCAGACGCGCTACTTTGAGGTGGTAGTGAGTATTCCTCGTGTGGGTTCAAGTCCCGTCATCTGCACCAAATGCGGATATGGCGGAATTGGCAGACGCGCTAGATTCAGGTTCTAGTGACTTCACGGTCATACAGGTTCAAGTCCTGCTATCCGCACCAAAAATGCACACTTACTTTTGTGAGTGTGCATTTTGTTTTATGTTTACATTGGCAGAATTGGATTTGTATTATAGGATTTCTTCTATAACATTCAAAATTTGTAAAAGTATGTGTTTTCTATTTGATACCCTGAGTTAAGCTATCGTGCATTAATATGAATTTTAGGATCGATGGCTGCGAAAAACGGCAGAGGCAGTATATAATAGTATGAAATCTTATTAATACGGTTTAGAATAAGAAATGATACAGCTGTGTATTCTGCAATGGGTTGCCACCCAGTATTGTTTCCAATATCAGTAAATACCTCATATAAAAGCGCTTTGGAAAATAGGCGCTTTTATTTTTTTGAAGGCTTTATTACACTTTTCTAAAAAATATGTGCTTATTATAATAGAATGAGAAGAGAAATTCATCAGTGGAGGAGACCGGTATGCTTGTATTCTATATGTCCATGATTGAGGACAAGCCGGATCAGGATAAATTTACCACTATATATGAACAGTATTATCCCGCCATGCTGAGAATTGCCAATCGTGTTTTGCAGGATCAGGCGCTTGCGGAAGATGCGGTCCATGAAACCTTTTTATATATTTTGAAGATTCTGAATCATATTGAAGAACCAGCTTCTTTGCAAACAAAGGTGCTGGTTCGAAAAAGCGTCTATCACATTAGCCTGAATTTCTGCCGTACCGGTAAAAAGGACCGGAAAGTCAGAGAAGTGCTGGAATCCGGAAAAATTATGCCGGATCGGGAAGAGATATCTGCCGAGCTGGAACGGCGCGAATCTCAAACCCGGCTCAAACAGCTGATCCTTGCGTTGCCGGAAGAAGAACAGGAGCTCCTCAAACTCTATTATTTTGCAAAAATGCGGGCCGAGGATCTTGCCAAACTGCTGCATATCTCCAAAAAGACCGTGTATAACCGGCTTCATGCGATTACAAAAAAGCTGAATGAACAAATGAGGGAGGAGGATTTGCTTGACTGAACTGACGGAAAAGGATTTGGAACGGGAATTATCCGAACTTTGCGCAGTGGAACAGGAGCTCTTCGAGGAACGGCTGAACAATCTGCCGGAGCTGCCTGTTTCCGCAGGATTCCGCCGCCGGATGAAGCGACTGCTTTTGCGGCGAAAGCTGCGGTATGACGTAATGTTCAATACTGTGGGAAAAAAAATTGCTGCCGTCTTTCTTTGTATGCTTTTAGCCGGCAGCACAACGGTCATGAGTGTGGATGCACTGCGGGACAGCTTTTTCAGCCTGATGAAAAGTCTTTTCTGCCAGTATGAGGAACAGACTGCCATCCGGAGCGACCAGTTTTCCGATATGCTGTATTGTTATGACGGCAAAATCGTTTGGGAGCAGAATACCAAAACCGGTTCTGCCTTTGTGGATGAAACCGGTAAGCAGTGGGTGGAAGTCCCGGAGGATGCGCCTGGGTTTGGTGCGCTTGACTTTGACGGAAATCTGTTGATGGCAGATAAAAATGCCGATAACAATGAACTTACCGTTACTTACTATGATCCGGATGGAAAGGCGGAACGCACGGTAAAGCTCCTGGATTTGCCAAAACCGGCAGAGGGAGAATTCCTCAAAGTCCAGAAACTGTTAGCCGACCGGGATTTTCTCTATCTGCTGATTCGGATGCAGGGGGGGATGCTGGAAACCCTGCTGGTCTACGACTGGGATGGGAATCTTCTTTCCGAATACAAGGATACGGTGGATGTGACGATTGATGGACAAGGCTGTTTTTACAGTCTGACCGGCGGCCTCCAACAGCAAACACCCTACTCCATTCTTAAAGGGGATATGAAAAAACGGGCGGAGTCGCTGAAAAGTCCTGTCTATGGATTTCCTTGTCAGATTGATTACAACCGGAAAGACGGGAATCTGTATCTTTCCACTGCAAGTGAAGTGGCAGTATATGATCCGCTGGATGGCAAAAAGCTCCGGACAGTACTTACAATCGGACAGGATACCTCCTTTTACCCGGAAGAGATTTCCTATTATTACGATTTTGCCGTGGCGGAAGACGGATCGCTTTACTTTAACTTCTCCCGATACAGCGACGAAGACACGGATTTCCGGTTCTATCAGGAAATCATCCCGTTTTTGTTTGACGCCGCATCCGAGCCGGAAAAGGTGAAAGCGGATGTGGCTGTCACTGTGCCATATGCAAACGAATTTTTAAGCGATGCTGCCATGCGGTATGAGCGGGAACATCCGGGAACCGTTGTGATGCTGGACACCGAATATCCGTCCTGGGAAGCCTGGTTATATGGCTATGTGGATTATGATTCAGACGCTCTGATGAAGCGGCTTGCAGCAGGTGAAACCGGAAATGTGGTACAGCTTTCGGAATTGGATCAGCCAATTCGGGAGAGTCTTGGCAGTGAGCTCTTGCTGGATCTGACGCCGTATCTGGAAAAGTCCGGTCTGCAAAGCAGCATGAATCCGGCTGTCTGGGAGGAAATGAAAACAGACGGCGCCATCCGGGGGATTCCGATGGGATATCAGGTTTCTTGTCTGGCGGTGGACGCGGCACTGGCCGACAAAATCGGGGCAGACCTGAGTCATCTGGACAGTTGGGCGGACTTGTTTGACCTTTTGTCTCTACTGGAGGAAAAGGCGCCCGGCGTTCCGCTTTTCAATGGCACACGAGACGAGGTTTTCCACCTCTTTATCCAAAGTGTGTTGCCCGAACAGATCAATCTGGAGCAACGGACTGTTTCTTTGGACGAAGAACAGCTCCGGAAAGATCTGACAGCGCTGCGGGCGGTGTTCACAAACCCGAACTTGGCACAGGATCTGGGCAATTCGGTGACTGACCCGCTGATGGGCAGCATGTTTGCGGCTTTTGAACTGGGAGAAGGCTACCTGCGGGATGATTACAGCCGTTTATCGGATTATCCCGATTACCGACTGATCCCGATGCCCGGCGCTGCTGTCTATCAGCCGCAGGAAATCTATGCGATTCCTGCCGATGCGGACAATCCCGATGCGGCGTGGGAATTTCTGGAATATCTGGCGGAGGAAAAGGCGCAGAGCTTGAACTCGCGTCTTTATCTTCCGGTCAATGAGGCGGGCTGGGACAGCTTTGCCGAGTGGACCGGCAACTCTTTCACCTGGGAAGACCGGCAGCGCTTCTCTGATTTTGAAAAGATAGCGAAAGGTGCAGTAACCATGCGCGCCCCCGCTGAACTGGAAAAAATCTTTGCCGTCCAGTGCAAACGATATCTCTACGGCAGCCAGACATTCGAAGAAACTCTCCGAAATGCGGAAGAGGAACTTTCCGCCGCACTTTCGGCACAAAAAGGATCGTGATTTTGATGAAACTCGGAAAAAAACAACAGATTGCCATTCTCGCCGCTGCGCTGGTTCTGGTGGCAGCCGGCGGGACTGCTGTTTTCCTGCTGACCGGAAAAGATTCTCCGAAACCGGAATCTTCTCTGCAAGCGGAACCCAGTGACATGGAAGCTTCCCAGACAACGGAAAAGAAAGCGCTGCTTCCCAATGGGCTTTACCATGAACAGCCGGTGCAGGAGGACAGTTATTTTGGGGATATCTTTTCCGATTCACAGGGAAAAATCGTGTGGCTCAAATACGCGGATGGCGGCACAGCCTTTGTGGACAATTCCGGCAATCCAGTTGTGGAAATTCCGGATATCGACAGCCCGGAAGATTCTCTGAATATTTCCACCCTGGATTTCAACGGGAATCTGGTGAGCGGATATGTGGAAAATGACACTCATATCGTACATATTTCCCGTTATGATTCGGATGGCAGCATCGACCGGACAGCGGAACTGAAAGGTCAGCATTCCCCCACAGAGGAGAATCCCTATTTCGAGCTGTTCGAATTTCTGGCGGACGAGAATTATCTGTATCTGGTGACGATTTCCGGAACGCAAAGGCCGGTTTTGCAGGTTTACGACTGGGATGGCAACCTGATTGTGGAATATGAGGATACGGATGATGTTGCGATTGATGGAAAAGGTACCTTTTACTGCCTGACCCAGTCATTGCAGCAGGCGCAGACGCCCGAGGTTCTGCTGAAATATGATCTTTCCACTGGGGAAGAAACGGTGGAAACGCCGATCTGGGATTTTGCGTATCAGGTGGAATACAACCGCTATGACGAACGGGTTTATCTGGCAACGGAGAAAGGCGTCGCGGCCTATTTTCCCGGCGTGCGGAACAATAGCGATTCCAGCAACAAAGCAAACTTCCAATACATCCTTGCTATGGGTGAGGACACCTCCTTTTTTGCGGATAATATGAGCTATCTACGGGATTTTGCAATTGCGGAGGACCGTACTTTGTATTTCAATTTTATGGGGTTTGAAGGAGAGGGCGAGGATTTCCGAAGTTATCAGCAGGTGATTCCTTTTACCTTTGAAGAAGGCGCTGTCAGGGAGGAAAAAGAACCCACCTTCACTGTTACCGTCCCATATGCGAGCGAATTTTTAAAGGAAACTGCCATCCGGTTTGAGAAGCAAAATCCCGAAGAACATATCGAAATCGATGCGGCCTATCCTTCCGAAGACAGTTATCTGAAATCTTTTGACCTGTACCGCGACCGGATTTCCACCCGGATTCTGGCGGGAGATGTGGGAGATCTGGTGAGCCTTTCGGGAGAAAGGCTGCCGGTCCAGAATTTCCTGCAATCGGACGCTTTGCTGGACCTGACGCCGTATCTGGAACAGTCCGGGCTTTCCCCAACGTGGAACCCCGCAGTTCTGGAAGCGGTAAAAATGAACGGCAGCATCCGCGGTCTGCCGGTGACCTACTATGTTCCCTGTTTGGTGGCGGACGGGAAAATGGCGGAGGAGATGGGGGTGGATTTGCAAAGCCTGCAAAACTGGGCGGATATTTTCGGGCTCCTGCCCAAATGGAAAGAAGCAGCGCCCGAAGCGCCGCTGTTCAATGGATATAAGAACCAGCTGGCCTGGACAATGCTGGACAGCTGCCTGCCCAAATTGATTGATGTGGAGCAGAAAACAGTTTCGCTGGATCAGGACTGGTTCCGGGAAACGCTGGAAGCTTTCAAGTCGGTCAACAAAGATCCTATGTTCGTGAAGAATCAGGAGTTTTCGATTACCGACCGGCTGATGGGAGGATTGTTTGCCGTTGCGGATCTGGGCGGTCAGGCTCGTTTGACGGACGAATTTAGCCGCTCTACCGTTGTTCCGGATCAGCGGTACCTGCCGATGCCGGAATGCCAGATATTCCAGTCCGGCGAAATCTATGGCATTGCCGCTTCTTCGGACAATCCGGATTCTGCCTGGAATTTCCTTTCCTATCTGTACAGCGAGCAAGCGCAGACGCTGTTTTCCCGGCCGGAAATTCCGGTGATACAGGCAGGCTGGGATACTTTCAAAGAGGGAGAATCTTATTATGATTCTCCGGCTGACCAGCAGAGAATGGCGGAGTTTGAAACGATCACCAAGGGAGCCGACACCGTAAAACTGCAGAATGACATCACCGACTTGTTTGCCGTGCATTTCCAGAAATATCTGAACGATCAGGAAACTATAGACGAAATGCTCCAGGCGGCCAAAGATGAGATCTGGTTGTATCTGAACGAATAGGGGCGGGATTGATGCACAAAAAACGATGGACCGGGCTTTGGTTTGTACTGCCAAGCTTCCTTGGGACGGGAGTGTTTACGATATTCCCGTTTTTCTCCAGTATCGGCTATGCCTTTACCAAAGGGACCGGGAAGGCGGAGTTTGCGGGATTTGCCAACTTCCGGGAGCTGTTCCGAAACGATGCTTACCGGCTGGCAGTGAAAAATACACTGCTGTTTATTGTGGAGGGAGTGCCGCTGCTGGTGGTGTTGGGGCTTCTGCTGGGAATTGTACTTGCAAAGTGGAAGCTCACTTTCGAACGGTGGGCAATTCTGATCCCAATGGCGCTGCCCACTGCCGCCGCACTGCTGGGCTGGCAGGCGGTTTTAGGAGAAAATGGGCCGGTAAACGGACTGATTCGTCTTTTCGGCGGGCCAACGGTGGATTTTTTTACCGGCGGATTTGCGCGGAAAACACTGGTTTTTTTGTTCCTCGTAAAAAATTTGGGGTATATGGCAATCCTCTTTGCCGGAGCGGTTTCTTCACTTCCAAAAGAGTATGGAGAGGCGTTTGCGTTGGATTCCTCTTCCAGAATCCGGTATCTGCGTCATGTCATTCTGCCGTCTGTGCGGGGAATGGTGCTCTTTGTCTGCGTGCTGTCCCTGATGTACAGCTTCCAGATTTTCCGGGAAGTTTACGGTCTTTACGGCGATCGTCCGCCGCAGCAAGCGTACATGCTCCAGCATTTTATGAACAACAATTTCTATAAACTCCATTATCAGCGGCTCAGTACGGCGGCGCTGCTTCTGGTGCTGGGAATTTCGGCAGTACTGGCGGTATTCTTATGGCGGCAGGAAAAAATTGCGGCAGAGGAGGGAATCTGATGCATTTGAAAAAAACCGGTTGGTGGCTGACAGTTGGATTTGCCCTGATCTGCCTGCTGCCTTTTGCAGGAGTAATTGCCGGTTCGCTGCGGTATCCCGGACCTCTGCCGGTGACGCTGGAACAATATGGACGTGCGCTGCTTCAGAATATGACCTTTTATACCGGTTTCTGGAATTCCTGTTGGAACACAGTCTTGATTCTGGCCATCAACATCCCGATAAGCATGCTTGCCGGTTTTGGGTTCAGCCAGTACTGGTTTCCGGGGAAAGACGCCCTTTACTGGCTCTATGTAGTGCTGATGCTGATGCCGTTTCAGGCGGTGGTGGTCCCGCAATATATTATACTGCAGAAAACAGGTCTTTTGGGGAGCCGTTGGGCAGTGATCCTTCCCTGTGCTTTTTCCACCTTTGCAGCATTTCTGCTTTCCCAATACATGAAAGGCATCAGCCGGGAGCTGCTCGATGCCGGACGGATCGACGGATTGGGAGAATTTGCGCTTTTCTGGAAGCTGGCAGCGCCTTTGTGCCGTCCGGCAGTGACGGCGGCGGTTGTACTGGTCTTTTTTAGCAGCTGGTCGATGGTGGAACAGCCGGTAGTTTTTCTGGACGAAATCAGCCGGTTTCCTCTGCCGGTATTGTTGAGCCGCTCCGCTGCACTGTTTGACGGGACTGCGCCTGCCTGCGGGATTCTGTTTAGTATTTTGCCGATCCTGCTCTATCGCTTCTGCTACAATGATCTGGTAGAGGGCATTTCTTTGGGCTGTGTCAAATAGGGGGGAATTGGATGAAAGAGAAAAAACTTCTCTCATGGATTGCCGGCTTTTTGGCAGCGATAGCTTTCTGCACGCTGCTCTGTCAGAAAGTGAATTTTCTCCTGTGCCCTGAAACAGCGGTTTTTTATCCGCAGCAAACCTCTCTGGAACCGGACGGAGCACAATATGAAACAGTGCTGCCGGTTGCATGCTTGACACCCATAGGGGTGGATGAATATCTCCTGTTTTATGTGCAGGATGGCCGGGCTTATCAGGCTACCGCACAAATTGTTGCGGAAAAAGACGGGCTAGCAGCCGTTTCGGCATCTTTGCCGCCGGATATGCCGGTTGTCCGGTACAGCAGTAAGCCTTTACAGGACGGTGTGAAGGTCCGGATTGTGGAGGAAATTTTGCCATGAAAAAGAAAATTGTTATTGCTGTTATAACAATGTGTATGTTCCTGCTGTTTGGAACACAGTTGTGGATTGTACGGGATTTTTCCGGAAATGCAGATCGGGCGGAGATTTTTGGCGTGAGTGCGGAACAGATGGAGCGGCTTTCCGGACAGTATCGGACAGAGTATCTTCCGGATGAGCATCACGGCGTTGTTTACGATGATGGACAGTCCTTTTTTTTACAGAAACTGACGGAGATGCTGGGAACAGAGGTCACAGTCTGTTATATTCCCGGAAACCGTATACTCCGGCAATTTCCCAAACTCACATGCTGGCTGTGGGGATGCCTTGTCATTTTTATATTTGGCTGTTTGATGGTATACAGTGTGAAAAAAGCGACGAAATTATACTATTTGGAAAAAGAAAATCTCTATTTTCGGCAGTGGCTGGAAAAACATATGGTGGGAATATTAGCTGGTGCTGTCAGCTGTTGCGTAATGGTGGTAATTGGACTTTTCCTGCTCCGTTGGCTGATTTCCTGCCAGTTTTATTTACCGGGAGAGTTTCTGCCACCCGATTTTATTTTGGATTTTTCGTTTTATAAAGAGCAACTTGCAGTGTTTAACAATATACCTGAAACAGAATATCGAAACGCTTTTCGAAAATGTTTCTTTGGCATTAGCGTTGTGTTTTTGGCAGAAATTCCATTGAGCATGATGACAGTAGGATTTTGTATCAGATATGCAATAAAAGAGTAGCCTCCAAATAGCTGCCATGCTATCTGGGGGCTGTTTTTAAGCAGAAATCCAGCAGATTTTGATATATTTGTGCATATAAATTTCCAGTATAATCAAAAACGGTTAAAACGCAGTCAACAGCACACCGACAGCAAAAAAGAATGCCAGAATTGTAACAATATTTTTTCTGCGCACTTTTATACTTATATCACTACATGTCCTTCCTGCTCAATATGCCAGTTCATGTATGTCCTTTGTCATGTATTATCGCATGTAAAATGAGAAAAGTCAATTTTACTAAATATTTTTGCATTTTACTTGAAAAACCGTTGATTTTTCTAAAGCAATATGGCACAATAAAGGAGAAAATGCTGTTGCAAAGGAGGCTTTGGATGAGAACTTTAAAAACAAACTGGCATGAAACCAGGGACAGGTTTGATTTCTGGTGGAAACATGACCTGAAAAAACCGCTGATACAGTGTGTCTGCCCTTCAAGGAAAAAAGGGGAAAAGCAGCCGGTGAATATTCAGAATCCTGCTGAACTATTTACAAAACTTCCTGATTCGATTGTCCGGTTTGAGAACAATGCGCAGGATACTTGTTATCTTTTTGATTCGGTGCCGCATTATTATCCCAATTTAGGTCCGGGAAGTCTGGGTGTATTTCTGGGGGCAAAACCGCATTTTACGCCGGAAACGGTCTGGTACGAACCGTGTTTCCGGGAACTGGATGGTGTTTCCCTTTCACTGGAAAAGGGGAGACAGTGGCTGGATTTCAGTCTGAATGCATTGCGGCAAGCCAAATCTCGTTCAAAAGGGTTGTATCTGACGGCGATTCCGGATCTGATCGAGGGATTGGACACTCTTGCGGCGCTGATTGGGACACAGGAACTGATGTATGCACTGGTGGATTGTCCAGAGGAAATCCACCGGCTTCAGAGAGAATTGATTTCCCTTTATCAGCAGGCGTATGACATGCACTGGCAGATTGTGAAGGATGATGAGGATTATTCTGCTTACTGTGCTTTTGCTATCTGGGGAAAAGGGAAAACTGCCAAAGTGCAGTGCGATGTGTCGGCGATGCTTTCGCCGCAGATGTTTGAGGAGTTTGAACTGCCTTATTTGAAAAAGCAGTGCGAGGGGCTGGACAACATTATTTATCACCTTGATGGCGTTGACGCCATCCGCCATTTGGACGCGATTTTGAAAATTGACCGGATTTCCTGCATCCAGTGGACGCCCGGAGACGGAAAACCGGATGGCGGAGATGAATGCTGGGACTTTCTGTATCGAAAAATTCTGGAAAACGGAAAAAATATTTATGGGTATATGCCGGCGGAAAACAGTGTGCGTTTTTTAAAAAAATTTGGGACAGAGGGCGTGCTGCTGAGCACCTGGGCTGCCGATGAACAGCAGGCTTTGGAGCTGTTCCGGAATTATCTGTGATTTTATTGGAAAGAGGTGTTGACAATGTCGTTACAGGACGGAATGGATGCGCTGCATCTGCGGATGCCGGAGCGAGTGCCGCGGACGGAATATTCGGTACTTGGCCATGCCGCTCTGCTCAGCCGGGTAACTGGAATTCCGGTAAAACCGGACAGCGATATTGAAACCTGGCAAAAGGCACAGCGGGCTTTTTTAAAAGCCTGGAACTTTGATTTCATGTGGAATACCGATCTGGCAAACGGTGAGCTCGGGGAATATTACACCGATATGGGGCATGCGGTTTATGCGGCGGACGGCAGTGATTTTCGACAGGCCGGCAAAAGCAAATTTCAGGACGAGGAAGATGTGTACAACTTTGATCCGTGGGAAGCACTCGGTGTCCGGGATGAAAAGCAGTATGTGGAGTTTCTCAATCGGAATTACCGGAATGCCTGTGCGTTTTACGATGATGCGGTCAACATGAACGGGGTGTACATCACCTGCATGTCCGGACTGATTGATTTACTGGGCTGGGATATGCTGCTGACAGCGGCCGGTGTGGATCCCAAACGCTTTGGCGATATGGCAAACCGGTATGCGGACTGGCTGATGCAGCTGATTCGGGCGCTGGCCAAATGTGATTCGCCGGTTATTATGGTGCACGATGATATTGTCTGGACTGAAGGGGCGTTCCTCCATCCGGATTGGTACCGCAAATATGTCTTCCCGAACTACCGCCGGTATATGCAGCCGCTGCTGGAAGCGGGAAAACGGGTGGTGTTTACATCGGACGGGAATTACTCCCAATTTATTAACGACATAGCCGACTGCGGATTCCATGGGTTTGTGCTGGAGCCGGATAGCGATATGGCTTATATTGCGGAGAAATACGGGAAGACACACGCCTTTATCGGAAACGCGGACACCCGGGTGCTGCTTTTTGGTTCCAAAGAGGACATCTACCGGGAGGTAAAGCGCTGCATGGACATCGGGAAAAACTGTCCCGGATTCTTTCTTGCAGTGGGAAATCATATTCCGGCCAACACGCCGGTGGACAATGCCCTCTGGTACAATGAGTTTTATGAGCAGATGGCAAAACGCTAAACAGATTGTATAAAACAAAGACGGAAGGCGGGGAAATCCTGCCTTCCTTTTTCTTTGGAATACCGGGACTTGCAATTTTCGTCCAAGTGTGGCATACTATTACAGTTAAGGAGGTGACGGCGGGGCTTTTTACAGAAGCGCCGGGACCATGCGAACGGTATGGTCGACGAGGAGGAAAGTGATCGAAAGATTCGGCGGATGCTTTCCCGCTTGTTCCGAAGCGCAGAAGGGAGCAAAGGGTGCCGGCAACGGCACAGACAGAAATCCCTTTACGGAACGCTGAGCTCTTTTCGGGCTGCCCGCCCGGATGTTCAGGAGCCGCCGCACAGGCGGAAGCAGAAAACGGAAAAATCAGGCTGGCTTTTGCCGGTCTGGTTGGGTTTTGCATTTTTATTTTCTGCGGCAATTTACTGAACAAAGGAGCAAATGGATATGTGCGGAATTATTGGATATTCGGGCAACAACTCTGCCCTGCCGGTGCTGACCGGCGGTCTTGCGGCACTCGAGTACCGGGGATATGACTCGGCTGGCATTGCCTGCTGGGAGCAGGAGAAGATCGAGGTGGTGCGGCGGAAAGGGAAGCTTTCGGTTTTGGAAAAGGCACTCGAAGGCTGTTTTCCGGAAAGCAGGTGCGGCATTGGTCACACACGTTGGGCAACTCACGGAGAACCCGAAGAACGCAATGCGCATCCCCACCGGCAAGGCCGGGTGACGCTGGTTCACAATGGAATTATTGAGAACTACAGGGAGATCAGGCGGCAAATGGAGCAAAAAGGGTATCGCTTTTTGTCGGACACCGATACCGAAGCGGCTGCGGCGCTGATCGACAGCTTGTATGAAAAAGATCCGCTCGAAGCACTCCGCTGTGCGGCGGAAAAACTGGAAGGCAGCTATGCGTTTGCGGTGCTGTTTGAGGGATTCCCGGACTGCGTTTTTGCAATGCGGAAAGGCAGTCCGCTGACTGCTGGGGTTTGTGAGAACGGCGCGTTGATTGCATCCGACCTGACGCCGCTGCTTGCCTACACCAACCGGTATTATCTGCCGGAAGACGGGGAAATTCTTGTGCTGGAAAAAGGTTCGCTCCGGCTGTACAGCCAATTACTGGAGCCAATGGAGCCGGTTTTCCGAAAAGCCGACTGGACTCCGGAACAGGCACAGAAGGGCGGTTACCGCTTTTATATGGAGAAAGAAATCCATGAACAGCCTCGTGCGTTTCGGGATACGGTGCAGCCCCGGATTCGGGAGGGTATCCCCAATTTGGAGGAGGACGGAATTCCAGACGGTTTTTTCCGGAAGATCAGCAAACTGCGGATTGCGGCTTGCGGAACAGCGTATTACTGCGGCATGATGGGAAAAGCGTTGATCGAAAAGCTGGCGCGTCTGCCGGTTGAGGTGGAAATTGCCTCTGAACTGCGGTACCGGGAACCGATTTTTGCGGAGGATGAAGCGGCGGTAGTCATTTCGCAGTCCGGCGAAACGGCAGACACCATTGCTGCTATGCGGATGATGCGGGAGCGGGGGATTCCGGTGATTGCGGTAGTCAACACGCCCGGTTCCTCCATTGCGCGGGAGGCGGATTACACGCTGCTCACTCATGCTGGTCCGGAAATTGCCGTTGCTTCTACCAAGGCTTATACGGTACAGCTTGCGGTGATGTATCTGTTTGCCATCCGGGCGGCTCTGGAACGGGGGACAATCAGCCGGGAACAGGCGGAAATCGATACTGCGCAGCTTACAGATGCGGAAAAAGCGATGGAGCTGGCACTCAATAGGAAAGAGGAAGTTCGCCGGTTTGCCCGGTCACTGCTCCGAACAGAGCATCTTTTTTATATCGGACGCGGAATGGACTACGCAATGGCACTCGAAGGGGCGCTGAAACTCAAGGAAATCTCCTACATTCACGCGGAGGCGTATGCGGCAGGAGAACTCAAGCATGGAACGCTGGCGTTGGTGACCGGTGATACACCGGTGATTGCGCTGATTACGCAGCCGGAACTGGAGGCAAAAACGCTGAGCAACCTCAAGGAAGCAGCAGCGAGAGGATGCCCGGTTTTGCTGATCGCGCCAGGTGAGGTAAAATGGGACGAGGGAACACAACTTATCATTCCCGGGAATGGCGGACTTTTTGGACCGCTGGCACTGATTGTGCTGCTCCAGCTGATTGCATTCTGTGCGGCGGATGAGCGGGGCTACGATTTGGATAAACCGAGAAATCTTGCAAAATCTGTTACAGTGGAATAAAGAAAATCCCCTGCTTTTTGCTATGTGTTCTTAGCGAAGTTTTTAGGGTGGTATGTAACCGGAAGGCAATTTTGCCTTCCGGTTATTACTTTTATGCAGAGATATCTTCCTCTGCATCTTCGTCATAAGTGCCGAACATTACGGTGAGTGTTTCGAGTTTCTTCATTTGGAATTTGTAGTATATTACTACGGGATTTCCGCAAGTGTGAGAGTATTTGACCTCTTTCTCAAATACCTCAATCCTACGGATGAAGGCTCGAAGCAATTCGGGTGTCAGTTTCGGCATCTCCACATACTGCTTTGCCTTTGCCATAAACTCTCGTACCGACTGTTCGTGTGCATCTAACTCTGCAATCCCTTTGTTCAGACTTTCGAGTTCGAGCTTCAGTTCGGCTTGTTCCTGTTCGTATCCACAAGCCATTTCATCATAACGCTCTACGGTTATTCTGCCGACCACACGATCCTCATACAGACAACGGATAATATTGTCTATCTTTTTGATACGGTCTTCGATTTTATCCTTTTGTTTTTTAGCAAGGGCATAAAACTTTTCGGCTTCGCTTTTCGCTTTTTGCATGGCTGCCTCATAGAACTTATCGGGTTCTTCTCTTGCGAAGGCGGTCATCCTTTTCAAATCGTCAAGCACAATTTGGTCTAACACTATTTCACGAATATTGTGTGCCGTGCAATCGGTGGTGCGCCTACGGTATCCGCCGCATTGAAACGCATTCTTTTCGGGTGCAAGTGTTTTTGCTCTTGCAAGGTATAACCGCTTGTGGCAATCGCCACAGTATAGGATACCTGCGTACTTATCCACCTCGCCTTGCTTATCGGGACGCTTTCGTCCGGCAAAGTGCTTTTGCACTCTCTCGAACACCTCTCGCTCAACAATGCCTTCGTGCGTGTTCTTGAATATGAGAATTTTGTCGGGGTCATTTTTAAGCCGTTTCTTTAACTTATTCGACTTGGAATAAGTTTTAAAGTTTACGGTGTCGCCCACATATTCCTGATTTTCAAGCATTTTGCGAACTGTGGTCTGCGCCCAATGATACGGACGGTTAAGGTCGGGGTTGCCGATACGCTTTCCTGTGGTTTGGAAGATATATACGCTTGGGGAGAGTATCTTTTCCTCACACAGTATGTCGCAGATTTTAACGACACCGAGTCCAGATGCATACATATCGAATATGCGTTTTACAATAGGCGCAGTCTGTGGGTCGGGAATTAATTCCTTTTTGTTTTCGGGGTTACGCATATAGCCGTATGGTGTTGCTGTGCTTATACGCTCACCACGTTGACCTTTTGCTCTCTGCACCGCACGGATTTTTCTGCTCGTATCGGCAGCATAAAAATCGTTGAAGTAATTACGCATACCGGAGAAATCATTATCCGCTCTATTGATGCTGTCATACCCATCGTTGATTGCAATAAATCTTACGTCATAGGATGGAAATTTAATATCCATTAAGTGTCCTGTTTCCAGATAATCTCTGCCGAGACGGGATTGGTCTTTTACGATTACGATTCCAATTTTACCTGCTTCAACATCCTTCATCATTTGCACATGGGCAGGTCTTTTGAAATCGGTACCACTGTATCCGTCATCTACATAAAATTTGCAGTTGCGGAAGCCGTGATCGTCAGCGTACTTTTGAAGTATGATTTTCTGATTCTCGATTGAAAGGGATTCGCCGAGCCTTTCGTCCTCTTGAGACAGTCTGCAATAAAGTGCAGTTATTAAATTGTTTGTATTCTCGGTTGATTTTAACATAATATTTCGTATCCTTTCCGAGCCGAGTGCGGCTCTGTAAAATCAAACCGAGTAGGATACAGCAACACCATATCACTACTCGGTTTCAAAGTCCAGCGACAAAACTGTTAATTTTTTTCGCCGGTTATGAGCTGAAGGATTTTATCCTCAGCACAGTCAATCCGCAGTTCACTTGAAGCAATCGGTATTGCGGATATTACGGGGTATTTTGCACCGTCCACAACAACCGTCCTTGCAAAATAGGTGTATCTGCAATCTTCGGGGATGTTATCTTTCTGTGCGTTTTCAGCAGCAGTGATATACTTTTTTTCGTTCATAAAAAACAATCCTTTCAAAATTAAAAATAGTTATAAAAAATGAGCGTGAGATTAGAGATTTTCTCACGCTCTTTACATCCCGCTCATCACGGGGCCTTGTTTTTTCTTACGCTCTGCCGGGTAGTACTTGGTAGTGCAATCTTCCACGGGAGCATCCTCGTCAATTATATTACCGATATCGCCGATAAGATATGCCGCATCAGTTCCAACACTATGAGTACCGCCGAAGGTATCAGAGCAAGCCAAAACAGTTTGTTGGTATGTCTCTCCAGTTTGTCCTCCGCTGTACTGCGAAGCATAGAGATGTTGTTCGAACAGCTCTCGCTCATTCTCCCAACCTGTTTCTCGGTATCCGTTATCAGCCGATTGATATTCTCGGTCAGTTCCGCCGCCGACGTTTCCATCGCCGTCTGAAACTGCGCGGTCGCTTCTTTGGTCTGCTCGGTGTACTGCATCAGTACCTTCAGCTGCCGATCCATATACACTTTTAACTCTTTCTCGGTCGTCAGCGTAGGCAGTGTATCCCGAATCTCCTTCAGCAAATCTATCTGTGATCTCTGCGTAGATATCATTGCCATCCAGTTCGGCTCGGTCACCGCCACGCAAGGATGAACCTTTTCTGCGGTGGTGATCTTCTGCTGTGCTTCGGTTATTAAATCTTGCGGTGATTTCCGCTCTGTAGATGAACTCATATTCCATACTCTCCTTTAGAAATTTTGTTAGGTGTAATTTGCAGTCCCGACAGGCTTTGCCTTCGGGTGTGGTGTAGGTGATATTCTTACGAGTGTCCGTCCACTTGACACCGTAACCTTCTGCTTCCATCAGCATAATAAAATGCTCTTTGGAAGCGGCGGTCCGCATTACATTTGAGATAACAGCTTCAAGCCGTATCTTCCAACTTTCGCCCTTTTCAGCAGACCGATATTCACGGTCGTTCATCGGCTTTGCTCTCTCGGTAGGAGGCTTGGGTTTCAAAACCGACAACCCATATTCAAGGCAGAGGACGTCTGATTTTTGCATCAGCATTTCCACCTCGCTTTCGGTGATGTGAAACTTTTTACCGCTTTCTGCGTTTACGCTGTTCATAACAAAATGCGAGTGGATATGGTCACGGTCGCAGTGGGTGGACACTACGATTTCGAAGCCGGAAAATTTTTCAGTTTCCTCGGCAAATCTAACTGCTATTTCGTGTGCCGTTTGCGGTGATATATTTTCATCCACCGAAAAGGATTGAACGAAATGATAGAACAGTCTTTTATCCGTTTTGTTATATAACCGCTTGGTGTTATTAAACTCGGTATAGGCAGACTGCGGTGTGCAGTTAACACCGGTCACATACTTATTGCCGTCATCGGCAACGGTTTTGTCATCTCGCATTGTGTATTGCAAGACAAACGACATTGTATTATAGGTTTGCGGTTTTTGGTAATTTACGAAATGAACAATTGCCATAACATCACCCTCTTCCAAGCTCGGCAGATAGCAGTTCGTAAATCTTTTTCAGTTCCTCTTGGGTGGCGGCAAGATTTACGGTGCTGATTCTTCCCTGACGGGAAAGTATCAGCAACTGATTTACATTGTTGCCGAGTTTTTTCACCTGTGTGGTAAGCTCACGCAGACCGTCGTAATTTATTACCTTTTTATCGATGGCGCAGAGTATGATATAGTCGGTAATGCTCATTCCGGCATCTGCGGCTTTCTTACGGATCAGAGCATCCAGCGTATCGGAGACTCTGAAATTGAATCGTTTAGTTTTCATATAAAACACATCCTTTTAAATATTAAAGTTTCTTGGCTTACCTTCTTTTCAAAGAAGGTAAGAAGTGGGTTTGGGCTTCTGCCCAATAAACAGCAGTCGAAGGCGCGGCCGCCGCTTTAGCGGTGGTCGTACAGCCAAAGGCGATGCTGGTTCTCTCCTAAAGGAGAGAAATAAAATGCGGTAGTTTTTATCGCTTTTTGAGTAACCTTCAGCGACAAATCTCCGCACACACGGCTCACATTTGCCCTGTGTTGCGTTTTAACCGAGGCGGTCGGGTGTTTACTCCAACTTGCAAACCGTTCGGCAAACGGGCGGACAAACGCTTCACAGGAACGCAAGGGACGAAAGTGACAAATGTTTTCTACACCGAATTTGTTTCGTCACTTACGGCACTTTCGTCACTGCACACAGCAGAAGAGGAAATATATTTCACTTCCAGTAGCCGTGTTCCATTACTGCGGTGGTCACGGTAATGCACCCCGAGTTTTTCAAGGTCGTACCGCCAACGGTTCATCATTTGCTTGAAGCCTTTGACCGTTGCCTCTCTATCGGTCAGTCTATTGAACAGTTCCACGAACTCACTGTTACCGCCTACGAAAGATTTTTGTTCTTTCATAAACTGAACGAGCAATTCCATCTCCGGCGGCAACAATTTTTCGGGTTGCTCACGGCTGTCGGATTTTACTTCCCATAGAAAATCCTTGTTTGAGAACTTTAGTTCAAACTGCCGATGCTCAATATCTCTGCCCGTGCAAACGAGTGTGGCGAGGTTTTCACTGCGTTTGCTTTTGTCAAGCACGAAGACCGAATCGACTGCGCCTACGATTCCGGTCGTGCCTGACAGTTTGTTCAGCGGATCACTATCGCCCTGCTTACGAAGGTGATGCACCAACAGAAGAGAGATATTAAGCTCGTCTGCCAACTGCTTCATCTGACGGATTTCATCGTAGTCGTTACCGTAAGAGGTATCCACACCGCCGTTACGCACGATCTGAAAAGTATCGATTGCAACGAGAACGGTATCGGGATGCTCCTTCACAAACGCATAGATTTCATCGCAGAGACCTTCGGCAAGCGTATGCGCCGCCGTTGCAAAGAAAGCGTTGGAGGGAACGTCATCTGTGATTAAACACAGTCGCTCTTGCACACGCCTGAGCGTATCCTCCAAGCAAAGATACAGCGTTGTGCCTTTGGTGGTTGGCATACCCCACACGCTTTCTCCTTTGGCGATGCGGATACAAATATCCAGCACCCACCACGATTTACCGATTTTAGGTGCGCCGCCGAGGATTGTTATTCCTTGCGGCAACAGAGTGTCGATACAAAACTTGGTCGGTTCCAGTCTTGTATCCATTAGGGTTTCACCGTCTATAACGGTGAGTTTCGGTTTGTTTTCAGTCATTTGAAAACACCTCCTTGAAATAAAGTAAGGGCGAGAGTCAAAGTTTTTTACTCTGACTTTCGCCCTTCTACTTGTATTGTGTAAGAAAAAATGATAAAATAATAATTGTCATATATAATATAAAACTATTTGCTGACAAATTAAAGTTAGGAGGTGTTCTCTTGTTTGGATGTATATCTTTTTGCATCGGTGATAAACACATCGAAATTAATGGTAAAAAGTTTTCGCTCGGTGACCTGACAACTGAGTTTTTGAATCTGCCGAAAGATAAATATGCTGCTATGCGCGAACAGTTGGAACTTGCACAAAGCAAGTTAAGCGAATATATGCGGAGCAAGAAACTTTCTGATTGGTATGAAGCCAACAAGGAATATATAAAACTCGATGCTATGATCTGTGAGTTCCCCTGCCTTGAACTTGTGCGAGAGGAGACAGATATTTTTGCAGAAGCTGAACAGTTTACAGCACAGCAATCGATGTTTGAGAGTGACGATTGTGAGCTTTCTGAACATGACATTGAAGTATTAAATAAAATTACCGCCTACGAAGATTACCTTGAGAATCCAAATAATTATGGCGGTGTAAATAAAGAATATTACACAAACACCCAGACAGAAAAGGCGTTCTGTGTTACCACACCCCAGCCGCCAATTCCTGAACTGCCACCCGAAAAAACAAGAGCGTTGCTGATTTATCCGGGCAACATCGCAGTTAAGTGGAAGTATTATAAGGATTACTGCGATGCATATGCAAAGGCGCTTTACGATATAAATTCATTCAACACAACGATATTTAATTTCATAAAATTCTTTTTATCCTCTCTGAATAAGCTTGATACCAACAACTATGCAATGGCTCTTGATGACTTGTTTAACCATCCCCGTGCTGAAAAGTTTATCGCCAATCCGGTTGAGGGTTCGGGATACTTTACCGCTAATGATCCTGTAATCCTTCGCCATATGCCAAGGGAAACTTTTGAGGGGTCGGGAGAATATAAAATCTATCAGTATTATGAGGTGGAGTCGTTACAGGCACTGCTTAAAATGGATTTTTACAAGGCATTGGAAGTGGGATATATTATCCGCAAATGTGAATACTGCGGCAGATACTTTTTGCTTAAAAAGGGATACCACACCAAGTATTGCGACAACCCTGCACCCGATAATCCAAAGTACACCTGCGCTCAGCTTGGTTATCACCGCAAGGGAATAAAAGAATTACAGGCTGACAACCCCAAGGCGCAATCCCTTCGCCGTTGTTACTTGCGTATCGATAAGGATTTCTCCCGTGGAGTGATAACACAAGAAGAAAAATATAAATTATACCGCACGGCGCAGGATTTATATTACGATGCAACCACAAGATCGGGAACAACAAATGAGGAGTTTGAAGAGCAACTTGCATCTAAAAATCTATATCCGTTGTGTGATGTTGTTCGTAAAACCAAACCGCGCGGCAGACCGAAGTCTGAGTAAAGTACGGTTTATGGTGCACATCGTTTGTTAGAATTATAGTGGAGGAGGTGAGCTTATGACCAACGAAGAATTAATTTTAAAGTTCTATGACGGCGACGAAACGATTTTAGAGAAACTTTATAATAAAAATATCGGTTTTATCCGCAGTATCGCAAAGGAAGTTGCCGTTAATTTTAACTGTTATAATAAAAGTGCGGAGCATCCGAATAAACTGACGGCACATTCCAAATATGTTGTGAATGAACTTTTTTACGAAGGTATGCTTGAGTTTTTCTCTCTCCTTCGCAAAAAGAAATACGAACCGGAACGGGCAAAGCTCACCACCTATCTTTATCCTCGCCTGAAGGGTGCAATGTATCGGTGGATGGAATGTAATCTCGGCGTTCTTTTCTTTGATCCTGAGGATATGGCGGAGCTGCGGAAAGCACAGCAGTTATATTACGATACAGGCAAGGAGCCGGAGGAAATTGCAAAAGAACTTGGTATTTCCGTTGAGGATGTTGCTCGGCATATTGGTTATAACACACACTTTCTTTCGGTCTATGACCTTGTGCCTTACGAGGACGGAGAGCCGTATGATCCGTATGAGCGTCTGATGCCGAACAAGTCCTCGGCATCCACTGACAGAATTGTATATCATAAGCTTTGCCTTGAATTTTTAAAGGAGTTATTTGAGGCGCTGCCGAAAAAAGACAGAGAGATCCTTGGTGGTTCTTATGCGTTGTTCGGTTATAAGCACATCGACCTTGACGAGCTTTGCTTGGAACATATGATGAAGCCGGACGGAATAATAAAGGCTCGGAAAGCGGCAATCCGTAAAATGCGTGAAAAATATCCCGAAAGCAGTTTGCGATTATGGAAATCGGTTTACCGCACTGTAATGCGCGAGGCAGAACGATGTCACGAATAAAAACCCCGTAAAATCGAACAGAAATAGTTTCATCGAGCCGTAGGCCATTTCGAATAAAACAAACGGCTACAAAGGCAAATAAAAAAATTACCCACCGGATGTTGTGGCAAGGTTTCGCATAGAACCGCCGCATCCAGTGGGTATTTATATGCTTATTTTAAGTCTGTATTTTCAGAGTCCATGCATACGCAGACATACCAGTAATATCCGTCATACATCACGCCGACCGCCATGTAGTTATATTTGGAGCTGCCGACATATGACCAGTGCCCCTTGCTGTTTCTGAATCCGTTTGCTATGGAGTAGGCTATCTCATCAGCCATGCCGCCCCAATTGCCTTTTCCGATGGCTTCGCGCACATTGGCGGTATAATAATTTTCTTCGCCTTCGATACCGTATAGTGACCAGTCAACATATTCGCCGTACTGTAGAGCTTCGGCGGTTGCTCGTTGGTCGGCAGTATCATGAGCAAAATTTGTTTTAAGCTGAGTGCATCGGTATTTGCAATATTCGGTTAGTCCGGGGATGACCGTTGCGGTGACATCACCCTGCTCAGTGCGGAACTGATTTATGTATTCTGCGACCTTCTGTGCCACTGTATCCGCGCTCGGTTTGGGTGGGATTATAATTTCTTCCGTAGGCGGATCGTCCGTTTCCAATATAGTGATGCATTCGTTTTCCGTCGGAGTTTTCGCCACCGAAGACTCGGTCGGTTTTGTTATAACCGTAGGTTTGGGTTCTTCCGTTGGCTTTGCCGTTGTTGTCGGCTCTGTGGCGGTCACAGTCGGCTCGGTTGGCTGATCCTTGCTCTCAGTCGGGGTAGGCTCGTTTTCTTTCTCTGTCGGCTCTACCGCCGTCGCAGGCGGTGTTGTTTCGGTTGGTGTTTCTGTTATTATCGTTTCTGATACCGTTGTCGGCGGACTCTCGGTAGGCGGCGGTGCGGTGTTGCCACCGCATCCCACCATGCCGATGAGCACCCCACAGCAGAGAAGAAGGATTATGATTTTCTTCATATATCCTCGACCTCCTCCAAGCCTTGCATCACTTCCACCATAATACGTGTTGCGAGGATAAATCCCGAACTGAATGCCTCACGCTCGGTGATGCAGGACAGTTCGCTTGTGCAGTCCTTGAACTTTTCAAAGGTTTCTTTTTGCTTTTCTGTAAGCCCTGCATTCAGTTCTTCCTCATTTTTGCATATCAGTTTGACGAGCTTATCGACTCTCGTCCCTCGCTTGATATACCTTTCGTGCGGACTGATGTTTCCGTAGTATAAATCTTCAAGTGTTGTCATGTGCGTTGCACCTCCTTTTGCAACACAAATACATACCACAACACTTTTCACAAGTCCAGCGTTTTCGATATAAAATGCAAAAAGCGCCGCCGAAGCGACGCTTTCATATCAATCTTCTTTTTGAAATTCTAAAATATCTCCGGCTTCGCAATCAAGCACCTCGCAAATTGCCGCAAGGGTGGAAAAGCGGATAGCCGTTACTTTGTTGTTTTTGATTTTGGATAAGTTGACGTTAGAAATCCCCACACGCTCTGCAAGCTCGTTTAAGGACATTTTTCTATCTACCATCATTCTATCCAAGCGGAGTACTATTTTTCCCATAGCGCCCTCCTTACAGCAGACCGTCTACATCTTTTTCAAGCTCAGCACCGTGAACAAAGAACTGTGTCAGACAGAGGACGACAATTCCCATAAAAACGCCATTCATATCCATGCTGTTTTCCACGGCATCCACACCGATGATCAAACGGACAATAAAACTCATAAAAAGTCCGATTACAGGGACTGCAATAGAGAAAATACCAATCTCACGCATCATACGAATATTATCCTTTTGGAATGGAGTGGTGTTTTCAGAGTTCTTGAAGATAAGATACAGATTACGGAACACCATAGCCATCACAACAAGAATGATAACTGCGCCAATACCAAAAATAAGAAATGCAGTCATATCGACATTACCATTAGCAACTGGGAGATTAACCTCAAATCCATATACATCCAGGTTCACACCGCAGCATTCCTTTGCATCGAAGCCGACAAAATATTTTACCCAATCGGGTGCTACGGCAGAACAAACAGTGGCCGCCGTCATTAAAGCTGCACCAACCCAATGGAATACCTCTAAAATCTTTGTAATAACCTTTCCGAGTTTATTAAGACCTTTCATTACTCATACCTCCAAAGTGATTTGTTGGCATAAGTATAACACAGCCATTAATGTTTGTCAATATGTTTTTAATGGTATACATTAAATTATATATATTTTACATTAACTTTTGTTGACATTTAAAATTTGATTTGATAAAATATATTTGTTTTTAGGAGGCGAATGCAGTATGGAAAAAGAACTTTACTCTATGATTTTCAAAAGAAAATCCTTTCATATATTTCGTGATATTGGCAATATAAACCCTGATGAACTACAAAGCATCGAAGAAAAATACAACAATCTTACGCCGTTGATAAACAGCATACAGACCGCTATCCGTATTGTACCTGCCGATCAAACCACCTGCAAGCGTGGGCAAGAATATTGCATCTTATTATATAGCGAGAAAAAGGATAATTATCTGCAAAATATCGGTTATATCGGTGAACAGCTTGACCTATATCTTGCTTCTCTTGGAATTGGTGCATTGTGGTTCGGTATCGGTAAACCTGATGAGCCAACCTATAACGGTCTTGATTTTGTCATAATGATTGCCATTGCAAAGGTCGCAGACGATAAGTTCCGCAAAGATATGTTTAAAAGTAAACGCAAACCGATTGATGAGATATGGAACGGTGAGCATCATCGTGAAATAGGTAAAATTGTTCGCTTTACGCCAAGTGCCTGCAACACACAGCCGTGGAAAGTAACTGCAGAAGAAAAATCTTTGACGGTTTACCGTTATAAAAAGTCGGGTAAGCGAGGTATTATGCCCGCCGACAAGGTGGCACACTATAACCGCATTGACATTGGTATCTTTCTTTGTTTCCTCGACCTCTGCCTGATGAAAAACGATATTTCCTTTGAGCGTGAGCTGTTTACCGATAACGCCAAGGATGATTGCGAAGAAGTGCTAACCGCTAAATACACATTATTACAATAACGATAAAGGCACCGCTGCAAAGCGACGCCTTTGACTATATTATGCCTTCCAAACGGCTTTAATAATATTGCCGATCTTGGGAGATGTTCCGTACATAAGAACACCTACACGGTAGATCTTTGCGGAGAGAATTCCGATTCCAAAGGTAGACGCAACCAAAATGCCGATGGAAATCGCAATCTCATACCAAGGCACAGTGCTCATAGCAATTCTTGTGAACATTGCCATCGGTGAGGTGAACGGAATGTAAGAGCAAATCTGCATCAGTATATTGTCCACACTTCCGCTGCTCATTGAGAACATAACCACCATAAAACCAATAATGAACAAGAATGTTACCGGCTGAACAGCAGTATTGATATCCTCCAGTTTTGAAACGGTAGAGGAAATTGCACCATAGAGGAACGCATAAATCAAGAAGCCAAGTAGGAAGAACACAAGCATATAGACAAACAGCTCGGGCGGAATATTAAAGATGGAATCAATGATTCCGTTATCTCCCCAATAGGACTTATTCACATTGTAGAACACGAGCGCCGAGCCAAAGATGGCAACAAGCTGAACAAGACCTGCCATACAAGCCGCTAAAACTTTACCAAACATCATGTTGATGGGTTTGGCACTGGTAATAAGCAATTCCATGGCACGAGAGCTTTTTTCGGTTGCAACACTCATTGCTACCATCTGACCGTAAAGCAGGATAACCATATACAGCGCAAAAATCATAATGTAGGTGTAGAAGAAGTTTTGCATCTGATCTTTGCCAAGGCTTTCTACCTCGGCATCAATCTGAATACTCATAACACCTGCGGCATCTTCTTGAGACATACCGCCGCCTATCATAGCATTCATTTGATAGATCTGTTGCAACACACTGGTCGCAATATCGGGGTTCATATCGTACATCGAAAGATTATTAACGTAATATGTAAATGAGGTTGCTCCGTTCATCACAAAAGCACACTCCACATCACCGGAAGTAATTTTGTTCTTGATTACGCTGATTTCCTCATCTGTAATCTGCACATCATAGTCAGTAAAGGATGCGGCAAATGTTTCTTTCACCATATCCGCCTGCGTAGGATCATCTGCCTTTACGAGCATAACGGAAAGGTCTGCGGTGGTATTAGAAGTATCGTCTGATTCGAACAAGGCTGTAATCCGAGGGAAGAACATAACAATAGCGATAACCACCATCAAAAAGATGGTTACACCGACAAACGCCTTATTCTTTGCATAATTTTTAAGTTCAAATTTAAGTATTTTTCCAAACTGTTTCATTGCTTAGTCCTCCTGTGCTACGTCGCCTGCATATTCTACGAAAATATCGTTAAGGGAAGGTTCAAAGACCTTTACTTCGTCGATATCGTAATTTTCTACAAGGCGAGTCATAGTAGTTTTCTTTTCGGAGGGTGAGCCTAAGCGAATCATCAAGTCGCCGTTTTCCATGACCGTACAGGAAGATCCAAAGTCAGCTTTGATTGCATCGGGTGTTTCTGTGCGGACAACTAAGCGGTCACGGGGATAGTCACGCTTAATGTCGTGCAAATCACCGTGAAGAGCAACAACACCGTTATTGAGGATAGCAATGCTGTCGCAGAATTCTTCTATGTAGCTCATCTGATGGCTGGAGAACAGAACGATTTTACCTTTTGCAATCTGTTCTTTAACCACGTCCTTTAAGAGCATTGCATTTACAGGGTCAAGACCTGAAAAAGGCTCGTCCAGAATAACAATATCGGGATCGTGAGCGAGAGCAGTAATCAACTGAATCTTCTGCTGATTACCCTTGGAAAGTGTATCAAGTCGCTTGTTGCGGTACTCGGTCATACCGAGCCGACCAAGCCAATAGTCGATTGATTGCACAGCTGCCTTATGGCTCATTCCTTTCAGCTCTGCAAAATAGGTAAGCTGATCAATGATAATCTTCTTCGGATACAAGCCTCTTTCTTCGGGAAGATAGCCGATGCCAATTTTGTTGTAATTAATAGGTTGACCATCGATCAGCACTTCACCGCTGTTTGCAGGGAACACATCCATCAGAATACGTATAGATGTGGTCTTGCCGGCACCGTTTCTGCCAAGCAGTCCGAAGGCTTTGCCACCCTCAGCTTTGAATGAAACTCCGGTGAGGACTTTCTTCTCACCAAAGGATTTTTCTATATTTTTAAGTTCTAAAATCATTTTGCTTCAGACTCCTTAAATTCCAAGTTAATGGCACCGATACCGCCACTAATCTCGATGCTGTTATTACCGTTACCTTGTCCCTTGATATTAGAAACGCTTGTGCCATCTACTGTGATATTACCAAGACCTTTTTCTATATCAAGTTTATAATCATCCTTATTACCAATTATGGTTATGTTGGACTCTCCAACACCTAAATCGAAATCACTTTCACCTGTAAGAGCAGAAGTCAGATTCAACTGACCTACACCCATATCTAAATCAAGGTTATGAAGTGCACCGCCTGATATTGTGATTTTTCCTGCACCACCGTCAATGTCAATATCTGAGGCGGCAACAAGAGTATCAATGGTAACTTCACCGGCACCAAGTTCAAAGTTAATTGTAGCGGCAGACAAGCTATCTACAGTCAGTCTTCCTGCACCTGTTATAATATTTGCTCTTTCAAACACCGCGTCTGCAGGAATGTAAAGAGTCAATATAGCACCTGTATAGGTGTGAGCAAACTTCCTTGTTTCCTCGATCGTAAGAACACCATTCTTATCTTCAACCGTAAGATGTTTTAGATTGCTTTCAACAGAAAAACTCTCACCTTGCTTAATGGTAAAATCAGCGGCATTGATCTTTACTTCAAGGCTTTGTATCTCTGATGATACTGAATAAGTTTTTATATCTTCGGTCACAGCATCGCCGCCGAAAAATCCTCCGAACAAACCAAACATACTTAAAATTCCTCCGATAATACTGACTGTGAGAAAGATGGCAAACGCCATCGCTATGTATTTTACTGTTTTTTGAAAATTGGTCATTTAATTTCAACGCCTCCAAACATACAAGTGCCGCTTATGTAGATAGTGGGAGCATCCTTGTGTACGGAAGTCTTGTTAGAGATGCCACCAAAGATACAGTTGGAGCTTACCTTTACATTGATGTTGTCGGGAACAAAAATATCAATACCGCCAAAGATAGCCGACACCTGAATGGCACAATCCTTTTCAATAATAGCGTTACGGAGATCGCACTTCACACCGCCAAAGGTTGCGGTAAGCTCTGCGCCCTCAAATACTTCGCCGTCATAATTCAGATCACAACCGGAGAATGTGGCACAGCCAACCTTTGTTTCGCCGCCGTTTTGCTTGATTTTAGCAATGATTTCATTTGCTTTGTTGCCAAAAAGTCCGGTAAAAACCATCTTCAAGCCGATAATTACAATAATGGCCGGAACAAGAAGTTTCCACAACATCGAGAAACTCAAAATATCTTGACAGCACAATAACAGGAATACACCAACTGCTATACCAATAATGTTGCCTGTCTTTTCGCGCTCTGTAAATAATCCAATGGCACACGGCACGATAATAAACAGTGTCCACCAACCGTCAAAGAAGATATTAATATCCATAATGTTAAATACATTCAGAGCCAAAACCACGCCTGCGGCAATCAATACAATTCCCCACAAAATACTGCTAACTTTTTTCATTGTTTTTCCTCTTTTCCTATTAATAAAAAAGTGCGTGACCGAAGCCACGCACCGAAAAACGCAACCCCGATTGTCGCCAAACAAATCTTAAACACAAAAGGACAAACCTTATTGTCATTCAAGTGGAATTGCGTTTTTACCGAATTCATTTTGAATGACAAAGGCAAAAGGGTATAATATCCCCTCAGTTAAGGTCATCCTTTGTTATTATTAGATTTGTTTGGCAAATTATATTATAACACAATCGGAAATAAAAATAAAGTGGTTTTGAAAAAGTTGCGAAATTTGTTGTTTTAAGCATAAAAAATACAGCATAGCTATCTTAACTATGCTGTATCAGTCTGTCGAAAAAGTCCAGTATAAGCTGGGCTTTTTTGCATAAATAAGGTATAATAGAAGGGGTGATGAAAATGATAGTAAAAGGAAGAGAAAACCGCGACCAGCTCGAAGTATTTAGCATAGAGGAATTTGTGCCGACTGATCATTTATTGAGAAAAATAGACAGCGCGGTAGACTTCAGCCATATCTATGATATAGTGGAAGATTTATACTGTGCAGATAACGGCCGACCGAGCATAGACCCAGTAGTAATATTTAAAATGGTATTAATACAGCATTTATACGGATTGCCGTCACTGAGAAGAACGGTAGAAGAAATAAAAATGAATGTGGCATACAGATGGTTTTTAGGGTACCTGATGAATGAGCAGATACCGCACTTTTCAACCGTAAGCTATAATTTCAGACATAGATACACTGAAAAAACAATAGAAGAAATATTTTATTGGATATTAAGCGAAATAGAAAGAGCAGGATATTTATCACCCGAAACAGTATTTGTAGACGGAACACATATCAAGGCAAATGCCAACATAAAAAAGGCAGTAAAAAAAGCCGTACCGCAAGCCGCAAAACGCTATGAAGAAGAGCTTATGGCAGAGATAAACGAGGACCGGGAAAACCACGGCAAAAAACCGTTTGACGGACCGAAACCGCCCGAAGAGAAAGAGATTACAGCCTCGGCCACAGACCCTGAAAGCGGAATGTTTCACAAGGGTGAGCATAAAAAATGCTTTGCATATACAGCACAGACAGGCTGCGATAAAAACGGATATGTAATGGAAGTAACGGTAAATCCCGGTAACATACACGATAGTACAGCCTTTGACGGATTGTATGATAAATTAACTGAGCATAACCCTGAGATAGAAAACATAGTAATGGATGCAGGCTACAAAACACCGTGGATAAGCAAAAGAGTAATAGATGACGGGAGAATACCGGTATTACCGTACAAAAGGCCAATGGGGAAAAAGGGGAATTATGCACCGTATGAGTATGTATATGATGAATATTATGACTGCGTAATATGTCCCGAAAACCAAGTGTTAAGCTATGTAACTACAAATCGGGAAGGACACCGGGAATTCAATAGCAAAAGTTATATTTGCGAGAAATGTCCAACAAAGCATTTATGCACAGAAAGCCAAAAGAATGAGAAAACCGTAACCAAGCACATATGGTTTGATTATCTTGAAACAGTAGAAGATATTAGATATACCCCTGAGTACAAGACTTTATATGAACGACGAAAAGAAACAATTGAACGTGTATTCGCAGACGCGAAAGAAAAATACGCAATGCGATATACTCAATACCGAGGCTTGAGCCAGGTGACAAAATGGGTCAGGCTTAAGTTTGCTGCAATGAACCTCAAAAAATATGCACTGCATAAGTGGATAAGTTCTCACCGATACAGTGCCTCAATCGGGATATATGCATTTTTTGTCAAATTAAAATTTTTAACCCTGAATCTCGCTTGAAATCCAGGGTTATTCGACAGACTGATACAGCATAGCTATCTTAACTATGCTGTATTTTCTGTTATCCCACTCGGTTTGCGTAAAACTTCGCTAACGACATTACGCTTTTCAGCAGGGGATTTTTTAGATCAACTTTTTATGTTCGCAATATTCGCACATCAGCATATTGCCGCTTTCCAGGAAAGATTTTTTCAGGTAAGCTTCCGTGTTGGTAATGCAGTTGGGATTGGAACAGGGCTCGTTGTTGGATGAAGTTCCGTGGAAAAGTGTGGCGCCAAAACCATCATTTTCCAACAGGTTGAGAATCAGTGACATCCGGGTATAGACGCCGTACTGTGCCTGTTTGAAGTAAACAGCGCGTGGATCTTCGTCTACCTCCGGCGTAATTTCATCAACACGGGGCAGAGGGTGGAGAACCTTCATGGTTGGACGGGCAAGTGACATTTTTTCGGTATCCAGAATGTAAACGTGTTTCTGTTCCAGGTATTCCTGTTCCGAAGCGAAGCGCTCCCGCTGGATTCTGGTCATATAAAGGACATCGAGATCGCCAATCACTTCGGTGAGGGAGGCGACCTCCTGATAAGGACAGCCGGCGGCGTTGAGAATCACCTTAATATAAGCGGGGATAACCAGCTCTTTGGTAGAAATTAGGATAAAACGGTTGTTTGGGAACTGTGTCAGTGCTTTAATAAGAGAATGTACTGTCCTTCCATATTTCAAATCTCCACAGATACCAATAGTCAGGTTGTCCAACCGGCCGGTTTCCTTGGTCAGCGTGACAAGGTCTGTCAGAGTTTGTGTCGGATGCAGATGTCCGCCGTCTCCGGCATTGATGACAGGGCAGGAAGAATAGGCCGCAGCTGCTTTTGCAGCGCCTTCTTTAGGATGGCGAATTGCGATGATATCCGCATATCCATTCATGATCCGGATGGTATCTCCGAGTGTTTCGCCTTTTGCAACCGAGGAGTTCTGTGGATTCGAGAAACCGAGACATTGTCCGCCGAGCCGCATCATGGCTGATTTGAAGGAATTTTGGGTGCGGGTGGATGGCTCATAAAAAAGAGTTGCCATAATTTTTCCTTCCATTCTGCCGTAGAAACGGGAAGGATTTTTTTCAATCTCCAATGCGAGAGAAATGATCTTTTCCCAGTTTTGACGCGGCCAATCGCTCAGATCGATTAAATGATTTGCAGACATGCAAGCCACCCTTTCTAATATAGATGATTGATGTTTCAATTTATTGTAGCATCTTTTTGTCCCTTTTGCAAGGAGAGCGGGAAACATTGCTGAAGAAAAAAGAAAATTCGTATTTTTCGTAAAAAAGTGTTGACAAGTAAAATAAGATGTGTTATTATAATATAGATGTCCGGGAAGACAGTAAGCGATCACGAGTCAAGCGGCTGAAAAAACTTTGAAAAAGGTATTGACAAACGCGAGACGATGTGATATAATAAATA